>JALOQC010000645.1 GCA_025453555.1 Myxococcota bacterium | reverse complement strand
CGCGGAAGCTCGACGACTTGGATCCCGTCGACCCACGCGCGCCCCGCTTCCTGCGTTCCCTTGATCGCGATCGTGAGGTCGACCGCAGCGCCCGCTGCAGACTGCGCGCCCTTCGTGGTGCGGGCGTTGATCTTGGGGGAGCGCACGTCGAGCGTGCCGCTCCCGTTGGCGCGGATGAGGTTCGTTCCGCTGGTGTTCACGCGATAGGTTGCGGTCGTGACGTACTCGATCGCCTGGTAGGCGGGCTCGAGCCAGAGCGAGAACGTCCACTCTTCGTCGCCGTCTCCCGTGTCGAGCACGATGTCGGGCTTGAACGAGGGCACGATCACGCGCCCGCACGCCGCCGCGTAGTTCAGCTCGCCCGCGATGCGCGCCCACTCGGCTGCGCCCACGGGTTCGCCGCCCTGCAGGAACTGCACGGGCACGGAAGCTCGAAGCGCGGGGGGTCGGATGAGGGTCATTCGCCGATGTACTCCGCCGCGTAGAAGCCGAGGACCTCGATGCGATCGCCCGTGCTCCCGCCTGCGGGATTGCCCCAGAGCTGGATCCGCGCCTCGGTGTACGGCATCACCACGCGCGACCCGCCGAGCTCGTTGAGCGTCGGGAGATCGCGGATCGCACCGCCCGCGTCCGGCAGGTACACGTTGCCGTTTCCGTCGCCGCCCGTCGGGCTCGTGAGCCACGCCGCCGTGGTGCTCGTGAACGCGTACTCCAGCACGCGCACGTTGCCCGTGGGCGCGCCTGGCGCCTCGCCGGTGCCGACGATGCGCACGTGGAGCCGAGCCGCGTTCCCGTTGACGGTGCGCGCGAGCACGCGCGGACGGATCCGGTACCCCTGCCCATCGGGGCGGAAGCGCGCGTGGAACGGCGCCGAGCTCCAGATGAGGTAGTCCGACGCCGCGATGCCGAGCTCGTTGAGGGCGGCGTCCTCGTCGCGGATCACGGGGTACGTGGACACGCGCCACGCGGCGATCACCTGCGCGGATTGGTCGGCGAGGTGGGCCGCATTCGACGCGAGCACGCGTGCGAGCGCGGCCTCGTCGGCGCTGTAGTCGCCGACCTCGCCTGAATCCGTGCGCACGAGCGCGTTGAAGAGAGACGAGCTCATCCGGCGTACTCCCGCGCTGGGTCGAAGTCGGTGCCCCTGTCGAGCTGGTTGTCGGCGTCCGCGAAGTGCGCGAAGCGGCGCTGCGCCTCGGGCACGGTGCTCGAGTCGTAGGACCGAAGCCGCAGGTACCGCGTGCCGGTGAACGTGGGCGCGCTGCCGAACGTCACGCGGAAGGTCGACGTACCGTCGTCGATCGCGTCGATCACGCATGCCTGCGGCGTCTGCGACGTCGAGTCCCACTCGATGAGCTCGAGGCGGAAGCCGACGTCGTAGAGGTCGGAAAGCACCGCGCCCGCCGGCGCCATACTCGCGCCGCTCGGGTCGTTGAACGTCACGACGAGGTCGTAGGTCGTGCCCAACACGAGCGTGTTGCTGCTGACGAAGACGGAGGGCGCGTAGCCCGCGAGCGGCGCGTCGGCGACGAGCAGGGTGAGCGTGCCCTGCTCGGTGGTGAGGTCCCACTCGCGGCCGATCACAAGCCCGGCCTTCTGCGTGACGCCGCG
Organism: Myxococcota bacterium; assembly: GCA_025453555.1. Taxonomy (GTDB): domain Bacteria; phylum Myxococcota_A; class Polyangia; order Polyangiales; family Houyiibacteriaceae; genus JACKEH01. The sequence goes on along the minus strand of JALOQC010000645.1, from coordinate 1,222 downwards.
GGTGCCGACAACGGGGTCCGGGATCCGATGCGACGTGATGCGCCCGATCGTCCCGCACAACGCGGTCGTCAGCAGCGTGTACGGCACGCGAACTTTCACGATCGAGTAGGGGCGCCCGAAGATCGAGAGCACGGGGCGCGAGACCTCCGTCGCGTAGTCGGCGCTCCACACGCGTGAGTCGCGGATCGACTCGCTCGAGAGCGGCGCGATCTCCAGCTCCTTCGGCGACTTCCGCACGCTCTGTGCGGTGATGTCGTTGATGACGTAGGTCTGCCCGGTGTGCTTCTCCTCGATCACGTCGTAGAAGGTTCGGATCTTCACGAGGTTGATCGACCCGTAGACCGCGTTCCGCTCCCACCCTGGCGGCTGGTCGTCGACGAGCGTGTTGCTCGCGTCGACTTCGAAGGACGCGGCCGATGATGCCGTGGGGATGCGGAGCTGCCGGAGCGCGATCTTCCCGTCGGCGTCGAGCACGGGGTAGACGCCGATCAGCCGGCAGTCGTGCTTGAGGAGCTCGTCGAGATCGACCTCGCCTGCGGTCTTGTAGACGCGCGTTGTGAAGGGTCGCCCGGCAGCGGCTTGCGTGACGACCGTGCGCCAGTCGGCGAGGTCCTCGGTGGTGAGGAATGGCATCGCGCCCGCGTTCGCGAGCTCCGGCCCGAGCGTCGTGAGCCCGTCGCGGAAGTCGGCGAGGTTGCCGCGCGCGATGAGGCGGCGCGCCTTGATCACGACGTCGCGCCCCGGGTAGCTCGCGCGCACGCCCGTGATCTCGCCCGCAGGCTGAACGCGGATCCGTCCGAGCGCCGTGTCCGCTGTCGCGCCGAAGCCGTAGCCGCTCGGGTCGCCGCCGTCCTTCCACTCGATGTCGACGCCTGCAAACGCAGTCGACGTGGTCGAGAGGAAGAGATCCCACACCGAGAGCTCGACATCGGGATCGGTGCCCCAGAAGCGGTCGCGCGCGCCCCACACCGCCCGCGGCATCCCGCCGCGAAGAGTGGTCTGGGTGAGCGTCTCTCCGGCTGCGGGCGGCAACCCGCCCTGGGGGATGTAGTCGGGCTCGAGGATGTCGCCGAAGACGCCTCCCGGCCGGCCGCCATCGATCACCGCCGCGTCGCCCGCAAGACCGAGCACGAGGTGCGCGGGGTTCACGGGATCGGTCGTCCAAACGACCTGCCACCCCCCCGACGTCGGCAGCACGAAGACGGACTCTCGGTCCGTGTAG
>JALOQC010000644.1 GCA_025453555.1 Myxococcota bacterium | reverse complement strand
CCGCGCTCGACCTTGATCGCGCTCGTGTACGCGCTCGGCGGCGAGGCCACGATGCGCACGGCCTACGCGTACGCGGTGCGCGAGCGCTACCGCTTCTTCAGCTACGGCGACGCCTCGTTGATTCGCGGGATTCGTGTTTGATTCGCCCGTCGATCTTCTTTTGACCGTCGTCGAATCTCTTTCGTTCGTGTGCCGCTTCGAGACGTCATGACGCTACCGACCTCCGGATTCTCCTTCGATCTGCTCGCCACGAGCGGCCACGCGCGCCGCGGGCGCTTCGTGACGCCGCGCGCCACCATCGAGACGCCGACCTTCATGCCGGTGGGCACGCACGCGACGGTGAAGAGCCTCGCGCCCGAAGAGGTCGAGGCGACCGGCGCACGCATCATCCTCGCGAACACCTACCACCTGTGGCTGCGTCCGGGCTCGGAGCTCGTGGCGAAGCTCGGCGGTGTGCCCCGCTTCATGCGCTGGCCACACGCGATGCTCACCGACAGCGGCGGCTTCCAGGTCTTCAGCCTCGCCGCGCTGCGGAAGATCGACGAGGACGGAGTCACCTTCAAGTCGCACCTCGACGGCGCGATCCAGCGCATGACGCCCGAGGTCTCGATGAAGGTGCAGCGTGACCTCGCGGCCGACGTCGCGATGGTGCTCGACGTCTGCCCGCCCGGTGGCGCGGGGCGCGAAGAGATCGAGAAGACGATGGCGCTCACGACGAAGTGGGCGAAGCGCTCGCTCGCGTGCGAGCCGGCGCCGGGACAAGCGCGCTTCGGCATCGTGCAGGGCGGGACCTTCGAGGATCTGCGCAAGGCGCACCTCTCCGACATCGCGGCGCTGCCGGTGGACGGCGTCGCGCTCGGCGGCTTCTCGGTGGGCGAGCCGATCCCCGTGATGTACGACCTGCTCGATCGGGTCGCGCACGAGATGCCGGCCCACAAGCCGCGCTACTTGATGGGCGTCGGCACGCCCTACGACTTGCTGCACGCGATCGGCGCGGGCGTCGATCTCTTCGACTGCGTGCTCCCGACCCGCAACGCGCGCAACGGGCAGGCGTTGACGTGGCACGGGCGCGTGAACCTGCGGCAGGCGCGGCACACCGACGACGAGGCGCCGATCTGCGATCGCTGCGGGTGCCCGGCCTGCGCGAAGTACACGCGCGCGTACCTCCGGCACCTGACGCGCGCGAACGAGATCCTCGGGCACCGCCTGCTCACGCAGCACAACCTCTGGTTCTACGGCGAGCTCGTCGCCGAAGCGCGCGCGCACGTGGAGGCGGGCGACTACCACGCGTGGGCGAGCGCGACGGCGGCCGCGATGCGTGAGGGGGACGAGCTCGGGACACCGAACGGAGTCCCGGAGAACCCACGAAAGAAGCGTCCGAGCGACGAGTGACGCGCGCGTGCGCGGCACGTGAAGGCCTCCCGCCCACGTCCGTGCGTCTCGGTACGTGAGACGTGGAGCACATGGCGGCGGCGCTTGCGTCGCGCGCCTTCCGCGGGCGAGCCTCGTCGCGTGCGACCGCTGATCTTCGCGCTCGTGATCGCGCTCGTCGCCGGGGTGCTCGGCGCGTACGGGTTCCGCTCCTCGCGCGTCGCGCGACCGGTGCCGATCGAGCTCGCCCGCGCGGCGCACGCGCGCGAGGTCGAGGTCGCGCGCGCGCTGGGCTTCGAGGAGGCCACGTCGCCGCAGACGCGGCCGCTGACCGGGTCGACCTACGGGAGCTCGAACGTCCGGCTCGACGGCGTCGAGCTCGCGGCGGGCGAGTGCGTCGCGGTGGTCGCGTCCGCGCACGGATGGGGCCGCATGTCCTGGTTCCGTTTGAGCCGCCAGTGCCCGGTGGGTTGGGCGTACGAGGATCCGAACGACCTCTCGGTGCAGCAGAACGTGCAGGGCGTGGTGGCGCACGTGCAGTTCTGTGCGTGGGAGCCGACGTTCGTGAACCTCTGCACGTCGGGGTTCTCGACCGCGGACGGACGTGGGGGGCGCGAGGGCGCGACGAGCACGGTCACCTACCAGGTACTGCGCGCGAGCGAAGAGGCGATCGGCGGCGCGGCGCGTCTGAACCGTGGCCTCGTGACGCGGCCGATGCCGGTGACGGAGACGCCACCGCCGCAGCCGGGGCCGACGCCGACGGAGATCACACCGACCTCGCCGGAGGTCGCTCCGACGTCCGCGCCGATCGAGATCGCGCCCACGGGGGCCGTCGATCCGAACCGCGCGGCGCCGGAGCGTGCAGAGGTGCTCGCGGCGATGCGCGCGGTCGCGTCTCACGTGCGTGCGTGCCATCCGGGGTCGCCCGCCCGCGCGACGGCGCGCGCCGAGATCGCGAACGGCGGCCACGTGCTCGTGGTGAGCGTGACGGGAGTCGAGACCGAGACCGCGTCGTGCGTCGCACGTGAGGTGCGTCGGCTCCGGCTCGCGCCCTTCCAGAGCCCGAGCGGTAGTTTCACGGTGTCGTTTCCCTTCGTGTTCCCGTGAAGCGACGAGCGCGTGAAGTTCGCGCGCATGGCTCAGCCAGCGGTCACGCCGTGGGCGCCGTCGAGCACGTCGCCGATCGCGTCGCCGATCGCGTCGCCGATCGCGTCGCCGATCGCGTCGCCGTCGTCGCCGTTTCACGTCGTCGCCATTCCCGTCGCCATTCCCGTCGCCGACCACGACCACGATCACGATCACGATCACGATCACGATCACGATCACGATCACGATCACGAGGGCTCAGACCCAGGACCGCGATTGCGCTAGAGCGCATCTCATGACCTCCCGTGAGGTGATTCGTGGCAGCCGTGCGTCGATCGCCGCGTCCGCGAACCGAGGAAATGTGGTGCATTTTCGAGCGT
>JALOQC010000643.1 GCA_025453555.1 Myxococcota bacterium | reverse complement strand
AGCTCGAAGAACTCGCCGTGGTCGCAGATCTGCTGGAGGTAGAGCGTCACGTCGAAGGGCGAGTTCATGCCCGTCGGCGAGTTGAAGGTGCGCCGGAAGAGGATGTCCTCGTCGAGCGTGAAGCGATCGATGGAGTCCGAGGTCGGCCAGAAGGGCGGGCTCACGGAGTTGTTGTCGGGCAGGTAGCTGAGCAGCCGAAGCGCCGTGCGCAGCGAGCCGAGCTCGTCCCCCGTGACGAGATCCACGACGCCGCTCTGGCCGTGCACGCGCGGGCCGCCGAGCTCGTCCGCCGTCACGTCCTCGCCGAGCACCGACTTCACGACGCCCGGACCCGTCAATCCGAAGAACGTGCCTTCGCTCTGGATGAGGAACGAGCCTTGGCGCGGGAGGTACGAGCCGCCGCCCGCGTTGAACCCGAACATGCACATGATGCTCGGGACGACGCCGCTGATCTTGCGGAGCGCACAGAACGCTTCGCTGTATCCGTCGAGGCCACCGACGCCCGCGGGGACGTACGCGCCCGCGGAGTCGTTCATGCCGATCAGCGGGATGCCCTTGTCGGCCGCCATCAGGATGAGGCGCGCGAGCTTCGCGCCGTTGGTGGCGTCCATCGAGCCGGCGCGGAGCGTGAAGTCGTGGCCGTACACCGCGACGTCGCGGCCCTTCACGTTGAGGATGCCCGTCACGAGCGACGCGCCGTCGAGGCCCGGTCCCCAGTTCTGGTAGAGGATGTTCGGCTCGGACTCGGTGAGCACCTGGATGCGCTCCCAGACCGTCATGCGCGACTTCACGTGCTGCACGAGCACGCGGTCCGGACCGCCGCCGCGCTTGGGCCGCTCCTGCAGCTCACGCCCGAGCGCGAGCGCTTGGTCGTAGGGGCCGTCGCCGGTGTGGGTGGAGGGAGCGGGAGGAGCGAGCGGGTTCGACAGCGAGTAGGTGCTCATGAGACTCCTTCGGGCTTCGGAGAGCGGCGGCATCAGGCGCGGGCGCGACGCGCGGAGCGACGAAGACGCGGACTCGGCGGCTCGCGCATTCAACCACACTCGACGCACCGCGTCGTGCGTCATAGCCCGCGCCGTCGATTGCGCAAACGTTCGTATTTACTTCGTATTTACAAATAGAAATCCGAAGCGTGGCGCAGTTGTAACGTCCGAACGCCGCGTCGCGTGGGGTCGCTCCACGGGTCGGGACGGCAGGCGACATGCCTCCTCGAGGGTTGGTCTTCAGAACGAGCCCGTCACTTCGAGGCGACCGACACCGAGCGAGAGCTCCACCCGGCCTGCCGCCGCGTCGATCTCGGCTTCGCCCGGAGATCGAGCGGCGATCACCGCGCCGATCGTGATCAGCACGGCACCGACGGTGAGCGCCCCCAGCATCGTTCCTCGGACGACCTCGATGGATCGGTCGAGGGATTCGTACCGGCGCGCCTCCCTCACGGTCGTGCCCTCGCATGCCAGGCCGGAGCTCGGCAGGCATGCTTCGTAGCTCGGTCGGAGCTCGGCGAGCTCATCCTCGCGTGCACCGTTCCACAACAGCGTCGCCACGCTGGCGAGCAGCACGCCTCCCCCGACCGCAGCGCCGCTCGCACCACCTCGCCGCGCTCGCTGCGCGCTACGAACCCGGGCGGCGCGTTCTTCGACCGTCCAACGCCAGTCGAGTCGAGGCTCCGACGAGGCCCCCGCCTCCACCACGATCTGCCGTCGCGCGGGCTCTCGTCCCGGAATCTCGACCACCAGTTCGTGGGGCCCCGTGGGAACCACCACGTCGTCGAACGAGGGCAGCTCTCGACCGTCCAACGTCACCCGCCCGGGCTCGGGGAGCCGCAGTCGGAGACGACCGAGGTGCTCGGGTAGGGCCTCCGGATCGAGCTCCATCCGCACCACGACGTCGCTCTGTTGACCGACCTCGACGCTCACCGTCTCGCGAAAGGTCAGGTATCCCGGTCGCGACGCCTCGACGAGCCGCATCCCTGGCGGCACCGCGACCGTCTCCCGCAACGGCGTCCGACCGACCTCTCGCCCATCGACACGGACGAGAACGTCTGGCGTGGACCCCGTCACGCGCAGGCTACCGACCTCCGTCGCACGTCGCTCGAGGAGGACCTCGATGCGTTGGTTGCTTTCGCCCGCCACCGTCACGCGCCGTGTCGAGGGCTCGTGACCGGCGGCTCGCACGCCGATCGAATAGGTCCCGATGGCGAGCCGCAGTGGCGTGCTCGACGGAAGGGTCGCGACCTCGACGCCGTCGACTTCCAAGCGCGCCCCCTCGACGTTGGTGACGACGGTCACGCTGCCGATGCGCGCGCGCTGCCGCGCGAGCGCAGCTTCCACGAGCAGTCGACGCTCCACGTGGATTCCTTCGCCACCCTCGCGCAGGTAGCGCTCCCATGCATCGACCGCTTCGACCGGTCGACCGAGCGCCTCGTGGACGTTCCCTACGTTGAAGAGAACGCGGTGGTCCGGGAAGAGCGCGTAGGCCGCTTCGAACTCGATGAGCGCTTCGGCATGTCTCCCCTCGTCGAAGAGCTGCAATGCGCGCTCGAAACGAGCGCGAGCCGCGCCGCGGGTGTCGGCGTCCTGACCGATGACCGTCTCTCCGCCCAGAAGCAGCGTCACCCAGACGACGAATGAACGAACGGCGAGACGGCTCATGGTTCCTCGAAAGGGTTGTCGCGGTCGATGACGGGGGTCGGTCGGTGCGTCGGCACGTTCGGAACGACCTCGGGTGAACGCGTCGCGCCACGCGTTGGCTCCGACCTCGGCGCCCTCGCGTCGCCGTGCCCTGACGGAGTCGTCCGCGTGTGTGCTCTCGTCGGTGTTGGCTCGGTCGCGGTCGCGGT
>JALOQC010000642.1 GCA_025453555.1 Myxococcota bacterium | reverse complement strand
GCGCCGCCGTCTTGGCTCTCGCGCACGATGCGGCCGAGCACGTCGCGCTCGAGGCGGACGTCGGCGCCTTCGCTCTCGGCTCGGACGAGCCCGCCGCGCGCGTCGTACTCGAAGCGCACGAAGCTGCCGTCCGAGTGGCGGACCTCGGTGGGTCGCGAGGCCGCGTCGTAGGTGAGCTTCGTGGTGCGCGCGCTCGGTGCGATGCGCTGCGTCGCGCGGCCCGCGAGGTCACGCAGGTAGACGGTGCGACCGCCGTCGAACGTCGTCTCGGCGCGAACGCGGCCCGCGGCGTCGAGCTCGAAGACGTACGCTTCGCCGGCTTCGTTCTGCACCCGCACGAGCCGGTCTTCGGTGTCGTAGCCGAAGCGCAGCGTGGCCCCGGCTTCTTCGCGCAGCACGCAGCGGTGGTAGTGGCCGTACGCGAAGCGAATCGAACGCGTGGCGTCCTCGACGCGCACCACGTTTCCCTCGGCGTCGTAGGCCATTTTACGCGGCAAGCCCGTCGGGCTCATCACCTCGACGACGCGGTCTTCGGTGTCGTACCGCATCTCGACGCGCCCACCGCGGGCGTCGTCCACGCGCGTTCGCCGACCTCGCTCGTCGTAGCGGTACGCGACGACCCCGCCGTTCGGCAGGCGGAGCGCGTTGACCATCTTCGAGCTGCCGTAGAGGAGCTGCGTGCGACGACCCGCCGGATCGATCGTCGCCGTCAGCAACCCCTCGCGCCACTCGTACTCGTCGCGGCTTCCGTCCGGCAGCACGCGGGCGAGCAAGCGACCCGCGTCGTCGTGCACGAAGCGCGTCTCCGCGCCGACGGGATCGACGAAGCGTCGGAGGTGTCCACGCGTGTCGCGCTCGAGCCGGCTCGTCGCGCCGTCGGGAGCGACGTGCACCACGAGGTCTCCGCGCGTGTCGAACACGCGTGTCGTGGTGTGTCCGAGCGGATCGATCTCGATCGTGCAGTGACCGTGATCGTCGTACGCGTAGCGGGTCTTGCCGCCCATCGCGTCCATCACCGCGACGACCTGCCCCGCCTCGTCCATCTCGTAGACCGTCGATTCACCGAGGCTGTTTTCGACGATGGTGCGTTTGTTTCGAGAGTCGTAGTGGATGACGTGGTCGTACAGACCGTTCGTGACGTTTCCGGATTCGTCGGGCGCGCCCTGGCCCCATGTACGCACACACTTCGCGGACGGACCGTGGCCGTCGTACTGGAAGAAGAACGACACTCCGGCGCGGTCGGTCTCCTGCACCAGCAGGTGCGAGACGTACTCAAAGCGCCACGCGTGCCGCTGCGAGTCCGTGACCTTCACGAGGTCGCCCGCCGCGTCGTACTCGAAGGTGCGGTGCGTGATCCAACCTCGGTCGTGGGCCGTCGGCAGCTTGATCGAGGTCAGCCGTCCACGGCTGTCGTGATCGAAGAGCACCGTGCGCCCACGGCTGTCGCGAAGCTTTTCGAGCCGACCGCGCGCGTCGTAGCTCAGCTCGACGCGATGACCGTCGCGGGTGCGTCGGGCGATCAGACGGCTCTGTCCCGATCGGTCGCCCGCGACAGGAGCCAGCTCGCGGATGACGCCGTCGCGGGTCTCGAGCTCGAAGTGGAAGGGGGAGACGCAGCGCAGCTCGAAGCCTTCGAGGGCGTCGTCGATGCGATCGCCCGGACGGATCACGCGGCCGGGCAGGTGCGTCGTGGGGACCTCGACTTCGCGACCGTCCTCGCGGCGCACCACGACGCAGCCGCGCTCGAGCCACGCGGCCTCTTCGAGCGAGTGCGACCACCCGTGGCCCAGAGACCCGACGCGGGCGCTCGCCGACGAGTCGTAGTTGCGCTCGAACACGACCGGCAACGGCCCCGGGAGTTCGAAGTCGATCGCGTCGGTGAGCAGGCGCCCGGTCGCCACGTCGACGGGATGTCCGGTGAGGAAACAAACGAACTTGTTCCACCGCTGACCCCATCGACCGGGGTTCTGGACGCGGAGCTTCGCCGAGAGATTGCGGAACCAGTCCGAGGCGTGCTGAAAGCGCCGAAGCTGCCGGAAGCCCGCGCGCCCCGCCGCGAACGCGACGCCCATCAGGTCGGGCGCGGGAGGCCGCATCACGAGCACCGGCAGACCCTTCGGGATCGCGAGCACGATCGACGTCGGCATCCGCACCGGGTCCGAGCAACTGAACGCGACCTCGCCGAAGCGCACCGGGTACGCACCCGCGAAGGTGACGTCGAGGGCGCCGAAGAGCAGCTCGGCGTCGTTGTCGGGCAGCCCCATCGCGAACGGACCGGGCACCGGAAGGTGCGGGCACGTCATGAGGTTCGTGACGCCGGTGCCGCAGTTCGTGGCGGGAAGTCCGTTCACGAGCACGAGCCCCGCGGTGCCGCCGAGCGCGCAGTTGATGCCGAGGCCGATGGCCATCCCGAGCGGATCGAAGACCATTCCCAGGAACGGCATGGGGATGGGCGTCGGGATGCCGACCGGCGGCATCAGCACCGTGTGGATGTCGAGCCCGATGACGGGGTCGAACCAGGTCGAGGCCAACATCAGTTCAGCCCCTTTCCGAGCGCGAGTGCCTCGGCTTCCAGTCGGTCCGCTTGGGCTTCGAGCGACTCCGCTTGCGCAACGAGGTCGTGTCGACGGCAGAGCGCAGCGAGCGTGCGGGCTGTGTCTTGGACGGTCGAGAGCGCGCGGTCGACGGGCTCGCCCGCCTCCGCCACCTCGAGCGCGCGCTGAAAGCAACGTGCGGCGTCGTCGAGCTTTCGATCGTCGGCGAGGAGCTGGCCCGCCATCCGGTAGCCCTCCACCGCGAGCACCACGTTGTCGCCCGAGTCGGCGGGGTCAGCCGCCGACTT
>JALOQC010000219.1 GCA_025453555.1 Myxococcota bacterium | reverse complement strand
GATGTTGCCCGCGACCATGAGCGTGACGCCGAAGTCGCCGAGCGCGCGCGCGAAGCCGAGGGTGAGCCCCGCGAGCACGCCGTTGCGGCTGAGCGGGAGCACGACCGTGAAGAAGACGCGGAGCGGCGAGGCCCCGAGCGTCGCGGCCGCCGCGGGCAGACGCGCGTCGACGTCTTCCATCGCCGCGCGCGCGGACTTCACGACGAAGGGCAGCGCGGTGAGGCAGGCCGCGATCCGGTGATCGACTCGTACGCACGACCGATCGCGCCCTCGCGTCCGATCGCGACGAGCAGGTAGTAGCCGAGCACGGTGGGCGGCAGGACCATCGGCGCGGTGAGCAGCGCGTCGAGGAGATCGCGACCGACGAAACGCACGCGCGCCATGAGCCCCGCGAGCGCGACGCCGAGGGTGCCCGCGACGAGCGTCGCGACGAGCGCGATCTGAAACGAGAGCGCGAGCGGCTCGGAGCTCATCGCGGCCCCACGCGTGGCTCGGTCTCGGTCTCGGTCTCGATCTCGGTCTCGGTCTCGGTCTCGGTCTCGGTCTCTTTCTCTGTCTCGGTCGCTGTCCCGGTCTCCGCCCCCGTCTCGGTCTCCGCCGTCGCCACCGCGAACCCGAACCGCCGCAGGATCGCCGCGCCCTCCGCGGAACGAACGAAGTCCGCGAACGCTCGCCCGTCCTCTCGCCGCGCGCCGCGTCGACACACCACGAGCGACTGCACGATCGGCGCGTGCATCGCCTCGTCGACGAGCAGATGCGGGCGCGCGTCGTCAATCACGAGCGAGCGCGCCGCGAACGCAGCGTCGACGTTGCCGGTCTCCGCGAACTGCAGCGCCTGGCGGATGTTCTCCGCGTACACGACGCGCGGCTCGACGGTTGCCCAGAGGCCCGCGCGTCGAAGGGCATCACGCGCGGCCGAGCCGTAGGGCGCGTGCTCGGGGCTCGCGAGGGCGAGGCGCGCGAAGCGAGGATCCGCGAGCTCCGCCAAGGTCCGTGGAGCCTCGACGCCATCGCGCGTCCACACCACCAGGCGCCCCCGCGCGTACTCCCCCGCGGTCGAGCGGTCGCACGCGCCGCTCTGGACCACCCGCGCCACGCTCGCCTCGTCGGCCGCCGCGAAGACGTCGAAGGGCGCGCCCGCGTCCAGCTGTTGCGCGAGCGACCCCGACGCGCCGAAGACGAAGCGCACGGAGGTTCCGGTGCGCGCATGGAAGGCGCGTCCGAGCTCTTCGAAGGCCCCGGTGACGCTCGACGCGGCCGCGACGTGCACCGAAGGCGTCACGGTCGACGGGCGCTCGTCCCCGCACGACACGACGAGCACGAACGTCGCGACCCGCACGAGCCATGCGATCGATCCGGCGCGCCGAAGCATCGCGTGCGGGTGTAGCAGGTCCGCGCGCGGAGGGGCGGCCGAGCCCTGCGTCGTTCGATCCCCGTCGCGGGCCCTGGGGCACCCGTGAGATCGCACGGCCGTGCATGACCAACGCTGCGCCTCTCGGCATTTCTCGCACATCGCGCAGTGGGCCCACCTCGTGCTCTCTCGCGCGCGTGTTTTTTCGCCAGTCGTTCGGGTGCTCGTCGTCCTCGTGCTCACCCCCGCGGGCCCCGCGCTCGCGCAGCTCCCTCCCACCACCGCCCCGGCTCCCGTCGCGCATCCCGTCGACGGTCCCCTGACCGACACCGTGGTCGCCCCCGACTCCGAGGCCGTCACCGACTCCGAGGCCGTCACCGACTCCGAGGCCGTCACCGACTCCGAGGCCGTCACCGACTCCGAGGCCGTCACCGACTCCGGCGACTCCGTCACCGATTCCGATTCCGACTCCGTCACCGACTCGGACTCGGTCGACGACGCCGAAGCCGCGGCCGCCGACGCGTTCACCTTCTCCGGCGAGCTCGGCTCCGGCCTCACCGCCACGAGCCGTCGGTTCTCGATGAACCTCCGGGCGCGCATCCAGCTCCGCTACCAGCTCGCGATCGACCAGCCGACCGACGGATCGAACGACCGCGAGCTCGACCAGCTCGTGAACGTGGGCACCGCGCGCCTCTGGATCTCCGGTCACGCCCTCGTGCCGGAGCTCCGCTACATGATCCAGCTCGCGATCGCGGGGCGCGACTTCCGTGACGGCGCCATCTCACCCATCTACGACGCCTTCCTCGAGTGGAAGGCTCACCGGGATTTCTCGATTCGCGCGGGCCAGTTCTTCGTGCCTTTCGATCGCCTCCGCACCGTCCGGGAGTGGGCGCTTCAAATGGCCGATCGGCCGCGTCCCGTCCTCGAGCTCACCCTGGATCGCGACGTGGGCGTCCTCTTCTTCTCCGACCGCTTCCTCCACGACGACTCCCCGGTGGCCTGGCGGATCGGTCTGTTCGGCGGCGGCGGCACCAACCTGACCCAGGGCCGCGAGCCGGGCGCGCTCTTCGTCGCGCGCGTCGAGCTGCGCCCGCTCGGCCCCATCGACGACGACGTCGAGGGCGATCTCGATCGACGCGCCCGCCCCGCCCTCGCGATCGGCGGCGCGTTCGCGGCGAACTGGAACACCAACCGTCTCCGGAGCACGACAGGAACGGTGCAATCCGGCACGACCGACTACCTCCACGCGGCGGCCGATCTCGTCTTCAAGTGGCGCGGCCTCGCGCTGCAGGCCGAGTACCTCTGGCGACGCGCGAGCTCGCCCGACTTCGGCGCCCCCGAGGAGCCGACCCGCGAGGCCCAAGGCGTGGTGACGCAGGTCTCGTACGTCTTCGAGCCTCCGCTGGAGCTCGTCGCGCGCTGGTCGCGGATGTGGCGTTTGTCCGGGCGCACCGGCGACGCGCTCGCGGCGGAGCTCGACGCGCGCGGCGAGGAGCTCGCGGCGGGCGTGAACTACTACGTGCGCGGACACCGCTTCAAGCTGCAGGCCGACTGGATCGCGCGCATGCCGCCCGGTCTGCAGCTCGACGAGGCCGACCACGTCGTACACACGCAGCTCGACGTGACGTTCTGAGCTTCGACGTGATCGCGACGAGCGCGATCGACATGCCGAGCGCTTCGAGCGCGGGCGGAGCGAGGACCGCCGGGAGCACGTCGCCGATCCCGATCCGCGAGACCTCCGCGACGAGCGCGCCCATCGGGCCGAGCAAGACGACGGCGAGGTAGACCGCGCCGAGCGCGAAGAGAGTGGTCACGAGGCGTCTCGTCATGCCCGCGCCCGAGCACCTTCCGTGCGCGCGTCGGAGCCCGCGGATTTGCCCGGCGTCACGGCGATCCGTGACCCGTGATGGAAACCCACCGCCTCTCGAGACGGCCAACCGTCATCCGTCACGGGACGAGGAGAGGTGTCCGAGCGCGTGACTCGTGCCTTCACGCGGGCGCGGATCCCGACCTTCCGTGGGGACTCGATCGACAGGCGTGGGGGGTGCGACGCTCGGGCCGCGCTTGCGCCCTGCGCTCGTCAGCCCGAGAGCCCCGACGTCACGACGAGCCGGTCGCGAACGACACACCTCGACACGACACGACGACGCTCCGAACGAGCGTCCGACCCGAAACCCTCCGACCCGAAGACACTGGACAGAACATGAGCCTTCATCTCGGCAGCATCGCGCCCGACTTCACGCAGGACTCCACCCAAGGCCCCATTCGCTTCCACGAGTGGGCGGGCAAGAGCTGGGTCGTGCTCTTCAGCCACCCCGCGGACTTCACGCCGGTCTGCACCACCGAGCTCGGCGCGGTGCAGCGCCTCGTGCCCGAGCTGCAGAAGCGCAACGCCAAGCCCATCGCGCTCAGCGTCGACCCCGTCGACTCGCACCACGCGTGGGTGAAGGACATCGAAGAGACGCAGGACGTGAAGCTCTCGTATCCGATCCTCGCGGACGCGGATTTCAAGGTGTCGAAGCTCTACGACCTCGTGCACCCCGAGCTCGACGCGAAGATCACCGTGCGCGCCGTCTTCGTGATCGACGCGAACAAGAAGATCCGCGCGACCTTCACGTACCCGCCGAGCGCGGGCCGCAACTTCGACGAGCTGCTCCGGCTCATCGACTCGCTGCAGCTCACGGACGTCCAGTCGGTCGCGACGCCCGCGAACTGGAAGGACGGCGACGAGGTGGTGATCGTTCCGTCGCTGAAGGATCCCGAGATCCTCAAGCAGAAGTTCCCGCAGGGCTGGCGCGAGGTGAAGCCGTACCTTCGGCTGACCAAGGTGTCGCGTCCGAGCTGACGACGCGCGACGAGACGAGACGAACGCGCCTCTCGTCTCGCCTTCGCGCTACGTTCCGCGCGTGCGCGACGCTTTGCTCGAGCTCGTCCCCGACTCACCCGTCCACACCACGATGCGTGGGCTCCTCCTCGATCCCACGACGGACCTCGTCGGTGACGAGCGCGGCGCGTGCGTGATCGATCGCGCGCGCGGGCTCGGCGCGGTGATCGGCGCGCCGAGCGCGGCCACGCTCGCCTCCGCGGCGGGCGCGATCGAGTGGGTCTCGCGTCGTCCGTGGCCGAGCTTGTCGGGTGCGTGGGAACGCGCACGCGTGGCGGTACCTCGTTCGATCGAGGGTTCGATCGAGGGGTCGGTCGAGGCGGTCTCGCTCGGAGCCGCACACGACGACGTCCACCCACTCACGGCGGCCGATCTCTCGCGTGTCGAGTCGGAGCTCGTCCCGGAGCTGGACCGAACGCTCTCGCGGGGAGCGCTCGCACGCGCTCGCACGAAGGACGGCGAGATCGTGAGCGTCGCGTACGTGGTCACCGCGACCGAGGCCTTCGCGGATCTCGGCGTCGACACCCGCGCAGCTCACCGCCGACGCGGCCACGCACGCGCCGTCACCGCCTCGCTCGTGGCCGCCGTGATCGCCTCCGGTCGCACGCCCGTGATGGGCGCGCTCGACTCGAACCGCGCCTCGATCGCGCTCGCCGACTCGCTCGGCTTCGTGCTCGCGGGCTCGCTCTGGGTCGCGCCGTGAAGCTCGCGCTCCTCTCGGACACCCACGGGCGACACGAGCGCATCGCGCTGCCGCCGCACGTCGATCTCGTGGTCCACGCGGGCGACTTCTGCCGACGCGGCAGCGAGGCCGAGACGGTTCGCTTCCTCGACTGGCTCGCGAGCTTCGACGCGCCGAAGCTGCTCGTCGCCGGCAACCACGATCGTTTCGCGGAGGCCGCCCCCGAGGCGATGCGCGCGATCTGCCGCGCGCGCGGCGTCACCTACCTCGCGCACGAAGCCACCGAGCTCGCGGGTCTGCGCGTCTTCGGATCACCCTTCGTGCCGCGCTTCCGCGACATGGCGTTCAACCTCGATCGCGGCGTACCGCTCACAGCCGCTTGGCGTGCGATCCCCCACGAGCTCGATCTGCTGGTCACGCACGGGCCGCCGCACGGCACCCTCGATCGGGTGGTGATCGGTCGCCACGTCGGCTGCGAAGCGCTCCGCGACGCGCTCCGCACGCGCCTCGTCCCGTTGCACGTGATGGGTCACATCCACGAAGCGCGCGGCGAAGCGATCGTGGACGGTCGACGCTGCCTGAACGTCGCCAACGCGGGCTTCTTGCTCGGGGTGCGTGACGTGGTGGTCGTCGAGCTCTGACGATCCGAGCGCGGTGGGTCGGAGAAGCCGAGCATGTGGGGATCGCCGTCCTCGAAGACTTCGAGGGATCGTCTCGAACGAGACAAGCTCGTTTCACGCGCAAGACCGCGGTTTCAAACACGCATTTTCAATCGCGATTCTCGACACGTCGAGCGCTCACTCGTCCGCCGCCGCCTCCGCCACCGCGGCCGCTGCCTCGCGCGCGGGCAACCCGCGGAACCCCGTCTGCGCCTCCTGCAGGCGTCCGCGGATGCGCCCTTCGAGCACCTCCACCGGCACCGGCGGTACCAGCTCGTAGCGGTAGCCGCGCGACTCGATCCGGATCGGCACCGCCGTGCCGTGCGCGTGCGCGGTGCGCCCGTAACGCACCGGGATCGATCCGTGACGCACGTGGGTGCGGTGCCGCAGCACGAAGCTCGCGAGCCGCACCGCGAGGTGGTTGTAGAGACGATGGCAGCCGTGGCTCGTACCGCTGGTGATCGACCGGTAGCTCACCGAGCCGTGCGCGCGAATGCCTTGGTCGACGAAGAGCGGCTCCGCTCCCTCTTCGCGTGGGGGGATCACCTTGTGGTGCACCAACATCGCGAGGCCGTAGGCGGAGCGGTAACCGGGCCCGAAGAGCGCGCGGTTGCCGACCCAGCGCCCGTTCACGCGTCTGACGAGCTCGTCGTCCGGCGTGCTCGGCGGCGGGAGCCATGCAGGAGACGCCACCACGTCGCGCCACACACGCGGACCCACGTACGACTCCTTGTAGCGGACGCCGATCGCGCCGGTGGAGCTGCGCTCCGGCTTCCACCCGCCGATCGTGGTGGGCCATCGCACGAGCGCGACCGCTCCCTCGGGCGTGTCGGTGTAGAGCGTGAGGATGGGACGACGCTCGACGCGACCGCCGCGGCGCTCGTACCAGATGTCGCCGCGATCGATCTCCGCGCGCAGCGGCATGTCGGCCGCGTAGTAGCTCGGCACCGGCGGCAGCCGCACCGCCACGCGCGTGTGGCCGGCGGCGCGTAGTGCACGGAGCGACGCGAGGCTGCTCGCGGGATCGACCAAGCCGAGCGCCCGCGCTGCCGCTTCGGTCGCGGCCGACACCAGATCCGGCGCGCCGAACGGGAGCGCATCGTGACCGGCGTCGAAGTGGATCGCGTCGACGTCGAGCGCGCGCCCGAGCACCTCTTCCCACGCGTGCGCGGCCGAGCCGTCCTCGATCATCCCCGTGGCGTCCACGACCCGCTCGCGCAGCGTGCGCAGCACCTGCCGCTGCACCAGCTCGCGCGAGTCCACCGCGAGGAACGCGCGGGTCTGCGGATCGAGCGAGCCTCCCGACACGATCGTGTGCTCCCGCTGCCACGCCGCGAGCGCGCTGGCGACGCGCCAATCGAAGACGCTCGCATTCTGCCGCACCGTGAGCGGGCCGAGCAGCCCGTCGCAGAGCAGGTGCGCCTGCGCGACGTCCACCGCCGCGATCGGAGCTTCGAGCCGCCGCAACCGCGTGAGGTGCGCGCCCCATTGCGGATCAGCGGCGAGGTCGTCGAGGCCCGCGAGCCCACGCGTCGTCACCTCGCGCGTCAGCCGCGTGCGCAGATACGCCGAGGTGCGTTTTCGCTCGAGCGTCTCTTCGCGCTCCGTCGACCACGGGTGGAGCGTGTACGTGAGCGCGGCGAGCGGCGCGTCGTCGATCGCGTCGTGGCACGCGTGCCTCGCCTCGTCCTCGAGCCGCTCGAGCAAGACTCGAAACGTGGGCTGGATGCCGAAGAGCTCGAGGTGTCGCTCGGACTCGTACTCGTCCGGCACGTCCTGCAGCCGTTCGTCCGCGAGCGCTTGGTAGATCGCGCGGTAGGGCTGGTGACCCGCCTCACCGAGGCTCGGGTCGTCGCGGAAGATGAAGGGCACCCACCCGTCCGAGAGATCGAGCTCGGTGAGCCCACGCGTCGCGAGCTGCTCGACGCAGACCTCGCCGTCGTGCGCTCCCTCCGCGTAGATCGGGAGCGTCGTCGAACAGCCCGCGGTCGTCGGCGGAACCGGCTCGGGCTCGCGCGGAGGTCCCTCGCCCCGGTCGGACTCGTCATCCGCATCCTGCGGCGCCGTCGGCTCGTCGCTCGACTCCTCCGACGACGCCTCCGCGGTGGGCGCCGGTGAGTCCGTGCATGCGGCGAGCGTCACGATCGTGAGCGCCCCCCACACGAGCAAGCGCCAACGGATCGGAGAGTCGGACGGTGGAACCACGGCCTGCCATCAGCGTGACATCGGTTCCGCTCACCGTCGCGTTCTCGACGTGCGGCGCCCCGATCACCGTCGCGTTCTCGACGTGCGGCGCCCCGACGCATGCTGCGCGCGCGCTACGACGCGGGCCGTCGCGAGACCGACCGCTGCGGCAGCGGGTCGCGGTCGATCGGCCCTCACTCGATCGACGCTCACGCGCTCGACACCAGCTCCGCGATCCGCTGCAAGAGCGCCGCGGGAGGCAGCGGCTTCTGCCACCACGCGTCCGCCACGTGGCCTTCCGGCGCGAGCTGCGCCTCCGAGGCCGCGCTCAGGATCACGAGCTTCGCGCCCGGCAGGCGCTCGCGCATCTGCACCGCGAGGTCGACGCCGCTGCCACCCGGCATCATCGCGTCGAGGAGCACGACGTCGAACGAGGACGCCTCGGCCGCGACGAGCGCCTCACCAGGCGACGACGCCTCGACGACGCTGTGCCCACCCATGCGCTCGAGCGCGAGGCGGCTGAGCTTGCGCAGCGACTCGGTGTCGTCGACGACCAGCACGCGCAGCGAAGGCCCCGTGGGGGACGGCGCGAAGCGCGGGCCGCTCGGAGGTCGAGTGGGCGCAGGCGCGGGGCCTCGCCCGAGCGCGATCAACGTCCGTGCGGCGGCCTCGAGCGTCGCGTCGTCGCGCGCCGCCGCGAGCTCGACCGCCTCGGCGGCGTCCCGCAGCGCGTCCTGCTCGGCGATCCCCCGGAGCTGATGGGCGATCCGCCGGACCGACTCGCGCGCGTCGGGCATGCCCCGACGATGGGCCACGAGCGCTTCTTCGAGTGCGGTCACCCGATCGGGGATCGAGGCCCGCGCGCGGGCGCGCACCGCATCGAGCCGTGCTTCCAGCGCCGCGATCGGATCGTCCTCGTCTTCCTCCATCGCGCGTCGCCTGTGGGGGAGGGTACCACCTCGAGCCGCGTTCGCTCGGCGCGCCCGCCGTCATCGAGCTGACCGTCGTACCCCGTCCGGTCCTGTCCAATCCGGTCCGATCCGGTCCGATCCGGTCCGATCCGGTCCGATCCGGCCCCGATCTGGTCCCGACCGCCGATCGTGACGACCGCCGATCGTGACGGCTCGCCGCTCGATCGCCGGTCCGCGTCCGCGAAACTTCCCTCGCACCACGCTCTTTGGCAGCATCCCTCGAATGGAGGACGAGGAGCGCGACGACGTCCCGGCGGGCCGGCCCCCGAGCCCCCGCTGGCGAACCATGCCGCCCGCACCGATGGATGCACCACCGGACGGCTCCGTCCTCGACGGGGTCTACCGCGTGCAGCGGGTGGTCGGCCGCGGCGGCATGGGCGTCGTCCTGCTCGCACGCGACGAGCTGCTCGCGCGCGAGGTCGCGATCAAGATCATCTCGCCCGATCGCGTCACGAGCGAGCGCGCGAGAGAGAGCTTCCTGAACGAAGCGCGCGCGATGGCGTCGGTCCGGCACGAGAACGTCGTGCAGATCTACGCGTACGGCCAATACGAAGGCCTGCCCTACTTCGTGATGGAGTACGTGCCCGGCACCGATCTCGGCACGTGGATCGACGAGCGCGCGGCGCGCGGCGTCTCGCCCTCGATCGACGAGACCCTCGGCATCCTCGATCAGGTGTGCCGGGGCCTCGCCGCGATCCACGCCCGTGGTGTCGTCCACGCGGACGTGAAGCCCGGAAACGTGCTCATCGGTCCGGCCTTCCGCGTCGCGGTGACCGACTTCGGTCTCTTCCGCGCGCTCGGCGAGAAGGACGCGAGCGAGCTCGTCGTCGGCACGCCGGCCTACATCGCACCCGAGGTCGTCTATTCGCGCGCGCCGGTGTTCGATCCGCGCGCCGACGTCTACGCGGCCGGCGTGATCGCCTACGAGATGCTCACCGGCCGCATGCCGTTGCCCATCGACGACGTGCCGTCGCTCTTCGACGTGCACCTCAAGCGCATGCCGATCACGCCGCCGAGCGAGGTCCGCCCCGATCTGCCCGTCGCGCTCGACGCCGTCGTGCTCCGCGCGCTCGATCGCGAGGTGGAGCGTCGGTACGCGACGCCCGAAGAGCTCCGGCGCGCGTTCTTCCGCGCACGCAGCGATCTCGGCAAGCGCATGCACGCGCGACGCATCTTGGTGGTCGACGACGACGAGCACGCGCGCGCGATGGTGCGCGAGACGCTGAACGCGACGTTCCCGAACGCCACGATCACGGAGGTCACGGACGGCGTCGAGGCGCTCGCGCACCTCGAACGCCACGGCGCGGACCTCGTCGTGCTCGACCTGGATCTTCCACATCTGAACGGCGTCGAGCTGACCGCCGCCGTGCGCGGAATCCCGCACCTCGAGAAGGTGCCCATCGTGGTCATCACGGGACATGGCGGGAGCGCGGACTGGCGCGTGCTGCAGAAGTTCGGCGCGGACGGGTTCTTGATGAAGCCAGTCGATGCGTACGCGCTCGTGGCGCTCGCACGTCGCGCGCTCGAGAAGGTGCCCTGACGCCTCGCGGCGTGAGCTCGTGTACCCTCCGCGGCCATGTTCGCGCAGTACGACGACTACGACGCCCTGGGTCTCGCGGAGCTGGTGAAGAAGAAGGAGATCCGCTCGGCGGACCTGATCGAGGAGTGCATCGCGCGCATCGAGCGCGTGCAGCCGAAGCTCGATTGCGTGGTGTGGCCGATGTACGAGCAAGCGCGCGCGGCGCGGCCGAGCGGCGGTCCCTTCGAGGGCGTGCCCTTCTTGCTCAAGGATCTGCTCCAAGGCGTGCGCGGCGTACCGACCACGAGCGGCTCGAAGTTCTTCCGCGGCACGATCGCCGATCGCGACGGCGAGCTCTATCTCCGCTACGTGAAGGCGGGCCTCGTCACCGTCGCGAAGACCGCGACGCCCGAGCTCGGGCTCTTGCCCGTCACGGAGACCGACGTGCACGGCGCATGTCGCAACCCGTGGAACCTCGATCGCACGCCAGGCGGCAGCTCGGGCGGCAGCGGCGCGGCGGTGGCGGCGGGCATCGTCCCGATGGCGCACGGCGGCGACGGCGGCGGATCGATCCGCATCCCGGCCTCGTGCTGCGGGATCTTCGGGCTCAAGCCGACGCGCGCGCGCACCCCGACCGGTCCGCTCTCGAGCGAAGGCTGGAGCGGC
>JALOQC010000641.1 GCA_025453555.1 Myxococcota bacterium | reverse complement strand
CCGAACGGATCCTTCGAGTCCCGAACGGATCCTTCGAGTCCCGAACGGATCCTTCGAGTCCCGAACGGATCCTTCGAGTCCCGAACGGATCCTTCGAGTTGCGCTCAGATCCCCGCCGGTCGACCGCCCTTGCGGGGATCGCTCGCCGCCTGAAGACGCACGCCACCCTCTCCGCGCACGATCGCGATCACCTGCGCCGTCGCGAGGTGATCGGTCTCCTCGATCGCGTGCCCGCGTCGCGTCAGCCCTGCCCGCACCGCTTCCGGCAGCGGCGCCTCGGTCTCCACCCGCAGCACGTTCGGACGCGCCTGATGATGCACCCGCGGAGCCGCCATCGCGTCACCGCCGCTCATCCCGAAGAGCAACACGTTCATCGCGACTTGTTGGGTCGCGGTCACGATGCGCGAGCCCCCCGCCGCGCCGACCGCCAGCACCGGACGCCCTTCCGCGTCGAGCACGATCGTGGGCGTCATGGTCGAGATCGGGCGCTTGCCCGGACCCGGCAGGTTGGGTGCGCCGCCGAGCAGACCAAACGCGTTCGACACACCGACCTCGCGCGCGAAGTCGTCCATCTCGTCGTTCATCACGATGCCCGCCGCGCTGTAGCGCGCGCCGAAAGGCAGGTTCACCGTCGTCGTCACCGCCGCGACGTTGCCCTCTGCGTCGACCACGCAGAGGTGGCTCGTGCCGTTCTCCTCCGGCCCGGAGTTGGCGGGCGCCTGGAGCGGGAAGTCGTAATCCTCCGGCGGGTTCGCGAGCCCGGGATGGAACGCCGACGCACGCGCGAGAATGCGATCGGGCGCGAGCATCGCGTCGAGCGGGAGTCGCACGTGATCCGGATCGCCGAAGTAGCGTTCGCGATCCAGGTAGGGGCCCTTCCAGCTCTCGACGAGCGCGTGCAGGAAGTCCGCGCTCGGCGATTGGCCGCGCGTCACCGGCCGCCAGCGCGTCGGCAACGCTTCGAGCACCGCGAGGCTCTGCAAGAGCGTGAAGCCGCCGGCGGAGGGAGGCGGCGCGGTGACCCAGAGGTGCCCGAAACGCTCCGCGCGCAGCGGCTCACGCTCGATCACCCGGTACGACGCGAGGTCTTCCATCGTGAAGATCCCGCCCGCCGCGCGGTTCGCGCGCACGATCTCGCGCGCGATCCGGCCGGTGTAGATCGCCTGCGCGCCGCGGGCGCCGAGCTCGCGCAGCGTGCGTGCGAGCTCCGGTTGGCGGAGGATCTGCCCTTCGCGGAGTGGGCCCTCGCCCTCGAACCAACCGCGCATCGTGCGGTCGCGTCGCATCTGATCCCCGAACGCGCCCGACATGCGCGCGACGCCGCTCGAGACCGGCACACCGTCTTCGGCTAGGCGCACCGCGGGCGCGACGATGCGCGTGAGCGGCAGACCGGAGCCGAAGCGCCGCACCATCGCCTCGATGCCCGCCGGCTCACCGGGGACGCCGCTCGCGAGGCCGCCGACCTGCGACGCAGCGTTCGCGCGGCCCGGCATCGGCGCCGGGCGATCGACGAACATCTCGGGCGTCGCGGCGGCGGGCGCGGCTTCGCGGAAGTCGAGGAAGGTGAAGGTGCGATCGGAGGCGCGGTAGTAGAGGAGGAAGCCGCCGCCGCCGAGACCGCTCGACGCGGGGCTCGCGACGCCGAGCGCGAGCATGGTCGCGGCGGCGGCGTCGGCGGCGTTGCCTCCCGCAGCGAGGATCTCGGCGCCGGCGGCGGACGCGGCCGGGTGGTCGGCCGCGACCGCGAACTCCGAGAACGTCGCGGAGAACGACTCGGCGGCCGCGATGCCTTGGACCTCACGCGCGGCGCGGACGGTCCGCGCGGGCTCTGTCTGCACGGGCTCGGGGGTTTGGGCGTGCACGCTCTGCGCGAGCAGCGCGAGGACCACGAGGGAACGCATCCGCATCGGACCTCTCTACCGTCGTCGCGCGCGGACGTCGACCGCGGGGGCGGATTCGTCGCCTCGAGCGCGCGCGACCGTCGTCGATCAGCGACCGAGCAACGCGCGGAGCGAGAGGTACCGCTGCACGTCGAGCGGGCGGGCGCTGACTCCGTCGCGCCACATGCGGAGGTCGGAGAGGCGGTAGCCGATCGCGAGGGCGTCGACGACCTGGGGCGGGACGTGACGGGACGATCGAACGGCCGGGAGCGCGCGGAACGTCTGGCGAGCCGACATGCCTCACGGACGACGTCGAGGCCTCGGCGTTACGCGGTCCGCGTCGAAGCCGTCGACGTCGACGCACCCGAGCGTGCGTCGGCGCAGACGGCAGACCCGCGTGGAGCGAGCCGCACGAACGACCCTTCGTCGGGTACGTGGTCGGCCGCACGAACGATCCTTCGTCGGGTACGTGGTCGGCCGGTCGGCCGGCGCGATCGATCGCCGCGTCAACTTGCCGCACTGCGCGCGATCCCCGGGCGGACCATCGTTCGTGCATGCCCGCGTTGCTCGTTCTCCTCCTCGCGCTCGGGTGCGGCGCGTCGCAGACGACCGCCGAGACCTCCGAATCCACGAGCTCCACGTCGGCCGGAACCACGGAGTCGGACTCGCCCGAAGCCACCGACGAGCGCAGCCCGCGCTACACCACGCGTGGAACGGTGGAAGAGATCCGCGAAGAACGCCGTCAGATCATCGTTCATCACGATCATCGTTCATCACGAGGCGATTCCCGGTTACATGCCCGAGATGACGATGCCCTTCCTCGTCGAGGATCTCTCGTTGTTGCAGGGGCTCGCCGCCGGCCAGCGCATCGAGCTGACCTTTTCGGTGGAGCCCGGCGGACGCCACGTCGCGCGCACGATCCGTCGCCTCTGAGCTCGGCCCGCGCCGCTCCCCCGCCGAATCACCCAGCAGTTTCGAGCATTCGCCACGGCCGACACGGACGCCCCGCGACCTGGCGAGGACGGGAGCCGGCGAAGGCTCGCGGCGCAGCGCGGGAAGGGGTGCGTCGCTGGCCGTCCTCGACCTTCGCGATCAAAGCCGGTACACGTGACGAATCTGCGTCGCTCGGCCCGCGAACGCCGGTACGCGGACACGCTCGTGAATCGCGCCTTGAACGCAGTACCGAGCCTCGCGCGTGGGCAGACGTCCGATGCGCGCGCGGGTCGTTCCGTCGGGCGCGAACGACACCGTCACGTCGAGCTCACCGTGGAAATCGCCCGCGCAGGTGCGCACCGCGGGCATCACCGAGTCGAGCGCGCGCCGCATCTGGGCTTCGTTCGGGGGCGCGGCAGGCGCCACGGGAGCGGCGACGCGCGGCGCGACGGCGGGCGTCACCGGCGGCGGCGCGACGGTGTGCGCTCGGTTCTGGTCGACCACTTGGACTCCCGCGCTCGGGCGCGCGCCGAAGATGGGCGCGGCCGGCGCGGGCTCCACGCCCGGCGGTGGCTCCACGCGCGGCGCCGCAGCGACGGTGGTCGGCGCGCTCGGTGCGGGATCGGCCTCGTTCGGCGCCGCGCTCGGTGCCGTCGCGCTCGAAGCGGGGGCTGCGCTCGGCGCCGGTTCGTTCGCGCCGGGCGTGGGTTCGTTCGAAGGCGCGTTCGGCGCGGGCTGTCCCGCCGCGCGATCCCCTTCCCGAGCCCGCGCGCTCGCGACTCTCACGGGCGGCTCGGTACGCGCGGCCTGTGCGGTGGTGCCGTCTGCGTGCAGCTCGACGTCCGCGCCGTTCGGACCGAGCTCCACCGTGAGCGCCGCGATCACCGTCGCACCCCGGCGCGCCTCGATCCGATGCGGCCCGAGCGGCAGCGTCCGCCAGCTCTCCGTCTCGATCGGGCCGCGATCGAACGCGTCCACGAAGAGGTTCGCGTCGGTGATGTCGGTGCGCACCACGAGCTCGGCGTCGGTCGGAGCAGGCTCGGGCTCGGGCTCGGGCGCGGAGGTGGTCGGCTCGCTCGCGACCGCCGGCAGCGGCTCATCCTCGGAGAACGCGCTCATCGCGAAGAAGACGAGCGCCGCGCTGGCGAGCGCGGCGATCAGGAGCACCACGACGATCAGAGGTTTCGACACGCGTCCATCCTCGCCGGGCCCATCGGGCGCGGCAAGGAACGAGACGCGCGCAGGCGCTCGGAGCTTCACCGCGGCCCCGAAGCACCGCATCGCCGCTTCCTGCGACCATCACCGACACCCAGCGCCCGCGCCACCGACCGCGCCGAGCTCGTTCCTCGTTCGGGCTCGCGGGGGCGAGATCCGACCCGCGACCCCGCCACGCCACCGACGACGCCACCACCACGCCATCGACACCGCGACGCGGACCCACGGGCATGGCACGGAAGCGTTCGCGCCGCTCGCGGGTTGGGCCTGTCGCGTGGCCCTCGGGGACCTCGCGTGTTACCCGTCGCCCGCCGCATGGCCTACGCCTTTCAGATCGGGATGCGCCACCTCCGCTCGAAGAAGCGGAGCACCGTGTCGGTCATCACCTTCATCGCCGTCACGGGCGTCGCCCTCGGCGTGGCCGCGCTGCTCGCGGTGCTCTCGATCACGACCGGCTTCCAGAAGGCGTTCCGCGACAAGGTCCTCGGCGTGAACGCGCACGTGCTCGTGATGAAGTACGGCGTCGACTTCGACGAGTACCGCGACGTGATCGCGCGCGCGGAGGCGATGCCGGAGGTCGCGGGCGCGGGGCCCTTCCTGATCCAGGAGATGATGCTCGCGAAGGGCGATCGGCTCGCGGGCGTGCTGGTGAAGGGCGTCGACCCCGAGCGCATGCCGACGGTGCTCGACCTCCCGCAGCAGCTCGTCGACGGTTCGCTGCGTGGGCTGCGTCGTGAAGGTGCGCGCCCGCCGCTGCACCCGGACGACATCGGCAGCAGCACGAGCGAGGACTGGAACTGGCTCGACGAGCTCGCGGAAGAAGCCGCGCCCGATCCGAACCTGCCCGACGTGAACGACGAAGCGCCCGAGATCGACGTCGAACGCGCGCTGGAGGAGCTGCGCGACGACCCGACCGCGAACCTCTTCTTGCCGGACGGTGGGCTCCGACCCGCGCTGCGCCGCACGCCGCTCTGGGGCGATCCAGCGCCGGACGCGGGGGTGGCCGCGGTCGCCGCGCGCCCAGACCCCAACGCCGAGCCCGACCCCGACGCCGCGGCCGCCGACGAAGCCGACACCACCGACGACGCGCCGCTCCCCGAGGTCGCCGTCGCGTCGCCGAGCGAGGTCGAGGCGCTGCTCGAAGGGTTCGATCCCGGTTCGATGGAGCTTCCGTCGAACGACTGGGAAGACGAGCTGCTCGCGGAGGAGAACGCCTTCGCGGAGACCGACGCCGAGGCGACCGAGTCGCTGCCGGGGATCGTGGTCGGTCACGCCCTCGCACGAACCCTCGGGCTCGGGGTCGGCGATCGTGTGCGCCTCGTCTCACCGCTCTCGGGGCTCGACACCTCGATGATCGCGCCCGAGGCCCGCACCCCGCGCTCGCGCGAGCTGCGTGTGATCGCGATCTTCGAGGCGGGCTTCCAGGAGTACGACTCGCGCCTCGTCTACACCGACCTCTACGAGGC
>JALOQC010000218.1 GCA_025453555.1 Myxococcota bacterium | reverse complement strand
CTTCCTCGCGCCGGTGCTCACGGACGTCGGCGACGATCAGTCGATCGAGAAGAACCTCTCGACCTTCTCCGCGCACGTCACGAACCTCGCGGGTGTCCTCCGCGCGACCCAACGCGGCGCGCTCGTGCTCCTCGACGAGCTCGCGGGCGGCACCGATCCCCAAGAAGGCGCCGCGCTCGCGTGCGCGCTCGTCGACGCGTTCCTGCGCCGCGGCGCCGCCCTCGCCGTCACCACGCACTACGAGCCGCTCAAGGCGATGGCCGCACGCGACGCCCGCCTCGAGAACGCCGCGGTCGGCTTCGACGTCGATCGCATGATGCCGACCTTCGAGCTCCTCCACGGCGTGCCGGGCGCGTCCTCCGCGCTCGCGGTCGCGCAGCGCTTCGGCATCCCCGACGACGTGATCGCGATCGCGCGTGGCGTGCTGCCGGAGCAGTCGCGGACCTTCGACGAGCTCGTGCGCTCCCTCGAAGAACAACGCCGCGAGATGGTGCTCGCGCGCGCCGCGCTCGACGACGAGCGCCTCGAAGCGCAGCGCATGATGAAGAAGGCGGAGGCCGATCGCGCGGCTCTCGCAGCCCAGCGCGAGAAGGTGCTCGACACCGAAGCGGAGAAGCTCCGCGACGCGCTGCGCCGCGCGCGCGAGGACGTCCGCCAGGCGCGGCGGCTCTTGAAGAAGGAGCCCGACGCGCCCGCGATCGACGACGTGAAGCGCCGCATCGAGGAGGCCGCGAAGGTCGCCGCCACGCGCCCCGACGCGCCGACGCCCGCCGATCACGGACCTCCCGTCGATCCGCGCACCTTGACGGTCGGCGCGCGCGTCTGGGTGCCGCGCCTGCGCACCGAAGCCGAGGTCGTCGAAGCCCCCCAACGCGGCAAGGTCCGCGTCGGCGCGGGCGCGCTGCGCCTCTTCGTCGACGTGAGCGAGCTGCGCGCCCCCGGCACGAGCTCCGCGGAGACGAAGGAGCGCAAGGAGCGTCCGATCGTCGACGTGACCGGCGCGGCGCCGCTCGAACCGAAGATCTCGCCGATGACCATCGACAACACGCTCGACGTGCGCGGCATGCGCGTCGACGACGCGGTGCCGATGGCGGAGTCCTTCCTCGATCGCATGTACGGCGCGAACGAAGGCGTCGCGTACATCCTCCACGGCGTAGGCACGGGCGCTCTCCGCGACGCGATCCGCGAGCTCCTCCGCAGCGACGCGAGCTACGTGCGCTCCTTCCGCGGCGGCTCCCGCGAAGAAGGCGGCGACCGCCTCACCGTCGTCTCGCTGAAGTGAGCGGCGGTACGACGCGCGCTCGGCGATGTGAGCTTCGAGCCGACGCGCTCTCTTCGACGTGAGCGTCGAGACGGCCGTCGAAGTGAGCGCGTCGTCGTCGACGAGACCAAGACGTGCCGACGCGCGACAGTTACTGGAAGATCGTCGGGATCTTCAGGTCGCCACCGCTCATCGTGGAGCTCATGGCCGTGGTCTCGCCCGGCTCGGACGTCGTGCTCATCGTCGAGCGCGTGCGCTGCGCGACAAGCACCACCTGCACCGCGGTGGCGACCGTCGGCGTGACCTCGATCTCACCCGCGTAGCGACCGCGCACCGCGCGCAGCGTGATCGGCGCGCCCGTCGGCACGTCGATGGTGCACGGGGTCGCTTCGCAGCCGAGCTCGGGGTGCCCCTCGACCTGGATCGACGCGCCATCGCCCGGCCGCGTCGCGACCGAGAGCGGCACCGTGGTCGGCTGGACCTGGGTCGGCTCGTCGGGCTCGTAGGGCTCCTCGGGCTCGTCCGGCACCACCGGCGGATCGTCGACCGGCGTCACGTCCGGCTCGATCGGCCGCGCGGTCCCCGTGGTGTCGCCCGCGTCGGCGACCGCGCCGTCGTCCTTGAGCGCGAAGAACACCCCCGCTGCGCCACCGCCGACCAGCAGCACCGCGAGCAGCGCGAGCACCACCCCGCGACCTCCCCCGCTCGCAGGCGTCGGCATCTCCGCCGTGCTCGCCACCGAGAGCGCGCGCGGCGCCGGGCGCGGCTTCGGCTTCACCGGCGCGCCGAAGCCCGCGAGCGTCGCCTTGGTCATGCGTCCCTGCATGGCCTCCGCGATCGCCTCACCGAGCTCTTCCATCGTCTGGTAGCGCTCGTTCGCGTCCTTCGCGAGCGCCTTGTAGATGACCGCCTCGAGCTCCGCGCTGCACTCCACGCGCGGGTTCACGTCGCGCAGCGTCGGCGCCTCCTCGAACATGTGCTGCGTGAGGATGCCCATGAAGCTGTCGCCCACGAAGGGGACGCGGCCCGCGAGCAGCTCGAAGAGGATCACGCCGAGCGCGTAGATGTCGACGCGGTGGTCGAGCTCTTTGCCGGCCGCCTGCTCGGGCGACATGTACTCCGGCGTTCCGAAGATCATGCCGGTCTTCGTGAGCTTGCGGCCGGGCGCGCCGGGCGTCTCCACGTCGGACATCTTCGCGATGCCGAAGTCGACGATCTTCACGAAGTCGAGCTGCTCCTCGCGGCGGACGAGGAAGATGTTCTCGGGCTTCATGTCGCGGTGGACGATGCCCTTGGCGTGCGCGGCGCCGAGCGCACGGCAGCACTGCAGCACGATGTTCGTCGCGCGCTCCGCGGTGAGCGTCGCCTCGCGCGCGAGCACCGACGCGACGTCCTCGCCCTCGAGGAACTCCATCACGAAGTAGCTCGACCCGGTCGGCGTCGTACCGAAGTCCGAGATGTCGACGATGTGCTCGTGGCCGATGCGGCTCGCGCTCTTCGCCTCTTGGCGGAAGCGCTCCACGACCTCGGGCCGCGACGAATAGTCGTCGCGCAGCACCTTCATCGCGACGCGCTTCTCGATCACCGTGTGCATCGCCTCGTACACGAGGCCCATGCCACCTTCGCCGATCCGACGGATGACCTTGTACTTGTCGAACACGATGCCCACGAGCGGGTCCGCGTTCGGCGCCGCCGCGCCCGATTCGTGCTGCGACGCGCTCACCAGTCGCGTCGCATCGACGGGGCAGAAGACCTCGCCGCCGTCGTACTCGACACCGGGCAGACTTTTTTCATCGCTTCGCTCGGTCGTCGCAGCACGTCGACGAGCGCGCACGACGCGCCCACGTCGGCGCGACGATACCAGCGCGTCCGTACCCGGTCAACGAACGCGGAGCCCTCGAACCGCTCGTTTTCTCTGCGTTCTCGCTGATTTGGCGTTCACTCGTCGATCGCCCCGGGCTGAGCGTGCTACGCCCTTCGCCGTGGGTCGCATCCGCCTCCTCGACGATACGCTCGTCGATCAGATCGCCGCCGGCGAGGTGGTCGAGCGCCCCGCGAGCGTGGTGAAGGAGCTCGTCGAGAACGCCCTCGACGCCGACGCACAGACGATCACCGTCGAGCTGGTGGAAGGCGGACGCGAGCGCATCCGCATCGTCGACGACGGAGTCGGCATGGACGCGGAGGACGCCGCGCTCGCGGTACGACGCCACGCGACCAGCAAGCTCGCACGCTTCGAAGACTTCCGCTCGCTGCGCACGATGGGCTTTCGCGGCGAGGCCCTCGCGTCGATCGCGAGCGTCTCGCGCTTTCGCCTCACCACGCGGCCACGCGACGCGGTCGCCGGCACCGAGGTGACCGTCGAAGGCGGCGAGCCGATCGTACGCCCCGTCGGCTGCCCACCCGGCACCACGATCGACGTGCGTGAGCTCTTCTTCAACGTGCCCGCGCGCAAGAAGTTCCTCCGCGCACGCGTGACCGAGGCCTCGCACGTGGCCGACGTCTGCCTCGAGGTCGCCCTCGCGCGCCCGTACCTGCGCCTCTCGCTCGTGAGCAACGGACGGCGCGTGCGCGAGTACCTGCCCACCCTCGGCCGCGTGCCGCGCGCTCAATCCGTGTTCTCGGATCAGACGCTCACGCCCATCGAGGGACGCGACCAAGGCATCACGATCGAAGCGGCGCTCGGCGACGCGAGCCGCGCCACGACGGGTCTTCGTCAGTTGCACTTCTTCGTGAACGGTCGACCCGTCGAGGATCGCGGGCTCGCGCACGCGGTCGCCTTCGCGTTCGGCGATCGGCTCGACAAGGGCAAGTACCCGAGCGGCGTGCTCCACGTGGAGCTCGATCCCGCGGACGTCGACGTGAACGCGCACCCGCAGAAGACGGAGGTGCGCTTCGCGGATCCGCAGCGCGTGAAGGACGTGATCACGCGGGTGCTCACCGCCGCGCTCGGCACCGCGCAGTGGAGCGGCGGCCTCTCCGGTACCCCCGCGCTCGCCGAGGTCGCGCCCCACGCGTCGTCGTCGCCCTCGTTCCCGAGCGGCGCTCCGTCGACCAGCGCGCCCTCGACCAGCACCTCCGCTCCCCGTGGCGTCACCCGTGACGCGAGCTACTGGAAGGAGCGCCTCGGCGTGGGCCCCGCCCCCCGCGTGGGCGCCCGCGACGACCGTTGGGGCCTCACCTCCGCCCTCCGCGACGGCGAGCTCTTCGCCCGCACCGAGCTCCCGGAAGCGCCCCCCGCGAAGCCACGACTGCCCGAGTCGGCCCCGGTCTCCACCTCCGCCTCGGACTCGGACTCGGTCGCCGACTCGGTCGCCGACTCGGTCTCCGCCTCGGTCTCCGACTCCGACTCGGTCTCCAACGCCGCCTCGGTCTCCGACTCCGCCTCGGTCTCCGACTCCGCCTCGGTCTCCGACTCCGCCTCGGTCTCCGACTCCGCCTCGGTCTCCGACGCCGCCTCGGTCTCCGACTCCGCCTCGGTCTCCGATCCCGACGCGAACACCGACTCCGTCACGAGCTCCACGCGCCCCATCCTCACCCTTCCCTCCCACTGGATCCTCGACGCCCCTCCCCGCCTCGTCGATCGCACCCGCCTCGCGCACGCCATCTTCGACGCGCTCGCGCTCCCGCTCCCGTGGCGTCGCCTCGTCTTCCCGACTCGCCTCGCCCTCGACGCGCGCATGGTCCCCCTCGTCGACCGCGCCCGCGACGGGTGGCTCGCGCTCGGCATCGAGGCCGCGTGGGTCGGCGAGCGCGATCTCGCCGTACACACCGTGCCGCGTCTTCCGCACGGTCTCGCGAGCGACGCGGGCCCCGTCGAGCTCGTCCGCGCGCTGATCGACGCGCTCCGTGACGGACGCGACGCGCGCACCGCCCTGCGCGATGCCTCGAAGCTGCGCGCCGAGCCCGCCGCCCTCGCCGCGCTCGACCTGCACCCGCACGCGCAAATCGTCCTCGACGCGGCGACCCTCGCGCGGCTCTTCGTGGATCGTCGATGAGCACGCGACCGCCGATCGTCGTCGTCGCGGGACCCACCGCGAGCGGCAAGACCGCCGCCGCGCTCGTGCTCGCGCGCGCGCTCGAGGGCGAGCTCGTCGGCGCCGACAGCGTGCAGGTCTATCGCGGCTTCGACGTCGGCTCCGCCAAGCCCACCCGCGAAGAGCTCGGCGCGATCCCCCACCACCTCCTCGACGTGATCGATCCCGACGGCTTCATCGACGCCGTGATCTACGCCGAGCTCGCGGACGCCGCGATCGACGACATCCATGCACGCGGCCGACTTCCCATCGTCGTGGGCGGCACCGGGCTCTGGATTCGTGCGCTCGTGCGGGGTTTGCTCGACGTGCCGCCGCCCGATCCCACGATCCGCGCGGCGCTCGAAGCGGAGGTCGCCACGCTCGGCGCGCCGGCGATGCACACGCGTCTGCAAGAGCTCGATCCCCTCGCCGCAGCGGCGATCCATCCGAACGACGCCTTCCGCATCGTGCGCGCGCTCGAGATCCACGCGCAGACCGGACGCCCCGCAGGCGAGCTGCGCGCCGAGCACGCGCTCGGGAGCCCGCGCGCCCCGACCTTCTTCGTGACCCTCGAGGTGCCGCCGGACGTGCTCCAGCCGCGCATCGACGCGCGCTTGCACGCGATGCTCGCGGCCGGCTTCGCAGACGAAGTGCGCGGCCTCCTCGAACGTTGGCCGCGCACGACGCGCGCGTTCGGCTCGGTCGGCTACAAGGAGATGGTCGCGCACGTGCTCGACGGTGTGCCGCTCGACGAGACGCTCGCCGTGATGCGGAAGTCGACGCGCGTCTATGCGCGACGCCAACGCACGTGGTTCGCGCGCGAGCCACGCGTCGATCGCGATCCGCATGGGGTCGACTGGTGCGGTGACGCGTCGCAGCTGGTGTCTTCGGAGACGATCGCCGCGATTCGCACTTGGCGCGCGAGCCTGCCGCCCTGAGCTCCGCCATCCACTAGGCTGCCATCCTTCCCACCGCCGACACCGCAGCGCGGGGCGTCACGAGCACGCGCCCACGACGTGAGCGAAGCGCGGGGCGCTCGGAGCATGCGTGGGGAAAACACCTGCCTGCGGCCTCCGCGAAGGCTGCTACCATCGCGCCCGTGGCCAGACAGTGCCCCCGGTGCGCGACCGTCTACGGCGACGACATGTTCTTCTGCGGACATGACGGCGCCATCACGATTCAAGAGCAGGACGCGACCGACTTCGATCGCCGCCTGGGCACGCAGCTCGGCGACTACGTGCTCGCGGCGCGGGTCGCGGACGGCGCGATGGGCCGCGTGTACGAGGGACGGCACATCCAGTCGAAGCAGCGCGTCGCGGTGAAGGTGCTGCACGACGAGGTCGCGCGCGATCAGGTCGCGGTCGAGCGCTTCAAGCGCGAGCACGAGACCGCGGCGGAGATGGATCACCCGGGCATCGTGAAGGTGATCGACTTCGGCGAGACCGGCGACGGCTCGTGGTTCCTCACCATGGAGTACCTCGTCGGCGAGGAGCTCAGCCGGGCGCTCACGAAGTCGGGCCCCTTCCCGCTGCCGCGCCTCGTGCGCGTGATCTGCCAGCTCTGTGACGCGCTCGACCACGCGCACTCGTACGGCTTCATCCACCGTGACCTCAAGCCGGACAACGTCTTCCTCGGGCGCGGCGAGCAGGGCGACCGAGCGCAGGGCGACGAGGTGAAGGTCCTCGACTTCGGATCCGTGAAGCTCCAGATGGAGACCGGCGCGAAGCTCACCGCGTTCGGCACCACGCTCGGGTCGCCGTATTACATGTCGCCCGAGCAGGCGATGGGGAAGCTCGACGTCGATCAGCGCACCGACGTGTTCGCGGCGGCCGCGATCGCGTGGGAGCTCGCGACGGGCAAGGTCGCGTTCGAGGGCGCGAACGTCGCCCAGATCCTCATGAAGATCGTCAACGAGGATCCCGCGCCGCCGAGCCAGCTCACGCGCGGCTTGTCCGCGAGCTTCGACGACGCGGTCCTGCGCGGCGTGAAGAAGGACAAGCTCAAGCGTCCGCCCTCGGCGGGCGAGCTCGCGAACGAGATCGTGAAGAGCCTCGGATTGCCCGGAAACGCCGGGACCTACGCGAAGATGCCGGAGTCGGAGATCGCCGCTGCGCTCGCGCAAGCGACCCCGCCGGCCGCGCAGCCCTTCGGCGCCCCTGCGGTCAGCCCGAACGTGGCCCCGCCCACGGCCGCGCCCTCGGCGAACGGCGGCGAGCGCAGCCGCAAGACCGTCCCGACGATGGAGGCTGCCGAGCGCCCGCCGACCGTGCCGACCCAAGGCTCGAAGGCCGGCATCGCGATCGCGGCCGTGGCCGCGCTGGTCCTGCTCGGCGGGCTGATCGCGTTCTTCATGTTCCGCTGAGATCGTCGGCGACGAAGCACTTCATCGGCTCCGCGCTCGCGCGCGGCCCGATAATTTCGCGGAATCGTTCAGCTTCGCGGACTTACGTCCGCTTCGCCTCGAACGATTCCGCTTCAATTCGCGAAGTGCTTCACGAAGCACTCACCCCGGGTCGAACGCGGGGTGTGTCGCGAGCGCCGAGCGCAGCGCCGCCACGCGGTCTTCGAGCAGCTCCTCCGCGTAGGCCTTCGGCTCGCCGCTCCCCCAGATCGACCCCGGCCACGCGGGGTCCCCCTCGAAGCGCGCCACGTGGTGCACGTGAAGCTGCGGCACCACGTTCCCGAGCGCGGCGACGTTGAGCTTGTCGGGCCGGAAGAGCCGCTGCATGGCCTCCGCCACGAAGCACGACTCCTCCATGAACGCGTCGCGCTCGGGCGGCGTGAGCTCGTGGATCTCGCGGAGCCCCGCGCGCGCCGGCACGAGGATCACCCACGGAAATCGGGCGTCGCGGTGGAGCAGGACGAGGCAGAGCGGCAGGTGTCCGATGGAGACCGTGTCCGCGGCGAGCCGCTCGTCCAGCGAGAAGAGAGAGCCGTCCCCACGCATGTGCATCGCGAAGGATACCGCGGGTCGCGTAGAACGATCGTCGGAAAAGTGCGTGAGGTCGTGGCCGATGGAGCGGATGGAGCGACGAGGCACGCGCCAGTAAGTTGACCCTCAGGCTTCGGATGTTCGATCCGACGTTCGTGGCCTCTCGCGCACCGCTCCTCGTCGCGCTGCTGATCGCGCTCGTCGTCCCCGCCCGCGCCGACGACGACCGCGTCGAGCTCCGCGCGCCCCACGACGACCTCGACGAACGCGACGCGCGCGACGACGCCGACGAAGCGCCCGCGCCGAGCCGGCGTCGCTTCGACTACTCGCGCTTCAGCGACGGCCCGCGCCGGGTGCCCGAGGCGCGCGGCAGCTCGAAGGCCCGTGCGGACGCGCTCGGTCTCGGCACGCTCGAATGTGCGAGCCGCCTGCTCAACGGTCGCCCGGACCCCGCGTGGGTCGAGGCCGCGCAGGGCACCATGCCCGACCACCTGCTGTGGCCGGTCGAGCTCGGCCGCTTCGGGCGCGGCTTCGGCTACGTGCGCCGCACCCGCCCCGACCTGCGCCACAACGGCGTCGACATCGTCGCCGAAGAAGGCCGCACGGTGCGCGCGGTGGCGGACGGCATCGTCGCCTACAGCGACAACGGCGTGCGCGGCTTCGGAAACCTCGTGCTGATCGTGCACCCGAACGGTTGGGTCAGCGCCTACGCCCACAACTACCGCACCACCGTGCCCGCCGGCTGGCGCGTGCGACGCGGCGAGCGCATCGCCTTCGTCGGCAACACGGGGATCAGCCGCGGCGCCCACCTGCACTTCGAGATCCGGAGCAACGGTCACCCGATCGATCCGCTCTCGCACTTCGAGGGGCGCCCGTGGATCGACGCGTATCGACGCTGGTCCGACGCGCGCGCCGACGGATCCCTCGTGGCACCCACGGATCATCTCCGCGCCAACCTCCCGCCGGACCGCACGGAGAGCACGGCCCGCCGCGAGGTGCCCCAAGAGCGCGCGGTCGGCGACGTCGCCCACGCGCGTCGTCTGCTCGACGAAGGCGCGCGCGAAGAAGAGCTCGCGCAGGTCGAGGGCGAGGTCTACCGCAACGCGCTCTGGCCGGTGCGCGGCGGCCTCGGCCTGCGCCGCGAAGGCGCCGGCTGGAACGTGCGCGCGAACGAAGGCGATCCGGTGCGCGCGATCGCCGACGGCCTCGTGGTCTACGTGGGCGACGGCCTGCGCGGGGTGGGCGACGCGGTCGTGATCCTGCACCGCAACGGCTGGGTCTCCACGTACGGGCTGCTCGGCGAGATCCACGTGGAGGTCGGTCAGTCGATCCGCCGTGGCGAGTGGCTCGCGCGCGTGGCCTCGGGCGCGTCTCCGCACCTGCACTTCCAGCTCCGCGAGGGTGGGCGCGTGATCGACGCGGAGCCGCTCTTCGTGCAGCGCCCGAGCTTCTGACTCGCGGCTCGCGCGTCTTGCCGCGCACGCCTCACGACGATGCGCGCAAGACGACGCGCGCACCGCGTGCATGACGCACGACACTGCGCGCACCTCAGCGCGGCAGCATGTCATCCGTGATCGCCCGGTAGTCTTTGCGATCCTTGAGCGCACGCGTGGCCGCGAACACGTCGGCCGCCGTGTGCAGCGAACGCTCCGGCATCGCCGCAACCACGCGAGCGCGCAGCGTGGGCGAGTGGTGGCGCAGGAACGGGTTCGTCGCGCGCTCGAGCGCGATCGTGCTCGGCACCGTCGAGCCCCCCTCCGCGCGGATCGCGCGCGACCGCCGGATGCGCTCCGCGAGCTCCGCGTTGTCGGGCTCCACGCTCCACGCGAAGCGCAGGTTGTCGAGGGTGTACTCGTGCGCGCAGCAGACGCGCGTCTCGGGCGCCAACGCGGCGAGCTTCTCCAGGCTCGCGTGCATCTTCGTCGGTGGTCCGTCGAAGAGGTACCCGCAGCCCGCGCCGAACATCGTGTCGCCGCAGAACACCACGTCGTCGAACACGAACGAGACGTGACCGTCGACGTGCCCCTCCGTCAGCAGCACGCGCCCCTCGACCGCCCCCACGTGCACGACGTCGTCCTCGTCCACCGCGCTCGTGATCCCCGGGATCATCGACGCCTTCTTCGCGGGACCACACACCGTGAGCCCTTCGAGGAGTCCACGCTTCTTCAGGTCCGCGTTCACGCCGACGTGATCGCCGTGGTGGTGTGTGTTCAAGATCGCACGCAGCGTGATCCCCTTCGCCTGCAGATACGGCAGCAGCTCCGTCGCGCTCGGTCCGTCGACCACCGCCGCGTCCCCCGTCTGCGCGCAGACGATCACCCACACCAAGTTGTCCTGCGCGGCAGGCACTTGGTGCACCTCGAAGCGACCGGTCGCGCTCCGGAACGGCGGCGTCGGCCGCGTCACGTCGTGAGTCATCGGGGTCTCCTCGCGCGTCAGGCTACGTGTACGCGTGGCTGCGTGGGGTGTCTGCGTCCCGCTGCGCCGGGGTCTTCGCGCGATGCGTGGGTGTCCGCGTTTCGCGCGTCGGTCACCACGTCGGTGTCTGCTTCATTGGCAGAAGAGCGCGAGCTCGCGCTCACGGCAGCGGGTAGAGCCGCCCCTGCACGTCGCCGCCGCTCACGAACCCCACGAACGCGAACGTGCGCCCGCTCGGACCACCGACCGCGACCACCGGCTCGGTGCCGCTGCCGACCGTGAACGCGTCCGGCGTGGGCGGGCTCTCGCGGTTGCGCGCGGGAGCGCCGGTGCCGTCGTAGATCCGCGCGCGCACGGTGCCGCTCGCGTCCCACGCCACGAAGAAGCGCTCGGCCCCCGCCGCGGCCGAGGGATTCCCGCCCGGCCCGAGCGTGACCACCACGGCCGGGCTGCCCGACGACGCGAACGCACGGCCGCGCACCGCGCCCATGCCCTCGTCTCGGAAGGCGACGAAGAAGCGTCCGTCCGCGAGCGCGGCGACCGTGGGCTGATCCTGCGTGCCGCCCGCGTCCCCGCCTTCGACGACCGCGATCGGCGTCGCATCCGTCGCGACTCCGTCCGCGCCGAAGCGCTGCACGAAGACGTCACCCGCCGACACGAACGCGACCACGAAACCACTGCCCGTCGCCGCCACCGCGGGCGCGGTGACTCCCGCACTGCCGATCGCGACCGCGGCGTCCGGCGTGGTCGAGCCCGCCGCGAAGCGCACCGCGGAAGCGCCCGAGCTCGACGCGCCGTCCTCGAAGACCGCGAGCGTGGTGCCATCCGCGAGCATCGCGAGCGCGACGTTGGTCTGCGCGCCCGCTTGAGGCACCGCGAGCGTGGCGTTGCCCGCCGGGACCCGATCGCGATCGAAGAAGCGCACCAGCACGTCGCCGCCCATCGTCGACGCGTCGCGGAAGTCGCCGAACGCGATCGCGACGCGCGCGGCGGAGAGCGCCGTCGCGGTCGTCGTCTGCACGCCCGGGATCGTCATGCCCTCGTCGACGTCGAGATCGATCGCGAGCGCGGCCGGGCTGGTGATCGCTTGCCCCTCTTCGGAGCGGAACATCGTTCGAACGCCGCGCGGCGTGCTCGCGGCCGAGTCGAACGCGAGCACGAGCCGCTGCCCACTCGCCCACGCCACCGACGGCTTGTCCTGCACGTTCTCGGTCGTGGTGTGCGCGACGAACGACTGCGTCCGACACGCGACGCAGGGCAGCGGCCCCGTGGCGTTCTCGCATTGCTCGTCGGGGCTGAGGATTCCGTCGTCACACACGCCCATGCCGACGACGTCCTGGATCTCGACCGTGATCTCGCTCGTCTCGCCGCCGACGATCGTCACGTTCGCCGTGCACCCGGTCGCGACGATCACGTCGGTGCGACCGCTGACCGGATCGGTGCCGCGTCCGCGCACGTGCACGACGTAGACACCTTCGTTCAGCGTGAGCTCCCGCGACTCGCCGACCGGCAACGTGACGTCCACGACCGCGTCTTCGAACACCGCGTCGCGGGCATCGGAGAGCACGGGGGTCACCGTGCCGTCGGCCGTGCAGCCGTAGGTGTCACCCGGGAAGACCACCAACCGCAGCTCGCCCACCACGTCCATCAGGCCGTAGGGATCGTAGAGGTCGAGCGAGGGGCCCGAGGCCTCGCCCCCTGCCACACAGCTTCCCAGCAGCAATACCAAGGGCGAAGCGAACCGAAGCGGCGCACGCATACGCGCATACCCTACCCGTTCGGCCTCCCCGGTAGAAGCGCGTCGAGTGTTGGACGTCGCCCGCCCGCCCACCTGCCGCATGCGTCGCGAACCCTTCGAGACCTGCTACCGTCCGCGCGTGGAGTCGGAGCAGAGCATCCTCCTCGTCGAGGACGATCCCGCGCTCGCCCTCGGGCTCGTCGACGCGCTCGAGTTCGAGGGCTTCGCGGTGCATCACGCCAAGACCGGCGGCGAAGCGGTGCGCCTCGCGAGCGCGAAGAAGCCGACGGTGATCCTGCTCGACCTGATGTTGCCCGACATGAACGGCTACCAGGTCTGCGAGCAGGTGCGCCGCCTCGACGCGAACGTGCCCATCGTGATGCTCACCGCACGCAGCCAAGAGGCCGACAAGATCCGCGGGCTCGACGCCGGCGCCGACGACTACGTCACCAAACCCTTCTCGCTCGGCGAGCTCGTCGCGCGCATCCGCGCGATCCTCCGCCGCGCCTCCCGCACCGTCGCGACGCCGGGCCCTTTTCGCATCGGCGACGCCGAGATCGATCCCGTGCGCCAAGTGCTCGTGCGCGACGGCGAAGAACAACAGCTCGGCTTCTACGAGGTCGAGCTGCTCCGGCTCCTCCACGCGCGTGCGGGGCAGCCCGTCAGCCGCGACGAGATCCTCGACGCGATCTGGGGCCTCGAAGCGAGCCCGACCAACCGCACGGTCGACAACTTCGTCGTGAAGCTGCGCAAGAAGATCGAGCCGCAGCCCGACAAGCCGCGCCACATCCTCACGGTCTACGGCGTCGGCTACAAGCTCGTCGACTGAGCCGCGCGCTCAGCTCGGCGGCAACGTCGACGTCCGCGCCCTCGGTCGCGCCGCTTCGCGCTGACGCTCGGCCTCGGTCGGCACCGGGATCGCGAAGCCCACGACGGCGCCGCCTTCGGGATCGTTCGTCGCCCACGCGCGCCCGCCGTGCGCGAGCGCGATGTGCTTCACCAGCGCGAGCCCGATGCCCGAGCCACGCACATGCGCGTCGCGTCGCGAGCGGTAGAAGCGCTCGAAGATCTGTCGCTCCGCGTCGGGCGGAATGCCCGGCCCCCGGTCGCGCACCCGAACCTGCACGAAGTCGCGCACGCGCTCGACCGACACCGTCACCGGCGTGCGCCCTCCGTACTTCACCGCGTTGTCGAGCAAGTTGATCACCGCGAGCACCACCGCCTGCTCGTCGAGCAACACCTTCGGCACCGTGCCGCGCCCGTCGGCGGTCGACCCCGCCGACCCTGCGATGCCGTCGGCGGTCGACCCCGCCGACCCTGCGATGCCGTCCCCGCCGACCCTGCGATGCCGTCGGCGGTCGACCCCGCCGACCCTGTGATGACGTCGAGCTCGACGTCCACGCCTTCGCGCTCCACGCGGTAGCGGAAGGTCTCGAGCGCGTGCGCGACGACCTCCGCGAGATCCCCCTCCCGCAGCTCGTAGCGACGTCGGCCGCGTTCGAGCGCGGAGAAGTCGAGCACGTTCTCGATCAGCGACGACAGACGCTCCGACTCGCGCACGATGATCTCGAGGTACTGCTTGCGCTTCTCGTCGCTGCGCACGCGATCGGAGAGCAACATCTCACCGAACATCCGCACCACCGAGAGCGGCGTCTTCAGCTCGTGCGAGACGTTCGCGATGAACTCGCCCTTGAGATCGTTGAGCCGCCGCTCCTTCTGCGCGGCGTACAGGAGAAAGCCGACGCCCACGAGGATGACGAGGAACGCGACGCCGATGAGCCCGAGATCGGTCGCGCGCCGGCTGCGCCCTTGGCGCTCCAGCATCGGCGCCTGCTTGGGCGCGACCTGCAGACGCCAGTTGTAGAGCGTCGACGGGAAGCGGTGTCCGACGAGGTAATCGCCCGCGTTCTGCAGGCTCGAGCCGTAGACGCGCCGGTTGTTCTCGTCGACCACGTTGTATTGGCGTTTGCCTTCGTCGGTCGCGAAGAGCGTCGGCAGCACGTCGCGCGCGATGAGCCCGGTGTCGTGGTGCAGCACGAGGTAGCGCCGCTCGCCGCCGACCTCGCGCGCCACGTAGCTCAGCAGGTGGCTCTGCTCGCCGAGCGTGCGGTGGTAGTGCTTGAGGCGCTCGATCGCGAGCCGCTCCAGATCGAGCTCCACGAGGAGCTGCTCCTCGAAGACCTTGCGAAGCTCCTCCGCGCCGCCCTCCACCCCGCGGTACGCCTCGCCGATCGTGTTGCCGGTGTCGTCGAGCACGCGGATGGCGTAGATGCTCGGCGTGAGCTCGGGCGCGTTCGGCAGCCACTTCGAGATCACGCTGTTCGGATCGCTCACCTCGACGAGCCGCAGCGCCGCGTTGTCCTGCGTGATGACGTATTGCTCGACCGTCTCGACCTTCTCGCGCACGAGCAAGAGCGTGCTCTCCGCGATGGTCTGCTCGCCGAGGCGGTTGAAGCGCGACGCGGTGACCCACGCGTAGTAGCCGAGGATGCCCGCGGCGACGGCGATCGCCGGGAGCAGCACGAAGAACACGACGCGCTGCCGCCACGTGGGCATACGCGGGCGGTTTAGCACGCGACCGGCGCGCGGCGCGTTTTGGTAGGGTACGCCCATGACCGTGCAGAAACCGGTGGTCGCCGTCCTCGGCGCAGGCTCGTGGGGCACCGCGCTCGCGAAGCTGATGGCCGATCAGGGCTACGAGACGCGCCTGTGGTCGCGCCGCGCCGACCAGGCCGAGGCCATCGAGCGCACGCGCCAGAACCCCGACTACCTGCGTGGCATCGAGCTGCCGGCGACCTTGCACGCTACGAGCGATCTCGAAGCTGCGGTCGCGAACGCGGACCTCGTGCTCGTGGTGGTGCCGACGGAGGCGAACCGCGCGCTCCTCGCGCACCTCGTGGGGTTGATCCCTCCCGGAGTTCCGATCGTGAGCGCGACCAAGGGCATCGAGCAGGGATCGCTCCTCCTGGTCTCGCAGGTCTTCGAGGAGATCTTCCCGAAAGAGCGCCACCGCGACCTGCTCTATCTCGGCGGTCCGTCGTTCGCGAAAGAGGTCGCCCACGGCGTGCCGACCGCGGTCAGCATCGCGGGTCGCGACGCCGAGGTACGCCAGAGCGCGCAGCGCTTCTTCAACACCGACCGCTTCCGCGTCTACACCACCGACGACGTGATCGGCGTGGAGGTCGGCGGCGCGCTCAAGAACGTGATCGCGATCGCGGCCGGCATCGCGGACGGACTGCAGCTCGGCCACAACTCGCGCGCCGCCCTCATCACGCGTGGCCTCGCGGAGCTCGGGCGGCTCTCCATGAAGCTCGGTGCGAACCCGATGACCCTCGCCGGCCTCTCGGGCATGGGCGACCTCGTGCTCACCTGCACCGGCGACCTCTCGCGCAACCGACGCGTCGGGATCGAGCTCGGTCAGGGTCGCACTCTGGACGAGATCTTGCGCGACCTCGGCATGGTCGCGGAGGGCGTTCAAACCGCGAAGAGCGCCAACGAGCTGGCGAAGAAGCTCGGCGTCGACATGCCGATCACC
This sequence comes from Myxococcota bacterium, assembly GCA_025453555.1. Lineage (GTDB taxonomy): Bacteria > Myxococcota_A > Polyangia > Polyangiales > Houyiibacteriaceae > JACKEH01. Next base: position 418 of record JALOQC010000218.1, on the reverse strand, counting down.
CAGCAAGTCCACGACGTGCTCTACGCGGGCAAACCCGCGAAGGCCGCGCTGGTCGAGCTGATGACGCGTCCCCTGAAGGAAGAGCGTTCGTAGGCTTCGGCGCGCGGCGAGCCCGCGGAAGAGCCGACGCAAGCAAGCCCGACGCGCGCAGAACACGACTGGCGGCGGGCGTCGATTCGAACGCCGCAGCTCTCGCCCCCGAAACGACGAAACCCCCGCCGAGGCGAGGGCTTCATCGTTTCGTCTCGAAGATTCGATCAGGCGTGGGCTTCGGCCTGCGCCTTTTCTTCGCCGCCGAGCTCGAGCTTGAGCTGGTCGGGCTCGGTGAGCGCGTTCGCGAGCACCTCGTCGACCTTCGAGACCGGCACGAACTCGAGCTCGTCGCGCACTTCCTGCGGGACCTCCTCGAGGTCGGCCA
>JALOQC010000640.1 GCA_025453555.1 Myxococcota bacterium | reverse complement strand
TTCGTGCGTCACCTCTCCGGGCGGTGGCGCGCGACGGGCTTCGACGTCGCACAGGTGTTCGCGTCGGAGTGTCAGTGGACCGTCGACCTCGAGCTTCGCGAGGACGGCACGATGAGCACCCACTGCGTCGAAGTGGCAGCGCCGTGCGCCAACCGCTTTCACACGCCCGAGTGTCTCCCCGTCGGTCTGCCTGGCGATCGATTCGAAGGGCGATGGGAGGTGCACGGTCGACGTCACGACGAGTCGCCGCGCTGGCAGGGCTCCATCGAGACCCCGGCCCGCCCCGCGCCGTGGCCCTCGGAGTTCCAGCTCGTCGAAGACGGCGCGATCCTCCAGTTCTGGCTCCCGTTCGAGACTCCCCGCGAGGCCCGAGGATCCTACTGGCTCGAGCGCGAGTAGGGCTTCGTCAGACTCGCCCCCGCACGCGCGTCTTCCGGTCGATGGTGCGCTTCACGGTCGACTACTTCGGGGGCTGGCACGACTTCGCGTGCCGCGAGTGCGGATGGGAAGGGCGGGGCTCGGAGCTGACGCCGCGGATCGGCGCCACGCTCTTCGTGTTCGAGTGCCCCCGCTGCCGTTCCGCGGTCGCGGGCGGCTCGCATCCGACGCACGAGGACGCGAAGGACGCGGCGGAGCGTGGGAACGCCGAAGCGCAGCAGTGGCTACGGCGTCGTTCACGTTCCTGAGGGTCGCGGCCCACGAGCGTTTCGAGGTCGAGCGAGTCTCGAGGCCCGAAACGCGACCCCCCGCGTCAGACGCGGGCCCCCTCCCGCGTCCCACGGTCATGATCGCGCTCGACGTCCTCCCGGAACGCCCGGTCCTTCCGTCCTCCGCCCGAAGCGCACGCTTCGAGCTGCGCGCTCGCACGGAGGGCCCACCGACCGCTCGGCGGCTCGTGCTCGCCATCGATCGTTCGAGCAGCATGCGCGGCGCCCGGTTCGCCCACGCGAAGCGCCTCGCCGCGGGAATGCTCGCGCTCTTGCCCGATGGCCTCGAAGTCGCCCTCGTCGCCTTCGACGCGCGCGTCTCGATCGTGCTCCCGCCCGCGAAGCTCTCGGCCGTCGTCCGCGACGAGGCCCTTCGTGCGTTGCGCACGCTCGACGTCGGGCACGGCACCCGCGTGGATGCCGCCCTGCACCACGCCTTCGCTCTCGCCGAGAACGCAGGCCACGTCGTCCTGCTCACCGACGGCTACCCGTCGTACGGCGCGACCGCGATCGCGCCCCTCGTCGAGCGCACGCTCCAGCGCGGCGCGGCGACCCTCACCACGGTCGGCATCGGTCACGGGAGCCACGATCTCCTCCTCGCCTGTCTCGCGCGCGCAGGCGGTGGTGATGCGCACTTCGCGGAGGAGCTCGTCGCCCTCGCGACGCACGAGCCCGTCGACGAACACGACGAGCGACACCGGCACGAACGCGACGCGGACCGGGCGGACGAAGGGGCGCTCGACGAAGGCGCGTTCGAGGACGGCGCACTCGAGGACGGCGATCCGATCGCGGCATGCCGTGCAGACGACGATCTCACGCACTGCCTCGGACGCGAGCTCGCGCTGATCGAAGGTACGGTCGCGAGCGACGTCGAGCTCGTGCTCCATCCGGCACCTCACGTCCGCCTCGACAAGCTCTGGTACCGCGGCCCCGCGCGACGCGAGCACGGCGCCCGCGTCGTGCGTCTCCCGCGCCTGGTCCGCGGCCGCACGCTCTCGTTCGCACTCCAGGTCGCGTGGGAGGAGGCCAGCGCGCCGACGCATCTCGGGCTCATCGAGCTCCGCGCGCGCGACGCGGACGGTCGCGAGCACCGCCGCGAAGCCGAGCTCCGCGCTCGAGTCGGCGTGGGCTCCGTCGACCCCGAAGCACTCGCCGCGATCCTGCGCGCCCGTCTCCACGCCGCGGTTCACGACGCCGCGGTCGACGGCACCGCGTCCGCGCCGACCTGGCTGGCCACGCGCGTCGCCGAGCTCCGAGGCATCGCGGAGCAAGAGCACCTCGACTCGCCCGAGCTCCGCGAGGCCTTCGAGCTCGCGAGCCGTGCTCTGCACGCGCGCGGCCCCCGTGCGCTCGCCCGTCACCTCGACGCCGTCGAAGCGCGAAGCCTCGAGCCCGCACTCCGCGCCCGCTTCCACACCTCGATCGTCGAGCTGCGCCACGAATCGTCGATCGTGCGGATCGACGACTGAAACATGGGCGGACGCAGTGAACTACGATTGAGCGAGCCGGATTCGATCGAGATCCGAAGCGCTCGATGTCAGAGGTCGCCGCGCGCGGCGTCTCACCGACATGACCCAGCACTCCGCCGCGCCCCGCGTCGATCCCGCCCGCACGTGGACCGTCCTCGTCGGCATCCTCGACTACCCCGGCCAGGGCTTCGCCCCGCGTGGACGTCAGGACGTCCGCCTCGATCGCGCGCTCGCCGCTTGGGGCGTGCCCGATGCGCAGCGTCGCTGCCTCCTCGACGCCGACGCCACCGCGGAAGCCATCGCACGCACCCTCGCGGACGTCACCCATCGCGCGGGACGCGACGACTCCCTGCTCTTCTACTTCGCGGGTCACGGCAACGAGCTCCCCGAGGGATTCGCGCTCTCGGCGCGTGACGTCCGCTCTTTCTGCGCGAGCTCACCGAGAGCCTCCGAGCCTTCCGCGGCTCGTCCATCCTGCTCACCGCGGATTGTTGTTTCTCCGGCGCGCTCGCGGAGGTCGGCGATGCGCTCCACGATCGCGGCATCCCGACTGGAGTGATGGCGTCGATCGAGGGGTCGACCTCGACGCTTCAATGGACGTTCACGCGGTCGCTCATCGACGCGTTCTCCGGTCACGCGTTCGTCGATCACGACGGCGACGAGAGCATCTCGCTCGCGGACCTCGC
>JALOQC010000639.1 GCA_025453555.1 Myxococcota bacterium | reverse complement strand
TCACGCGCCGCGAACGCGCGCTGCGAGGTCGCGAGGGCCGCTTGGATCGCCGCCTCCTTGGGGTCGTGCATGGCCGCGACTCTATCCGTTTCGATCGCGAGCCGTCTCGGCGGACGAAGGCTTGCTCTTCCCCGTGCGCTCCGTGCGATCCTCCGCCCGGCGCGGGGGGACGATGGCGCACGTTCGGTTTCGGGATCGGAGCATCGAGCTCCGCGGCGGCGAGTCGGTGCTCGAGGCGCTCGAGCGCGAAGGCGAGGTGCTGCCTTCCTCGTGCCGCGTCGGCGTGTGCCAGAGCTGCGTCGTGAAAGGGGAGGGCGCGATCCCCCCCGATCGTGCTCATCGCCAGCGGCACCGGCCTCGCGCCGCTCGTCGGTGTGCTCCGTGAAGCGCTCGCCCACGACTCGCTCAGCGGCTACCTCGCGCCCACCACCGAGCTCCGTCGCGCGGGCGTCGGCACCCTCGATCTCGGCGAGCGCGTCCTCGCGGGCGATCACGCGCGCGCCCTCGCGCTCCTCTCGCGCGGCGAGGTCGACGCCTCCGCCACCTACGACGCGCTCCACGCCACGTTCGCGCGCACCCACCCCGACACCCACGTCCTCGCGCGCGTCGAGGGCCTCCCCAACGATCTCGTGGCGGCCCACCCGACGCTCGACCCGACCACAGAGCGCGCCCTCACCAACGCGCTCGCGCAGCTCCCGCCCGACGTCACCACGCGCCTCGCCGAGCTCGGCATCGTCGCCTTCGAGCCCGCGCGCGCGGAGGACCTCACGACCCTCGACGCGTGGACGCAGGCGTGGTGAGGAACGACGAACGAAGGCTCACGAACGAAGGCTCACGAACGAAGGCTCACGAACGAAGGCTCACGAACGAAGGCTCACGAACGAAGACCGCTCGTGAGCCTTCGAGGGCTCAACGCGGCACGTCGAGCGTGCAGCCCGGCAGGCCCGTCCGCTCCGTGATGCCCGCATACGCGTCCGCCGCGCGCAGCCACGGGTCGCGCGTCTCGAGCGGCGCCTCGTAGCCGGACGCGAACATCGCCGGCAGATCCGCGATCGACGGCGCATCCCAATCCGTGCACCACACGCCCGCCGCCTCCGCCACCGACTCGCGGAAGCTCGCGCCCGGCGTCGTCAGATCGAAGAGCGCCGCCGACTCCTCCGCGTCGATCCCGAGCAGCGTCGCGATCTCCGTCAGGAACCCGCCCGCGCCGCCGAAGCGCGTCACGAAGACCACCTTCTCGCAGCCGAGGTTCTTCAGCACGAGCGTCGGCTGCAGATCCGACCAGCCGCCCACGCTCACGCCTCCCCCCGGCAGCTCGAGCGCCCGCGTCAGCCCCGGCTCCGCGGGCGAGTACGAGAGCACCTCCGCCCAACGCAGCGCCCCGAGCGAGCGGTGCTTGCGCGTCTTCAGATCCGAATAGCCCCGCGGGTTCGACGCCACGCGCGCCAGATCGTCCTCCGCGCCGAAGTAGCCGACGTACACGTCCGAGAAGTCGACGTCCCACGTGATCGGCCGCGCCGCGCGGTAGTCGTCGCGGGCCCGCTCGAACGTCGTGACCGCGGCGCCCTCGAGCACGCCCGTCGTCACGAGCGCCGGCAAGTGCGCGCCGATCGGATCGTCCCCCCGCGACGGATACGCGTCCTCGTTCCCACGAAGCGTCGCGCGGAAGTCGGCCACCAGCGCGCCGAAGCGCTCCCCACACGTGCCCTCCGACGTCTCGAGCGCAGCCACCGCTTCCCAATCGCGCCCGCGGCTCCGCGGCGCACAATCTCCGAGCCACGCGTCCATCGCCGCACCGTCCGCCGGCGCGTAACCCGCGTAGAACGAGCCCACCCGCGCGACCTTCGCCGCGAACGCGCGGAACGAGATCACGCCCGGACGCACGAAGATCACCGGATCGGTCGCGGTGAACGATCCGAGGCCCTGCACCGCCTGCATCAGCTCGCGCGCGTGAAACTCCGGGCTCGGCGATTCCGCCAAGAGCTGCAGCGCCTCGGGCTCGATCAACTCGCGCAGATCCTCGCTCTGCAACAGTGTTTGAAGCGCCTCCACGCCCGCCGCCGGATCGTCGCGGAGCAACGCCTCCAGATCGCGCTCCCGAATCCGCGCCGCGAGCTCCATCAGCTCCGAGATCGCCAAGCCTTCGCCGCCCTCGAGCAGCGCGCCGAAGTAGCCGTAGAGCGACTTGAAGAGCAGCGACGCGTAGAGCCCCTTCTCGGCCGGGGTGCGCGCGCTTCGCACGCTCGGGCTCATCTGCACGCTCTCCACGAGGAACGCGCTGATCGACCCACTGCTCCCACCCGCCACGCCATCGAGCAGGCCGTAATGCTCGTAGATCCGCGCGAGCGCCGCGAAGTGCGCCGTGATGCGCGGACCGTTCCCCTGGATGGCCGCACAGAACGTCGGCCCCTCGCCGTCCACCCGCGCGAGCGCGCCTTCGTCCGCGCAGTACGCGTAGTCCGCGAGCTCGCAGCAGCCCGCGCGCTCGTCCACCGCGAGCCCAGCGCCGTCGAAGCAGCGCGCCGCCTCGCCGCCACAATCCGGATCCGGCAGCACGCAGAACCCGTCGCACTCCGCGTCGTCGTACCAGCCGTAGCGCGCGCAGTAGTCGATCCCCGAGTCCGCCGCGCCTTCGCTCGCCGCCGCCGCTTCGTCTTTGGTGATCGGTGTCGTGGGCTCCGTCGGTCCGCTGCCGGTCGAACCGCAGCCGACCGCGAGCACGCAGAGCGCCTACAACGTCACCTCGGAGCGCCTCCTAGAGCACCTCGTGTGCCGCCCCGTTCGCGCACGGATTCACCGTGTTTTCCGAGGCGTTCTTCTCCGCTCTCGCGAGAGTGGCATTCACCCCGACCGGTGAATGGAGCCCTCCGTCTCCGGTCACGACTCGTCGGTCGAGAACGCGTCCCAGACGTCGTCCCACGTCGCGTCAGAGCCGTCCTTCCAGCTCTCCCACGCCTCGGTGCATCGCGACCGCTCCACGTCGTCGTCGGAGGCCATCTCCGGGTCGCCCTCTGGCTGATTCGCGCGGTCCGTCACCGTTTCAGCCGACAAGGCGATCTCGCGTCGGTGTGGCCACGAGACAATCCCGTCACGAAGTGAACGATCCTCGCGCACTTGGCGTCTGCGATGGCCGTCCCACCGGCCAGTCTCGTCTCATCGGCCCCCGACCGATCGCCACCCCGCCCGCCCGAGCTCGCGCCTCGCGCCGACCTCCCGCACCCCGTCCACACCCTGTGAAAAGCGACTTTTCCGCGTCCTTTCGAACCCTTGCCCTCCAAAGCTCACCCCCGATGTCACACCCGGAGAGGAGCCTTCGAGATACCTCCGTCCCCCTGCGCCAGCCCCTCGGCGCGCCCCGCTCACGCCTCGCGCGCGCCCCCTCCGCCCGAACCTCAATCCTCTCGATGACTTACCGGCCGGATCCGCCGAACTCGCCCCCGACGTGTCGCATTCGCGACACCGCCCCGTCGCGTCCCCGTCGCGCCCCCGATGCGTCCCCTCCCGAAGACGTTCCGAAGTCCACTTTCCCCCACGTCTTGCGGCTTTCTTGGTGCACCCCCACAACATCTCGTAGGGTTCACTGCGTGACGTTACGTGGCCAGGCATGTGCGGTGGGTTTCGGGCGTGCTACCGCGACGGAGTACGACTTCTGCACACCTCGGGCCCCATTCGTCACGAAGTCCAACCCCGCGAAATCACGGCGGTCCGCAGGTCCGTTCCCGACACCCGAAACGACCCGCTTGACTGGTGGTCGCACCTCGGCCAGCCCAACCACTTGTGGGGAGAGTGTGGACAGGTGGGGGTTCGGCTGGGGAAGAACGGTGGGTTCGTTCCCCTGGGGCTCGTTCGTCTCGAACGAAGCCCAAGTCGAACCGGGCTCGTTCGTCTCGAACGAAGCCCGACGTCGTCTCGTACGTCGCCCGCGCGGGCCCCGTCGGGAGGGGCACCCGAACGGCACCCGCGGACGACCTGTCGAGTCAGTAGCAATCAAAGTGCGGAAATCATTGGGGTAGTACCGAGCCGGAACCCCGCCTGGAGGAAGACGTGGCACTCGAGCATCGCAACACGAACGGTCAGCAGACGGTGGACGGAGCGCTTCG
>JALOQC010000217.1 GCA_025453555.1 Myxococcota bacterium | reverse complement strand
CCGCACCTGCCTCGCGTTCTGGGATCGCACGCCCGGCGCGAGCGGCTACGCGTCCACCCTCGCGCGCGAGCTGCTCGGCGAGGTGCTGCGCCTCGCGCGCATGGTGCTCGAGCGCCTCGTCGGTCGCGAGTCGGTGCGGCTGCGTCGCCTGCACGACACCAGCGTCGACGGTGACTCGATCGCGTGGGATCTCGGCGCCGCGCTCGCGTTCCTCGACGGATTGCTCGACGCCCCGCCGCACGCGCGCCCCGCGCCGCGCCGTCCGAAGCGCGAGCACGTGCCGGGCGAAGGCGCGGGCGATCTCGGTCGCCTCTGGATGGCGCGCAGCGGCCGCAGCGACGATCTCGTGTGGACGCGTCACGCGTTCGAGAGCGGCGAGTCCCATCACCACCTCGACGTCGCGGTCGAGCGCCGCGCGCTCCTGGAAGAGCTCGAGCGCGCGCGCGAACGAGGCGCGGCGACCGAGCCGCAGGTCGTACGCAGTGCAGCGTCGTGGAGCGCCGCGCACACGCCGCTCGCCACCGACGGCTGGGAGATCGCGGAGCTCCGCGCCTTCCTCGCGCCGCTCGGCGACGACGCCATCCTCGCGCTCTGCGCCGCCATCCCGACCCGCGCGGCCGCGCTCTCTCCCGCCGAGCGTACCCCGCTCGTCGCGCTCAGCCGACGACGCGCGGACATCGACGCCAAGAGCCTCGCCGCGCTCGCGTTGCTCTCGGACGCCGCCGACGCTGCCGTCCTGGTGGGAGACGACGGCGTGTTCGTGCGCGCACGCGACCGAATCGTCGACCTCTCGGGCCCATTGCCGCGTGAGCGGACGAACGTGCGCGCGGAAGAGGCCCTGCGCCGCGCTCCTGCCTGACGTCGTTCCCCAGACGGAGTCGCTACGTCCGCGGGGTCAGCCGCGGACGGAGTCGCTGCGTCCGCGGGGTCAGCCGCGGACGGAGTCGCTGGCGTCCGCGGGGTCAGCCGCGGACGGAGTCGCTGGCGTCCGCGGGGTCAGCCGCGGACGGAGTCGCTGAACGCCGGCCGTCGTGTCCGGCAACTCCGCACGCGCGCGAGACGTACGGACCGAGCGCCGCCCCAGAGTCGAGCTATCCTCGCGGCGCTTGGAGCCGAGCACCCAGATCCGCGGCATCGCCTTCCGCAACCTCGCGGACGCCGCCACGACGCTCTACGGCGAGAAGACCTCCGCCGAGCTCCTCGAACGCGCGCGCGGCACGGCGTTCGACGCGCTCCGCACGAACACCCTCGACACCCTCGCCTTCTACCGGGTGGAGGAGCTCTCGCACGGCGAGTCGCTCCTCGCGGAGCTCGCGAGTGGCGACCCGTTCGAGGTCGCGTTCGCGGTCGGACACCACGGCCTCTCCGATCATCTACCCCGCGTGTTCCGCCTCTTTCTGCGCGTGCTGCATCCGGGCTTCGTGCTCGATCGCAGCACCGCCATCGTCCGCCGCTACTTCGACCGCGGTCACCTCGCGGTCACGCGCCGCAGCGAGCGCTTCGCGCGCCTCGAAGCCCACGACTTTCCCGGCTTCGATCGCATCCTCTGGTCCGACTTCCGCGGCGCGACCACCGCGACCCTGGAGGTCGGCGGTGCGCGCGGCACGGTGATCGAGATCGTCGAAGGCGGCGACGGTCCCGACGCGGTGCTCGAAGCGCGCTGGCGCTGAGCGCCTCGACGCTCGTGGACGTGGTCGGTGACGTGGTCGGCGACCTGTGTGGGAGCCCGTCGACGCGTGTTCGATTCGAGGGAAGCCCGGCCCGCGAACGAGCGCGGCAGCTCGCGTTCGGAGATCACGTTCGCGCACCCTGCGAGCGCCTGCACGTAACGGCCCCGCGCGCGCAACGTCGCGCTATGCTCCCGCGCCGTGAGCGCCCACTGGATCGCGACCGCCAACGAGCTCGAGCACGTGCTCGACCGACTGCTGCGCGTCGATCGCTACGCGCTCGACACCGAGTTCCTCCGCGAGCGCACCTACCACCCACAGCTCGCGCTCTTGCAGCTCGCGTGGAACGACGGCGACAGCGTCCACGTCGCGCTCGTCGATCCACTCGCGGTCGACGTCGCGCCGCTTCGTGCGGTGCTCGACTCCGACGCGCTCGCGGTGGTGCACGCCGCGGCCCAGGACCTCGCGATCGTCGAGCGTTCCTGCGGCGTGACACCACGTCGTCTCTTCGACCCGCAGGTCGCGGCGTCGTTCCTCGGCTTCGATCAAGCCTCGCTCGGCGCGCTCTGCGAGGCGTGGCTCGGCGCGCGGCTGCCCAAGGGCGATCAGCTCACCGACTGGACTCGCCGTCCGCTCCACGACGACGCGCGCGACTACGCGGCGGGCGACGTCCTGCACCTGCTCGATCTGCACGAGAAGCTCGCGCGCGAGCTCGAAGCGCGCGGCCGCCTCGCCTGGGCCGAAGAAGAGTGCGAGCGCCAGCGCGTCCGCGATCGCGCGCTCCCCGATCCCGACACCGCGTGGTGGCGGCTCAAGGGCAAGGCTCGACTGCAAGGTCGCGCGCGCGGCGTCGCGCAAGCGCTCGCGTCGTGGCGAGAACGCCGCGCGGCCGAGCTCGATCGTCCCACCAAGTCCATCCTCTCGGACCTCGCGATCCTCGCGCTCGCCGGTCGTCCGGTGACGAACGAAGCCGATCTGCACCGCGCGCGCGGCATCGGTCGCCTCGACGCCGGCACCACGCGCGCCGTCCTCGACGCGATCACGAAGGGCCTCGAGCTGCGCGAGCCCGCGCTGCGTCTCCCCCCCAAGCCGCCGAGCGAGAAAGCGAGCGCAGCGGCCGTCGGTCTCGCGCTCGCGTGGGCCGCCCAAGTCGCCGAGACCTGCTCGCTCTCTCCCACCGTGCTCGCCACCCGCGACGACGTCGCCGCGCTCGTCCGCGGCGCCGAGAGCCGCCTGCGCGAAGGCTGGCGCCACACGCTCCTCGGCGCGGATCTCGAAGCGCTCCTGCGCGGCGAGAAGGCCCTCGCGCTCGAAGCGGGTCAGCTCGTGCTCTCCGCGCGCTGATGCGCACAAACGCCGAACGGCGCCGGGTTTCCCCGACGCCGCTCGCCTCACGCGCTTCGCACGAAGCTCAGGTCGGCTCGCAGAGCCCCGTCTCGGAGTCGCACACGCGGCCGTCGCCGCACGCGCCTTCCGCGCACGCCGGGCGGCACACGCCCTCGGGCGCGCCTTCGCTCAGCGGCACGCACGCGTAGTTCGCGCGGCACGCGCCGCTCATCGCGATCGCGCAGCCGTCGAGGCACATGCCGATGTCGCTCGGCGCCACGCCGTCGTCCACGCACACGCCACCGGTCGGGCACGGCTGCGCGGGGCCCTCCCCCGAGAGACGACAGCCGAGCGCCACGCAGGTGCCCGCCGGATATCCCGTGCTCGCCTCGTCGAGGCAACGACCGCCCGGGCAGTCCTCGTTCGTCGTGCACATGAAGCCGAGGCGATCGGTGACGAAGGGATCCGTGCAGAGGCCCGTGCCCGGGTTGCAGCTGAAGTCCGGCGCGCCGTCCGTGCCGTCGTTCGCGCACGCGTCGTCGCTCGTGCACGCCGGCACGCACGCCGTGCCGCTCGCTTCGTTCGTCGGATCCACGAGGCGGCAGTCGTAGCCCTCACGGCACGTGTCACCCGCGCACGCGTCGAGGCAGACGGGCGAGCCGTCGACGACCGCGCACACACCGTCGCCCGGGCAGCCGTCCGTCGCGTCCGTCGCCTCGGGATCGCAGCCGCGGTACACGCAGTACGAACCCGGGAAGCCGCTCGCGAACTCCGAGAAGCAGGTGCCGCCGAGGCACGCGCGCCGCGAGCCCGAGCAGGTGTTGCCGAGCAAGCTCGGGTCGAAGGGCTGCGCGCAGGTGCCGACCGCGGGGTTGCACACGCGACCGTCGTTGCACTGATCGGTGTCGTCGCAGCCCGGCTGACACGCGCCCGAGACGCAGTCGTACCCCTCGCGGCAGTCGCCCGCGTCCTCGCAGGACGCGACGCAGATGCCGTCGCCGCCGCCCGCCGCGAGGCAGGTCGCCCCTTCGCCGCAGCCGGTGTTCGCGACCGGGTCGCAGCCGAACGCCACGCACGAGCCGCTCGGCCAGCCGCCGAAGCCCTCGCGGAAGCAGAAGTTACCCGCCGGGCACTCCGTGTCTTCCTCGCACGCGTCGCCGACGTCGGCGCTCGGATCGAAGCACGCGCCCTCACCGGCCGCGCCGCCCGCCTCGTCGCACTCGAGCCCCTCGGGGCAGTCGTCGTTCGTGGAGCAGCCGGGGATGCAGACGTTGCCGAGGCTCGGATCGGTCGTGCAGCCGTAGCCCGGCCGACACGGATCCTCCGCCGCCGGATCGCAATCCGCGAGGCACAGGAACGTCGCGCGATCGACCTGCACGCACGACGAGCCCGACGGGCAGTCCATCGAGCCGCAGTCGGCCGTGCAGTAGCCGCCCGGGAACTCGCCCACGCAGAGCTCTCCGCTGTTGCAGTCGCCGTCCTCGCGGCACGCCTCGCCGACGGTGCCGGGCGGCGGTCCCGCGTCGGGCGCCTCCGGCACGTCGGGCGGCGGCGCCGCGTCGAAGCGGATGTCCGGACCCGCGTCCGGCGTCAGCTCGCTCGAATCTCCGCACGCACCCGCGATCGCCACGAGCGCTCCCACGAAAAGCAATCTTCGCATTCACTCTCTCCAAGCACGCCGTCGCCCACCACGGCGACGGCAACGAGGCGGCCCTCCCACGACGCGCGCGGGACGGTGCTCCGCCGTTGCGCCGAACGATCCCGTCCGGCAATCCACACCAGCCGGCCGTACTACACGCGCCACGCGAGCGTTGCAAAGCGAAGTGGCCCCGAGGAGAATGGCCGCCGATCGGGGCCGGGGTCGCGACCCGCATGCCGTCTCCGAGAAGCGACAGCCGAGGCTGCTCGAGCCCGAACGGAAAGCGCTGGCGAGCCACGCGCCGCGAACGAAGACGCACGTGCCTCGGGGTGCGCGCGACAGAGACAAAGGACCGACCGCATGACGGAAGAGGCCGCAGGCCTTCGCTTCTGGCCCGCCACGGACGTGGGTCGCGTGCGAGACCACAACGAGGACAGCTTCCTCGTCGACAAGAAGCTCGGCCTCTTCGTGGTCTGCGACGGTATGGGCGGACACGCGGCCGGCGAGGTCGCGAGCAGCCTCGCCGCGCGCACCGTGCGCGAAGCCCTCGCGGCCGAACGCGACGCGCTCGACGAGTTCGAGCAAGGCCACGGCGGCACCACGCGCAAAGACGTGCTGCGGCTGATGGAGGCGAGCGTCCAGCAGGCCTGCTCCACCGTCCACAACGAGGGCGTGAAGGACGAAGGCAAGCGCGGCATGGGCACCACGCTCGACGCGCTGCTCATCCTCGGCAGCCGCGGCTTCATCGCCCACGTCGGCGACGCGCGCATCTACCTCTACCGCCAAGGCTCGGTGCACCAGCTCACCGAGGACCACTCGCTCATCAACGAGCTGCTCAAACGCGGCCGCCTCACCCGCGAGCAGATCGACAAGGTCCAATACAAGAACGCGGTCACGCGCGCGGTCGGCGTCTACGAGAGCGTCGAGGTCGACGTCTTCGACTTCGACGTGCTCCCCGGCGACCGTTTCCTCCTCTGCTCGGACGGCCTGCACGGCTACCTCGAAGAAGCCGAGATTCGCCGCCTCTTCGAGGAGGTCCCGGAAGAGAACCTCACGCCGCACCTCATCGACCTCGCGAACGAGCGCGGCGGCAAGGACAACATCACCGCGATCGTCGTGCGCGTCCCCGACGACGAGAGCGGCGTCGACAAGCTCTCGCGCGAGGTGAACCTCAAGCTCGACATCCTCCACAAGATGCCGCTCTTCCGGTTCGTCACGTTCCAGGAGCTCGTGCGCATCCTGAACATCACGAGCGTGCGGCCCTTCAAGAAGGATCAGAGCGTCGTCGAAGAAGGCGACGAGGGCGACGAGCTCTTCGTGGTCCTCACGGGCAAAGTGAAGATCCACTCGGGCGGCACCACGATCACCGAGCTCGGGCCGGGACAGCACTTCGGCGAGATGGCGCTCGTCGACAAGGCGCCGCGCTCCGCGACCGTCACCGCGACCGAAGACTCGAAGCTCCTCGCGATCAAGCGACGCGACTTCTTCGACATGATCCGCAAGGACCACGACGTCGCGGTGAAGCTGCTCTGGAGCTTCCTCGGCGTGCTCGCGCAGCGCCTGCGCAACACGTCGCGCGAGCTCGGCCAAGCGCGCGAGGCGCTCGCGGCGGAGGACCTCACCGTCGAGCTGCTCGGCGAGTCCACGAAAGTCGAGGATCTCGCGGGGCTCGTCGCGATCGAGATGACCGATCCCGAGATGAGCATGGACGATCTCGCGGACACGAAGGACGAAGAGCCGTGAGCTCGACGCGTCCCCGCACGACGTGGCGGTCGACGTCCTTCTCGCCGACGTGCTCGCCGACGTGGTCGCCGACGTCCGTCTCGCGGACGGCGCGAACGACGAGATCCCGCGCCGCATGGCTCGGATTGCTCGCATCGCTCGTCGCGTGCGGCGACTCGAATCCCCCGACGAACGCGGCCGATCCGGCGACGGACGAGACGCACGCGGGCATGAGCGCGGCGACGAAGCGCCCCTACGAGCCGCCCATGCTCCCGCCGACTCCCGAGGACACGCGCCCGCCTCCGCTCGCGCGCGTGGTGCGCGTGGAGAACCTACAGGAGTCGACCTTTCGTGCGGGCCAGCGCCTCGGCGACACCGCGACGATCGAGAGCGGCGCGAGCGCGCTGGTGCTCGATCTCCGCGAAGGCGGTCGCGTCACGCTCCAGCCGCAGACCACGGCGCGCGTCGGCTCCGAAGCGCCCGCACAGGTGATCCTCGCGTCCGGCGTGCTGCACGCGGAGCTGCCCCCCGAGGGTGGAAGCGCGCGCCCTCCGCTGCGCGTCGGCACACCCTCGGGCAGCGTCGTGATCGAAGGCTCGGGCGAGGTGTGGGTCGCCGCGAACGCCGCCGCGAGCACCTTCGTGGCCGCGCTCTCCGGACGCGTCGACGCGGTCGCCTTCGACGACGCAGGCACGCTCCGCACGATCACGCTGCAGCCGGGGCAGAGCCTCGTGCTCGGCGCGGCCGAGCCCAGCGACGGCCCACGCGACGCCGACGCGGCGCGGGCCGCGTGTCGCCTCGTGATCGAGAGCGCGTCCCCGACGCTGCCCGCCGAAGACCTCGAGTCGGCGCTCGCGCGTCTGCTCCCGGACCTCGAGGCCGCCGAAGCCGAGGCACGGCGCGGCGAAGAGTTGCAAGGCGGCGTGCGCCCCGACCCGGGATCCTCGGAGGCCGCGGCGCGTCAGCGCGCGCTCGTCGAGCACGGCCGCGCGCTCATCCTGCGACGTCGCTCGCTGCTCACGCGCTTCGAGATCCTCCGCGCCCGCGCCCTCCGCGCCGCGCGCGACAGCGATGGTCCCGACCCGAGCGCGCAGCAGCGCCCGCGGGTTCGCGCCGCCCTCGGACTCTCACCGACCTCCGAGCCCCCGACCTCCGAGCACCCGACCTCCGAGCACCCGACCTCCGAGCACCCGACCTCCGAGCAGGACGAAGCTGCCGGACCCGAGGTCCCGGACGTGAGGGCCCATGAGTGAGGCCGTCGGGATCGCGCTCATCGTGCTCGCCTTCGTAGGGTTCGCGGGCTTCCTGGTCTGGCGTCACCACCGCATACGAACCGAGAACGACGACCTCCTGACCCACGGAGCGCTTGCCGTCGCGACGGTCGAGCGCATCGCCCCCGTGCTCGGCGAGCACGACCTGTTCCTCGTGAGGCTCAGTCTCGACGGGCACGCGCTCGAGGTCCGCTGGTTCTTGCCCTCGCACGTGCTTCCCTCGGTGCAGCCCGGCCGCTCCGTCGCCGTTCGCGTGGACACCGAGCGCCGGCGCGCGGCGTTCGACGCCCGCGCGATGGGCTTCGGGTGACCTCACTCGACGCCCGCGCGATGGGCTTCGGGTGACCTCACTCGACGAGACGAACCGCAGCTCCGCCCACGACGACGCGGCCGACCTCTTGGACGTCGAACGCTCCGTCGACCTGCGAGTCCTCACCCTGCCGAGTCACCACCACGGCGCCCTCTCGGTGCTCGACCCGCAGCGTGTCGCCCGCGCCCGCCCAAAAACAATGGACGCTCGCCAGCATCGGCGCCGTGCCCGTCTCCACCGCCGCGCAGCCAGGCAGCGTGCCGATCGCGATCGCCTGCGGCTCGCCGCCGTCCAAGCTCACCTCGACCCGCAGCTCGGTCATCGGCGCACCGCTGACCTCGTCGTCCCCGCGTGATTCGGCGACCCAGCGAACCGTGGCCTCGGTCGCCTCCGAGGAGCCCGGGGTCTCCGTCGACGGAGCGCTCGCACCGCAACCGACCCAACCGAGCAGCAAGAGCACGAGGACGTTCTTCATCGTCGGGACGATGCGAGAACCGTGGGCGAGGTAGCAAGCGGCGAGTTGACGTTTTCGGAGCCGGCCGCCCGGTCGAGCGACCCGACGTCACGTGAGCGTCGCCGTCAGGCGACCGAACCATCGAACTGAAGCCCGACGACTCCGTCTCGGCGATCCGCGAGGCACGATCTCGATCGCGCTCGCTCGCTCGGCTAGTCTTCGACGACGGGGTGCGGCGGGAGTGACGCGACGGCCACGACGACGACCGAGGAACATGGGCGCTCTCGTCCGGCTCCTGCTCGGTTTCCTCCTCGCGCTCCTCGCGCTCGGTTCGTTCGCGTCACCGCGGCCCGTTCGCGCCCAGCACGACTGGATCGTGGGCGGCGGCGCGCGGGGCGAGCTGCCGTCGGCGCCCGAGGGTTACTCGGAGACCACCCTCGGTGACGTGCGTTGGACCTACCCCGAAGGCGACGAGGCCACGCGCGACGCGCTGCACGCCGTGATCGAGGAGGCGTGGCCGCGGCTCGAGCACGATCTCGGACAAGACGTCGACGACGCGATCGTGGTGCGCCTCGCGCGCAACCCCGAACAGATGCGCCGGCTCGCGCCCCGCGGGGCCCCGCCTCCGACGTACGCCTCCGGGGTCGCGTACCCCGCGCTCGGCGTGATCCTCCTGACGAAGACCGCGCCCGAGACGTGGACGCCGCCCGAGCTCGCGCAGGTCCTCGTGCACGAGCTCTCGCACGTCTCGCTGCGACGCTCCGTCGGCGAGGGCTCGAGCGAGCTGCCGCGCTGGTTCGTCGAGGGGGTGGCCATTCACCACGCCGAAGAGCGCAGCCTCGACCGGTTCCGGGTCCTCTGGAACGCGCACGTGCAGGAGGCGTTGCTCTCGCTGGACGAGCTCGACGGTCGCTTCCCCGCGCGGGTCCACGAGGTCAGCCTCGCCTACGCTCAGTCCGCCGACGTGGTGTCGTTCCTTCGCCGCGAAGATCCCGATGGAGTCCGCTTTCGCGAGCTGGTTCGCCACCTGCGCGAGGGTCGGACCTTCGACGACGCGCTGCTCGACGCGTACGCGCTCACCCCGACCCAGCTCGACCGCGAGTGGAACGCTGCCATCACCGAGCGCATGGGCACCCTGCCGATGGTGATCGGCGGCGCGACGTTCCCCGCGGTCGGTGTGGTGCTGCTCCTCCTCGCGTGGCGGAAGCGCCGACGGCAGGCGAAGCAGAGGCTCGGCGCGATGGCGGCCGAGGAGAAGGCCCACGACGACGCGATCGAACGCCTCGCGGCGCTCGCGGAGGCGCGTCAGGCCGAGCAGCAGCGGGAGCGAGCGGAGGAAGAAGACGTGCTGCGCATCCTCGTCAGCGGTGACCCGCCTCAAGGACGCGAGGCGGACGTCCCCACCGTCGAGCACGAAGGTCGGCAGCACACGCTGCACTGACGCGAGCGAGGGCTCTCGCGACGCTCGGCTGGCGACGCTCGGCTCGCGACGCTCGGCTCGCGACGCTCGGCTCGCGACGCTCGGTTCGCGACGCTCAATTCGGGACGGGCGTCACGTACAAGATCGCGCAGTTCTTCCACTGATCGCGGACGCGACCACACAGCGCCGCGAGGTCGTCGTCGACGTCGACGACCTGGCCCTCGGCGGCCTTGCCCGTCTGCTCGTCGTAGCGGCAGCCCTGAAGCGCCACCCAGCGACCGCGGCACTCGGGCCGGCGGCAAATCTCTTCCCAGCTCATGCGCTCCACCGGTCCCTCCGTGCTGACGGGGTCGGTGTTCCCTCGAAGCCATCCGCGTCGCGGGTCGGCTTCCTTCGAGGAACGGTTCCATCCGGGAATCGTAAATGGCACGCAAATGTCTTTCTGGACCCTGCGCCCCCGAGGATGCTCGGGACGCCCGCGCAGGTCCGTTTGACGCGCCGAGCATCTCAGCGTCGCGGTGCGTCATCAAGGCTTCTCGTGAGGGAGGGCTCGGGCCCGGCTTGACAGCCTCGCATCGCGTTGGGACCGCCGTCGAAGCCCGTGCATCCACCAGGAGTGACGCAAGAAAACCTCGACAAAACGAGGCTCAGCTCCGACCGCCTCCGAACGAGCTCACCCGAACCGCAGCTCGACCCAGGCCCCACGGTCGGCCGGGCCGCGACAGGCCCAGGCGCGCTTCTCGCTCGGCGACGCGATGAAGACCGCGTTGGTGGCCGTGCCCTGCCCGTCCTCGGGGTACCGGTTCACGCTGAGGATCCCCTGGCTGCGATCCGCGAAGACCGCCTTCAGCCCGGCCACGTCGAGCCCACCCTTTCCGACCTGCGCCCCGATCGTCTCGAAGCGTTTGCGGCTGCTCTCGCTCGGCTCCTCGCCCTCGAGCTC
>JALOQC010000216.1 GCA_025453555.1 Myxococcota bacterium | reverse complement strand
TTCTCCATGTCGGAGACGTACTGCTTGATCCAGTTGTTGAGCTCGCGCTCGAGGTCGCCGCGTTCCTTCCACGACCCGATCTGCTCGCGCTGCATCACCTTGATGTAGTGCGAGAGTCGCGTGATGATGAACATGTACGGCAACATCGTCCCGAGCCGATAGTTCGTCTCGGCAGCCTTACCCTCTTCGGTGTTCCCGAAGAGCTTCGGCTTCTGGCAGGAATTCGCCGAGAAGAACGCGGCATTGTCGCTGTCCTTGCGGAAGACGAGCCCGATGAAGCCCTGCTCCGCCAGCTCGAACTCGCGACGCTCCGTGAGTTGAATCTCACACGGAATCTTCGTCTGAATCTCACCCATCGCCTCGTACTGGTGAAGCGGAAGATTCTCGACCGCGCCACCGGCCTGAGGACCGATGATGTTCGGACACCAACGGAACTTCGCGAAGGAGTCGGCCACGCGTGCCGCCATCGCAAACGACGAGTGACCCCAGAGGTAGCCGTCGTGGTTGCCGACGACTTCCTCCTTGAAGTCGAACGCCTTCATCGGGACCGTATCCGGGCCGTACGGCAGGCGCAGGAGGAAGCGCGGGCAGCAGAGGCCGACGTAGCGGGCGTCCTCGCTCTCGCGGAACGAGTTCCAGCGCGCGTACTGCGGCCCCTCGAAAATCGACTGCAGGTCCTTGAGCTTCGGGACGTCCACGTAGGAGTCGCAGCCGAAGAACTTCGGGCTCGCGTTCGAGATGAAGGGCGCGTGCGCCATCGCCGCCACGGCCGCGCAGCTCGAGAGCAGGTCGAGATCCTGGGGCCCCGGCCCGAACTCGTAGTCCGCGACGATCAGTCCGTACGGAGCGCCGCCGAAGGTGCCGTACTCTTTGGAGTAGACGAGCTGATACAGACCCGACTTCGGGATCTCGGGGGTGTCCTCGAAGTCCTCGAGCAGCGCCTGCTTCGAGCAGTTCAGCACCTCGAGCTTGATGTTCTCGCGGAAGTTGATCTGATCGACGAGGTACTTGAGGCTGCGCCATGCCGCCTCGATCTTCTGCACGTCGGGGTGATGGAGGATCTCGTTGACCTGCGCGCTGAGGCGCTTGTCGATCTCCGCGATCATCGCATCGACGACGTTCTTGTCGACCTTTTCGCCCTTCCGGTCGGGCGAGAGCATCTGCGAGATGAAGGCCTGAATGCCTTCCTTCGCGATGTCGTACCCCTCGTCGGCCGGCGAGATCTTCGCCTCGTTGAGCATCTGCTCGAGGAGGCTGCCACCTTCCTCGACACCGGCGGCAGCTCCGCCTGCGCCCGCTTGTTCTTCAGCCATGTGCTTCTATCTCCTGCGTCGCGTCGTCGTTCGAGGTGCAATCAACCTTCGCCCTTACCAAGCCCGAGCTCGTCCATGAGCTGCTGGCGGGCGGAGTCGTCCCCGAGGACGGTCTGCAGACGTCGACGGAAGGCCGGGATGTTGCCGAGAGGCCCCTTCAGCGCGGTGAGCGCTTCGCGCAGCTGCAGCAACTTGCGGAGCTCCGGCACCTGCTCGGCGATCTTCTCGGGACTGAAGTCCTTCAGCGTGTCGAACTTGAGCTTCACGGCGAGCTCGGCACCTTCTTCGCCAGACAGCTTGTCTTTCACGCCGATGCTCACCCCGAGTTTGTGCTCAGACATCACCGCATCGAAGTTGTCCTTGTCGATGTTGAGCGGCTTGCGCTCCTCGAGGGGACGTTCGTCGGGCCGGCCGGTGTAATCGCCGATCGCGAGGATCTTGAGCGGGAGCTCTCGTTCCTCTTGCGCATCGCCGGTTGCGGCTTTGTAGGTGATGTTCACGCGCTCCTTCGGCGCGACGGTCTGCTCTTTTGCCATGATTCCCCTCTCGAGGTTTGCCGGCCGGGAGCTCCGGCCCTCACTTCAACTTCAGCGCAGCCCCCGGCGCCACGCGGCAGAGGCGAGCATACACCAGCGCCCGACGTTCGGGCGGGACCTTGTTCGGTTCCTTCGCGAGCGCGGCGAGCGCACCGAGGTGGGTCGTGTAGAGGCGTGCCGCGAGGCTCGGGTCCCAGTGATCGAGGCGGTGGCGCTCCACGTCCTCGCCGAGCGCCGTGCACAAGCCGTCGGCGACCGCGGGCGAGATCGTCGCGACCAACTCGGCGATCGTAAGCGCAGCCTCGAAGCGAGTGCGGCCGTCTTTGCCGGTGCGCGTGAGCTCCTCGAGGAGGCCGACCGCCTCGTCGCGGGCACCACCGATCGCCTTCTTTCGGGCCTCCGCGAGCTTCGGGTCCTCCACCGGACCGCCCCCTGCGGCGCCCCCGCCTCCCGCGAGCACTTCGGACTCCACCCATGCGCGGCAGGTGGGCGAACAGAACGCGAGCCCGCTCGCGAAGCCGAGGTCTCGAAGAGTCGGCATGCGCTCGAGGAGTGCACGTGTGCCCGCCATGACTTCGCGCTTGGCGTCCTGGTGCCCGAGGTTGCCGAGGGCGATGGCGACGTAGCGTTGCAGATCGACCCAGAATCGAAACTGTACCACCGCGGATTCGGCCTCCTCGAGGAGCGCCGACCAGTTCGAGTTCGCGAGCAACGTCTCGAGCTGTTGTTGCAACTTGTCGGGCGGGGGCGGAACCGCAGTCTTCTTCCCATCCGGCGACGGGGGCGGCTGGCGAATCGCCAAGTAGAGCGCGACGCGCGACAAGCGATACGACGTCGCGTCTTGCGGAGAGGCCTTGAAGAGCGTTCGAGCCGCTTGCTGAACGGCAGTCGCCGTCTGGCGCAGGAAGTTGTCGACGTCCTCGGCGTTGCCGGGCGCGGCGATGGTCGACGGTGCCGAGGCCGCGCTGGTCGCTGCGACGGGTGGGGTCGGAGCTGCGGCCGGCGCAGCTGGCGCTGGCTTTGGAGGCTCGACCTTGACCGGCGCCGACTTGGGAACCGACAGCTTCATGCGCTCGATCTGCTCGACCAGCGGACGGGTCGGGGGGAGACGTTCCTCGAAGCGCTCCCGTGCGACCCTCGCGAGCTCTTTGGCAGCACGCTCGAGTGCGTCGATCCGTGGGGCGTCCGCCGCGGTGAGCGGGCGCTCCGACAACGAGCCGAGACGACCGAGGAACCAGTCCACAGCGTTGCCCCGCGCCCGCTCACGGCGCTTCGGTGGTTGGGCGTCCTCCCAGAACGTGTCGATGATCTGCGAAAGAAGGAGGAGGCCCTCCGTCACGCCTTCGAGGTCTGCCGTCGCGGCTCGGGCCCCCGCCCAGTACGCGGCGATCAGGATGTCCTTCGACTTCGTTCGAAGCAGGATCTCGCAGTCACGCGTCACCGCCGCCCAGTCGATCTCGCCGGCCGTCGGCATGTCGAGCTTGGCGACCTCGTTGCGGACGCTCTCGTGGAGCGGATCGTAGCGGGCGTCGTCCCCTGCGGGCTGAGCGTCGCTGATCGGACGAACCATCAAGGCGAGCTTGGCGCGCACTGCGGCCAGGGGATCGGGGGCTTGTTCTGCAGCCGCAGGCGAAACGGGCGACGCCTGAGGCGTCGGGGAAGTGGCCACGATCGACTCGACCCGCTCGCTCGTCGATACCTCTGGCGCCGAGGTTGTTTCCGACGTGGCCGGGGTCGACGTCGGGGCTGGCACATCCACCGGTTTCGGCCGCGGTGGCAAAGTGATCTGGAGTCGCTTGGTTGCATCGAGGAGTGGTCTCATCGCAGGCGCCGAATCCTCGAAACGCGCGCCGACCACCTCGCTCAACCGCGACGCAGCTGCGGCGAGCTCATCGACCACGTCGTGGTCACTCGGTCCCACGGGGGTGGCGGCGACTCGCGGAACGACGCGCTCCGTGATCCAGTCGACGGCGTTGGACCGAGCCCGTAGACGGCGGAGGGGAGGATGGGCCCCCTCCCAGAACCGGTCCATCAGCTCCGCCAGCACTCGAAGGCCGAGCGTCAGCCCTTCGAGACCGCGACGTTCGTACAGACCGAACGCGAGGAACGATGCGATCACCAGATCCTTCGAGGCTCCGAGCACGGTGCGCGCGTCGTTGACGATGCCGTCCCAGTCGACCTCGCCACCCGTCGGGGCGTCGAGCGCCGCCACTCGGTTGCGAATGGACTCGTGAAGCGGGTCGTAGCGAGCGTCTGCTCCAGCTGGCTCGCCCGCGCACGGGACGAGGTAGGTCTCGAGCTCGGCGGTCAGATCACGAGGCACGGTGGGCTCCTCCGCGGAAGGCTTCGGCGAGTCGGGACGTGAACGCGCCGAGGGTCTCGCCGTGCACCCGCGGGAACGTCTGCATGGCGTTCGCGGCCGCGCGTCGCGCTGCCTCGCGCGGGGTGGTGAGCGGCCAATGCCAACTCGGATCCTCCAAGCGACCCGCGAGGGCTCGAAGCGCCGTCGGAGGCATCGCACCGAACGCGATCAACATTCGGGGCGTCGGCTCCTCGACCCACATCACGGTCGGGGCACCCGACGCCAGCGCCCCGACGACGGAGAGCCAGAAAAACTGGTCGACGTCGATCGCAAGCGGGCAGTCGAGCACGAGCCGCTGACCGCTCGTGACGGCGTCGATGGCCACGCAGAGCGTGCGATACGCGTAGTCACGCCCATCCGACGTCTCGAACAGACGCTCTTCGACCTCGGCGACGAGCTGTGTGCTGGCGACCTGATGGCAGAGGCGCTGCGCACCGAAGAGATCGAGCGTCGTCGACGCAACGCGTGCGAGACCGTCCAACAGCCCCGCTTCGCCGACGCGCTCGGCGGCAGCGAGCCAATCGACGAACCCCGAGAGGATGCCGTCACTCGCAACGGCCAGGACGGACGGTGGCGTCGGATCGTGCGTCGGGGTCGCCGCTCCGAGCGGGTACGTGCGACCGACCGCGTCGCGACTCGGGACGAACGATCCTACCACCCAACCCCGCTCTCCACGCCAGAGCACTTTCACGCACGGGGGAAACGCCAGAGCCGCGACCGCGAGGTGTCCTTGGGCTTCCTCCATCCAACGATCGAGCGCGCGCACGTCGGCCTCGACCACGTTCACGCGAAGAAAATCTCCGCGCATAGGCAGCTTGCCCATCACCGCGACGCCGTCGCCCACGTCATTCACCCGTCGGACAGATACGGCGTCCCGTAACGATCTCGCGCGGCGCGCGTGCGTCGGCCGCGCGCAACGGCCCGAACAACGACGACCGTTGTCGTCCGGCCTCGAAGAAGGGCGAGTCGGTTCGGGTGGGTCGGAAGTCGAGGGTCACGTCGATACCGTGGCTTCCGAGCCGCCAAGTCACGGAGAAGACCCTGTCGCCACCACGACTCGTCACGCTGCCGCGATCGATCAGGTGGAAGAGCCCCCATTCACCGCCTTGCTCGAGGCGTTCGTGCATGCCCTCGCCTCGAAGCTCGACGACGGCGCCCGCCGAGGGGTCCTCCCCTGGCCACGTGAAGCGATGCCACTGCTCGGGACCGTTGTGGTACTCGAGCGTCTCACCCGACAGAGCGAAGCTGATGGTCGCGACCCCCGGCGCGGGCCGGATTCTCACGTCCACCTCGACCGAAGGGTCCTCGGCGTTTGCGGGAAAGAACGCGCGGGAGATGCCCTGGGATCGCTGCAAGAACGACAAGAGCGATCCTTGGAGGACGCTCGCGGCCGGCCGCCCGAGCTGCTGCTTGAAGGCGAACCGATCGCCTTGGCGTTCGACGTGGTTGTCGAGCTGTTGATCGAAGTAGGTCCAGAGGGTGCCCGTGGTCGGTCGATAGAAGTCGGCGAAGTCGCTGAGCGCGAGATCCGTGCCCGCCGGATCGAAGGGATACCGGTTGGCGAGCATGCGCTCGAAGGGCGAGACCACGTCGTTGCACCACGCGCGCCCGGCCCCGAGCCCTGCAGCTTCGCTGAACGACATCGACGCGCCATCGATGGGCGGCCAAAGCAGCGCTTCGAACGCGGGGCGCCACCCCACTTCCTGCTCGGCAATCAGCCCAAGCGTCCGGGTTCGCGCTTGCTGCAGGCGTGCCGTGAGCGCAGCCGGATCCGACGGATCTTCGAGGTGCGTCTGCAACGCGTCTCGCACGAAGAGCAACTGCTCCTCGTAGACGTCACGGCCGGTCGTGGAAGATCCACCCTCGGAGGGAGCCACGACACCGAAGCGAAGGAAGCCCTCGAAGGCCTGCTTCACCTGCTCTTCGTCGATGTACTCGGGCCCCTCTCCTTCTCGCACTCCACCCTCGCGAGCGTCGCGCAGCGCCGCCAAGCCCACTCGGCCCGCCTTGCTCTTGGACAGCCGTGCCTCGACGAGGCCGGTGATGGCCTGGCCCGCATTCGACTCCTCCGGATCTGCCTCCTCCGCGACGGGTTCGAGGAGGGTCACGTTGCGATCGACCGCCTGGAACAGTCGCGAGAACGGAGACGGCTGACCACGCGTCAAGTCCTGAAGCTGCGAGAGCGCCGCCTGGTTTCCTCCTCGCGGCGGAACCGTGTACAGACCACGAATGAACTCGCGCCACTCGTCGATGTAGCGCGCGAAATACTCCGACCGCACGCGCAGGCGCTGGCGCTCACGCTCCGCCTCGGACGTCTCGACGCGTCCCACTGTCCCGAGGACCCATGCCTCGCCGAGCAGCGAGGACACGGGCTGGTCGAGCAGCGGACGCACCTGCGTCGTCCACACGTCGTACGTGAAGGCCGCGCGTACCTCGCGACGGCCACGAATGTGCGGCACCGTCGAGCCCACCATGCTGCGCACCGACAGCGGCGGCCGGGACGCGAACCGCTCGATGAGCGAATCGATAGCAATCTGCTCACCCGCGACACGCGCGAGGGCGTTGCGCACGCCCTGCACGAGGGCCGGGTCGCGACGAAACGGGAGTGTGTCGTCCGTTCCGAGCTCGGCGAGGTACACATCCACGAGCCGTCGCGCCCGCGGCTCCGCGGCTTCGTTGCCATCCGCCCAGATCGACGTCAGCCGCTCGGCGAGGAAGTTGCCGACCTCGCCTTCGAGCGCTGGCTGGTTCGCTTCTGCGGGGCGGGTGAGCAACAACTCGGCCTTCAAGCGCTCGTAGTTCTGTCGGTGCTCGGCTGCACTGGGCGCGTCCTCGATGGCACGCGCGTAGCGCTGACTGAACGACTCGAGGCCACCGACACCGGCGTTCCGCATCGGCTGAATCGCATGCTCGCGGAGCTGATGCGCCAAGTGTCGGCGGAGCGCAGGCCGGAGAGCGTCGCCCTGGAACATTCCGAAGGTCATCAGAACCGGGGTCGATTCTTCGTAGCCGTCGAGCTCCTCCACGACCGCGCGCAACGGCTCGAACGCGGCGTCTGGCGCAGGACTGCCCGAGTCCTCACGCGGCGCCGCGAGCGCCGTCTTCGTCGATTCGACGGCGGCCGCCGCTCGCTCGACCAAGTCGACGTTCCGGCCCCACGCGATGGCGGGGAACGTCAGCAACCCGATCGCGACGGCGAGAATCGAGGCAGAAACAGCGATCGCGGTGTTTCGTTGACGACGTTGTTCGGCGGCGCTTCGAACAGCCAGCGAAGCATCGGGAAAGACGACGTTCTTGAAGACGTCGGTGAGGAAGTAGCTCTTCGGTTCGGTGGCCGACGCTTGCTCGGGGACCGCCGAGGGAATGCCGAGCGCGTCCGCGAGACGGTGCATGACGCGGTCGATCGGGCGTCCCTCTTGGGTGCCGCTCACGAAGTAACAACCTCGCAGGAGCGGGGTCTCCCGAAACACGTTCTCCTCGAAGAGCGTTGCAACGAAGTCCGTCATCCTTGGCCCGAGCGCTGCGAACTGCTCGGGAAACGCGAACACGGCCTCTCGGCGCTCGAGGCGCCTCTCGTCGCCGAGCCGCTTCACCATTCGTGACTCGAGGGCCTGACCGAGAGCGGAGAACTGCTCGGAGAAGAGCGTCGCCGGATCGCGCTTCTGGGTGATGGACGTCGTGAAGCCCCAGAGTTGGCCACGCTCGGCCTTCGACATGTCCTCGAAGGTCTCGACGAAGCCCGGCACGAGGTCGCATTTCGTGAAGAGCACGTAGACCGGTAGCGACATCTGGAGCTGGCTCATCGCCTCGTCGACGCGCCCGCGGATGCGGCGTCCGAGATCGATCACCTCCTGCTCGCTGGCCCCACCGAGGACGTCGATGCTCACCGCGACGATCAGACCGTTCAGCGGCTTCCGCGAGCGGTACCGCTTCAAAAGGTCCAAAAAGCCGAGCCATTCGTCGCGATCTTCCTCGGTGGTCCAGCGCCCGGCCGTGTCGAGCAGCACGCCGTCGTTGGTGAGCCACCAATCGCAGTTCCGTGTTCCGCCGATGCCGCGAACCCCTCCGCCTTCGCGGGAGAGATACGGGAAGTTCAAACCGGACTTCTTGAGCGCGGTGGTCTTTCCCGCCCCGGGCGGGCCGACGATGACGTACCAGGGCAGCTTGTAGAGCGCGTCCTTGCCGCCACCGACGTTGCTCGTCTTCAGCGCGGCGATCGCCTTCTGGAACTCGGCCTGAACCTCGGCGATTTCGGCCTGGAGGTCGGGACGCGCGGTCTTTGCGTGCTGCGCCGCCTGCGCGGCGAGCGCGTTCTCGAGCTGCTGAGCGGCGCGGCGCGCGCGCCACCACTTCACGAGCACGATCGTGAGGACGACGGCGACGACGACGACGGTCCCGACGATGCCGATCCACAACGGAAGCTCGAGGAGCACCGTGGCGGTCCACAGGGCCGCGAGGACGACGGCTGCGATGATGTACTTGAGCATGTGCCTCACGCGCCCTGACTGGAGGAGACCTGCTCGACGAGCGTGTCGGCATCACCGCTCACGCTCATTTCGAGGCCGACGTAGACGCCGATGGCAACCACGAGGATCACGATCGATGCAGCAACC
Organism: Myxococcota bacterium; assembly: GCA_025453555.1. Taxonomy (GTDB): domain Bacteria; phylum Myxococcota_A; class Polyangia; order Polyangiales; family Houyiibacteriaceae; genus JACKEH01. Next base: position 4,492 of record JALOQC010000216.1, on the reverse strand, counting down.
AGCGGGAGATTCCGTCGAATGCGACTGCCCTCGTCCTTCGGGCGATCGCCGTGCGGAGAGAGATCCATCTCCTTGATCCGGCCGCTTCGCTGCAGCGTCGCGGCGACACGCTCGGTCACGTTCTGCAACTCGAGCTCGCCGCCGCGGATTCGGAAGCGCCCTTGGAACCCGAAGAGCAGCGCGTAGTAGTAGACGAGGAGGACTTCAGCGCGATGGGTCTCGCCCAACAAGGCGTCGATTCGCTGAAACACGCCCTCGCCAGCCACGTTCTCGTTGAAGTACTTGAGCTGCAACATGCGCGGCAGCCAATAGTCGCGGAGCTCGGCATCCATCGAGAGCACGACCTCGTCTCCGAGCGCCGCGAGCACGTAGCCGATGTCGCGCACGTCCTGCTGAGTGAAGCCGCGTTCGTCGGCCTGACGCATCGCGCGCTCCAGGAAGCTGCACAGACGCCCGTGGATCACCTCGGGCATCGGGCGAGTACCTCGCGCGCGGCGGACCTGCGACAACGCGTTGAGGTAGTCGTGAACGACCTCGTTCGCTCGTTCCATGGATGCTCCTGCGTGCTCAGCGAAGAACGCCGAGTAGTCGAACTTCGGTCCGAGCCGGCTCGAACGGCCTCGGCAGATACAATGCGATTTGTTTTTGAGCCGTGATGTTTCGCCAGAAGTCGTTCTGGACCTGCACCTGGAAGTACGTGACACCGGCTCGCACGGGAAGCTGCGGCGGGGGTCGGTAGGTCACCTGCGTCGCGGCTCCGGGCGAAGCGGCGGTGAGGATCGAGTGAATGTCCTGCCACGACGCGATCTTCGCAAGACGCGGCAACTGTTGACCGAGCTCTTGGTCTCCGAGCGAAGCCGAACGCACTGCGAGATAGAAATCCTGGCAATTCGGCCAGCGGGCGTCTGAGAGCTCGCCGAAGAACATGCCGTCTTCGCGACCGATCAAGTCGAGCGCGACGAACGACTCCTGCACCGTCGCGTGCAGCAACGACAGGATCCGCGCGAACAGTCCTTCGAACGACGCTCGCAGGTCGGTGAACGCAAAGGGCGCGAGGTCGACCGGGTCGAAGTTGCTGCCGAACGAGGCGAGCTCTCCAACGAGTTGCGAGAGCATCAGGTACGCGACGCGAGGATGGACGTCGCCCGCCTCTGCGAGGTGCCGAACGAGCGGGAGGTGAGTGTTGATCGCGTTGAGCAAGAGGAAACGCGTCACGTCGGCGGCGTTGTACTCGACCGTCGATCCGTCGCGCTCACGTTGCACTTCGACGAGTGCGCTTCGGCGCGTGCGCATCACCGTGAAGAGCCGCCGAACACCACTCATCAGAAACGGGGACGCGCTGATGCGCAGACACGGAGGCACGTACGGGTCGGAGACCACCAAGTTGTTCGCGTCGTCGCGAACCAGCTCGGCGATCTTCAAGCTGACGTAGTCGTCCCGTTTCTCGGAGCCGAAGAGCAGTACCGGGTTGCGCTGCGAGAACGCGATCTCGCGCGCATCGGCTTCGGCCTGCAAGTCGCCCACCGTGCGCTCGGTGCGAACGAAGCGCGTGGTGCCACCCTTCTTCGCCCCCGTTCCAGGAATGCCTTGGCGTTCTCGGGGCAGCGCGAGGTGCACCTCCAGCATCGTCTGGTTCGCGGGGAAATGACCCTGCACCGGTCGGGATGGAGGGAGCTCGCCATGCCCCGGGTCGAGCGCGAGGGGCGTCCCGTCCGGCATCACGACTTCGATCGCCTCCAGCGCAACCGTCTCCGAGCGCAGCGCTTTGGCATCGAGCGCCACACGCAGCGTGCCCCAGGCCATCCCTTCCGTCCACAAGACTCGAAGAGGGTTGTGCATCGATCCTCAGTTCGGCGTCGGAACCGACGGCAGGTCGGTCGAGGGCGCATCGGGCGTCGAGGGTGCCTCGGTCGAGGGAGCTTGCGAAGAGGCTGCTTCGCCAGCTTCACCCGCCTCTTCGCCCGCCGCGTCTCGTGCGCGGTCTCCCGCGCATCCGAGCGGGCTGGAGCACGCGTCGTCGGTCCGCACCATCCGTAGGCTGGCGTCGACACGGTAGTCGTCTGCGACAACCTCGACGATCGGAATGGACGGCGGCGGTGGTTCACCACCCTCCTCTTCACTCTCGACTCCACACGTCATGACGCTGACCGGCAGAGGCAGCTCGATGATCGAGCGCCACGACTCCCCCATGGGGCGACGGACGATCGCGACGGCGACGAGAAAGCGGGCCTCCTCGTTGCGCTCGAACGGACGGCGGGTCGTACGGTCGGGGTACACCGTCACCTCTTCGACCCCGAGCAAAGTGTCGCCCAGCACTTCGGTCGGCGTGCGCCACATCGCTTCGAACGAAGCCTGCTCGACGTCACCGAGGCTCGAGAGCTGATAGAGGCGAACGATCGTCGGAAGAGGTCGGCCCGTGTCGTCGGGATTCAGTCGATCCGTCCCGACGAACTCGATCCTGCCTTGCTCGGGCACCGGACAGGACGGCCTCGGCGTCGAAGCGCCGCAACCGACCCACGCGGCGCCGAGACAAATCACGGCCCATGCGCGCAGCATCATGTCGCACCTCGCCGACGAGCAGTGTCGGCCTCCCCCCGGAGTCGTTGGCTCACCGCGCGGGATACTTCCCCATACGCGACAACACGTCCACCTTTGGGAGCGGTTCTTGACCAGCTCACCCATTTGGGTGAGGCACGTTCTCGTGTGAACGACGAGACGCCGAGCTGATATCGTCCACGGGATGCCGGTCGAGGGAGGGGCGCTCTGGACTCGCACGCAGCACCTGCTGCGCCGCGTCTCCACGACGATCGAACGTTCACGTCAGATGGATGAGCTCCTCGACGTCGTCGGCGAGCTCACGGGCGCCGAGCAGACGGCTCTCGTCGTCGACGTTCACCAACGGCCTCCACGAGTGTTGGGGGCACGTGGTCGCCATCGCGATCTCCTTCCCAACGATCGTCGTGCGATCGAGCTCTCGATCGAAGCCGCGGACCTCAAGCTCGCTCGAGTTCAGGTCGTCGCGTCCGCGCGGTCGCGTTTGGTGCTGGCACCCATCCGACAGGGTGTCGGCGCGGCGGGACGAGTGATCGGTGTCCTCACGCTGACGTTCGCTTCCGAAGTCGTCCTGACGGAAGTGATCCTCGAGTGGATCGAGATGGCGGCCATGCTCGCCGCGTTGGTCGTCGGGCTTCGCGAGGAGGTCGAGTCCGCCAACGAGCGCGTTCGCGCGTCGCAAGTGATGAGCGTGGGTGAGGTCGCGCCACCGACGCTCGACGAGCTCCTCGCGTCGGACTGCATGACCAACCTGCGGGCCGACATCGATGCCGCGCTTCTCGGCGACGCGCCGTTGTTGATCCTCGGAGAGTCGGGGACTGGAAAGACCCAACTCGCGACGGCGATCGCGCACGCATCGGGTCGCAGTCCGGTGGTGCGCGCGGTGCTCGGCGCGAGCGACGACCTGAACACGATCACCTCCGAGCTTTTTGGGCACGAGCGCGGTGCGTTCAGCGGAGCCGTCGCAAAGCGAAAGGGGCTCGTCGAATACGCCGACGGAGGAACGCTGGTCCTCGACGAGATCCTGAACCTACCCCCGCACGCACAGCAGCTCCTGCTCGACTTCACGCAGTTCGGTACCTATCGACCGCTCGGGTACCAGGGAAGCGAACCGAAGCGCTCGCGAGTCCGTCTGATCGCGGCGACCAACGGCAACATGGCCCAGGCGATTCGAGATACCCGCTTTCGCCAGGACCTGTTCTTCCGACTGGCGGCGATGCGCCTCGATCTCCCGCCCTTGCGCTCTCGGCGACAAGACATCCCGTCGCTCGCTCGGAGCTTCTTTCGCCGCTTCGATCCGGTGCGTGCTTGGGGTCTGAGTGATGTGGCCCAACGCCTGTTGACGTCCTCGACCCTGGAGTGGGCCGGGAACGTCCGGCAGCTCGAGGGTGTGCTCCGACGTGCGCGCGACCGCGCGCTCGCGAGCGGGCTCGTCGGCGGCGAACTTCAGGTCGACCACTTTGCCGACCTGGAGCGTCAGGTCGAGCTCGAACGCTCCCTCGTTCCGAGCGAACCACCGCTCGTTGCGACCGCAATCGACGTGAACAGCCCCATCGAGTCGGCGTGGACTCAGCTCGTGGCTCAACGCAACGACCTCGACGCCGTCGAGCGCGACCTGATCACACGCGCGATCGAGGACGCACGGGGTAACCTCTCGCAAGCAGCGCGCACACTTGGCATTTCCCGGACGAGCATGCTCAGTCGCATGAACACGCTCGGCGTCTCGGTTCCAGAGCGCGCGCGAGGCTGACGCCTGTCCGAGCCTTGCTCGACACTCGATCGCAGCGAGTCTCTCGTTGGCGCCCCCGGGACGACTCGAACGTCCGACCTTCAGCTTAGGAAGCTGCTACGCGCCTCTATGATTTCGCACGCTTCCGCCGTCGGTGGGGCAAGTGTGGGGCACGAGGCCGCCGTGCGGGTGATCGAAGCCGCCGCGGCG
>JALOQC010000638.1 GCA_025453555.1 Myxococcota bacterium | reverse complement strand
GGCCGTCGAGGTTGCGTCCGGCGCAGAAGACCTCGCCGCTCGCCTTCATCACGCACGTGTGCTCGTCGCCCGTGCAGACCTGCGGGAGGATCGGCGGCGGCGCGTTCGTGGCGCTCGTGGCGGACGTGGTCGCGCTCGTCGTGCCGCCCGACGAGGTACCGGAGCTCTCGCTCTCGCCCCCGCAGCTCGCGCACATCCACATCCCGAACACGCACGCCCAGCGCCCCATCCCCGTCATGCCGCCTCCCGTGCGGCGCTCGCTTGCCGCGGGCGTGAGGTACCAAGTCTCGCGTGACGAACCAAGCGACGCGCGACCGCTTCGAGATCCGCGTCGCGCGATTCTCGTGCGATTCGTGCCCGGGACTGACAACCGCTTACCCAATTCCTCCCGCGCTGCTACGACTCCCGCCGCCATGGACGAGAGCCGCACCGAAGAGCGCTACGAACCCGCCACGATCGAGCCGCGCTGGCAGGCCTTCTGGGAGAAGGACGACACCTTCCGCACGCCGGAGAAGCCGCGCGACGGCAAGAAGCTCTACGTCCTCGACATGTTCCCGTACCCGTCGGGATCGGGCCTGCACGTCGGTCACCCGGAGGGCTACACCGCGACGGACATCCTCTGCCGCGCCAAGCGCGCGCAGGGCTTCGACGTGCTGCACCCGATGGGCTGGGACGCGTTCGGTCTGCCGGCCGAGCAGCACGCGATCGCGACGGGCACCCACCCGCGCGACACCACGGCGAAGAACATCGAGAACTTCCGCCGTCAGCTCAAGATGCTCGGCTTCAGCTACGACTGGAGCCGCGAGGTCGACACCACCGACCCGAAGTACGTGCGCTGGACGCAGTGGATCTTCCTGAAGCTCTTCGAGAAGGGCCTCGCGTACCAGGACGAGATCAAGGTGAACTGGTGCGCGGCCCTCGGAACCGTGCTCGCGAACGAAGAGGTCATCGACGGCAAGTCGGAGCGCGGCAACCACCCGGTGGTGCGCGTGCCGCTGCGTCAGTGGGTGCTCGCGATCACCAAGTACGCCGATCGCCTGCTCGCGGGCCTCGACCACGTCGAGTGGCCGACCTCGACCCGCACCATGCAGCGCGAGTGGATCGGCCGCAGCGAAGGCGCGGAGGTCGTCTTCGGCGTGAAGGGACACGACGCCACGATCGAGGTCTTCACCACGCGCCCGGACACGCTCTTCGGCGCGACCTTCATGGTGCTCGCGCCCGAGCATCCGCTGGTGGCGGCGATCACGAGCGACGCCCAAAGCGCCGAGGTCGAGCGCTACGTCGCCTCCGCGAAGCACAAGAGCGACCTCGATCGCCAAGCGAACAAGGAGAAGACGGGCGTCTTCACCGGCGGCTTCGCGATCAACCCGGTGAACGGCGCGGAGGTCCCGATCTGGATCGCGGACTACGTGCTCATGGGTTACGGCACCGGCGCCATCATGGCGGTGCCCGCGCACGACACGCGCGACTTCGAGTTCGCGCGCGCCTTCGGCATCCCGATCGTGGAGGTCGTGAGCGCGGACGGAATCCCGAGCCCGACTCCGCTCGACGAGGCGATGACCGAGCACGGCATCGCCGTGAATTCCGGGAAGTACGACGGAATGAAGACGGCCGAGATGAAGGCCGCCATCACCGCGGATCTGGAGAAGGACGGCAAGGGAAAGAAGCGCGTCGAGTACAAGCTCCGCGACTGGGTCTTCTCGCGTCAGCGCTACTGGGGTGAGCCGTTCCCGATTTATTTCCCGGTCGAGACGGAAGGGGATCCGCGCAAGGGCGACCCGCACGTGATCCGCTTCGATCGTCCCATCGCGGTCGAGGAGAGCGAGCTGCCGGTGCGGCTTCCGGAGACGGACGACTTCCAGCCGGGCGACGATCCGGCGGGCGTGCTCGCGCGCCTCGCGCACTGGCGCTTCTTCCAGAAGGACGGCCAGTGGTTCGCCCGCGAGACCAACACGATGCCGCAGTGGGCGGGCTCGTGCTGGTACTACCTGCGCTTCTGCGACCCCCACAACGACGAGGCCGGTTGGTCGCCTGAGGCCGCGAAGGCGTGGCTGCCGGTCGACCTCTACGTGGGCGGCGCCGAGCACGCGGTGCTCCACCTGCTCTACGCGCGTTTCTGGCACATGGTGCTCTTCGATCAGGGCTACCTCGAGACCCCGGAGCCGTTCACGAAGCTCGTACATCAGGGGATCATCCTGGGTGAGATCGAGTACACCGATCCGAGCGGAAACAAGCACCCCTCCAGCGCCATTCAAAAGGCAAAGGATGGGAAGTTGGTGCTCGAGTCCGATCCGTCGGTGGTGCTCGAAGCGAAGGCCCACAAGATGAGCAAGTCGCGTGGCAACGTCGTCAACCCCGACGACGTGGTGCGCGAGTTCGGGGCGGACGCGCTGCGCTGCTACGAGATGTTCATGGGTCCGCTCGAGGCAGCGAAGCCGTGGAGCACGGAGTCCATCCACGGCATCAAGCGCTTCCTCGACCGCTGCTGGCGCCTCGCGAAGGACGCCTCCGACGCCGAGCCCGACACTGCGCTGCTCCGCGCGATCCACAAGACGATCGCGAAGGTCACGGCGGACATCGACGGGCTGCGCTTCAACACCGCGATCAGCGCGATGATGGTGCTCTCGAGCGATCTGCAGAAGGCGGGCGCGCCGAAGGCCGGCGTCGCGATCCTCGCGCAGCTCCTGCATCCCTTCGCGCCGCACCTCGGCGAAGAGATGTGGTCGTCGATCGGAAACGCGCCTTCGGTCCAAAAGGCCGCGTGGCCGGTGCCGGATCCGAAGCTGCTCGTCGACGACGAGGTCGAGATCCCGGTGCAGGTGAACGGCAAGAAGCGCGGCGTGCTCGTGCTCGCGAAGGACGCCGATCAGGACACCGCGGTGGCG
>JALOQC010000637.1 GCA_025453555.1 Myxococcota bacterium | reverse complement strand
CTCGTACCGGCGAGCTCGCCGTCCATCGAGCTCTCGCGGATCTGCATGCCGAGGCGCCGCATCGTCGTGCGGAACAGCGACTCCACGAGCTGCCAGCGGGGCCCGTTGCCGCGCATGCGCGAGCCGAAGCGTGGGTCGTTGAGCTTGCCACCGCGCATCTCCTCGATCGCGTGACGCACCTTGTCGGCGCGCAGCGGGAACGCCTCGCGAAGCCGCGCCTCGAAGACCTCCGCGACCTCCCGCGGAAGCCGCAGCAAGATCATGAACGCGCTCGTCGCGCCGGCCTCGTGCGCGCGCTCGAGGATCTCCGGGATCTGATCGTCGTTGAGCCCCGGGATCACCGGGCCGAGCGAGACCCCACACGCGACGCCCGCGTCCGCGAGCATCCGCAGCGTCTGCAGCCGCGTGCTCGGGGAGCTCGCGAAGGGCTCGATCGCGCGCGCCATCGCGTCGTCCACGAAGGGCACGCTGATCGTCACGTGGACCTTCGCGACGCGCGCGAGCGCCGCGAACAGATCGAGATCGCGTCGCACGAGCTTGCCCTTCGTGATGATCCCGACCGGGTTCTTCACCTCGAGGCATTCCACGAGACACGCACGCGTCAGCGCGTAGCTCGCCTCGAGCGGCTGATAACAGTCGGTGTTGCCGGAGAAGACGATGGGATGGCCCTGCCAGCGCGGCGCGCGCAGCTCGTCGCGCAGGCGCTCCGCCACGTTCACCTTCACCACGATCTTCCGATCGAAGTCGGTGCCCGCGCCGAACCCCCAGTACTGATGGCTCGGCCGCGCGTAGCAGTACGCGCAGGCGTGGAAGCAGCCGCGGTACGGGTTCACGCCGAAGCGGAAGCCGACGTCGGGGCTCGCGTTCTCGCTGATCGCGCTCTTGCAGCGCTCCTCGAAGACCTCCAGCGAGGCAGGTGGCGGCGGGCCGTCCCACGCGAGCGCGGCGCTCTCGAAGGGGTTCGGGGGGTTCGCGACGGGACGCACCCACTGATCATCCGTTCAGAACGGGCGCGACGCAAGGGTCGGGTGCGGACGGTGCGCCTGCACCTCCGATGCGCTGCGCGCGCCGAGGTGCGGCTCCCGTCGGCCTCCTCGGATCGCGCGCCCCTGCTTCAGCGCTCTTCGACTCGGATCGCCACCCGCGCTTCTTCTTCGACCGCGTCGCAGACCTCGCCCTCGCAGACGAAGCTCGTCACGGTCGCGCGCACCACGCCGGTGCCCCGCTCACGCGCCACGATCGGGATCGGGAACCGCAACGGACGCGCGTTCGGCTCCACCGCATCCGCGCGTGCGAGCCGACCACGCACCACCTCGATCGCGCTGCCCTCGTGGGTCGGAGTCACGAGCACGGGCACGTCGGTCGCGACGTCGACCACGAGCACGAGGCGCGCACGATCGCCGACCACCACGCGCTCGGGCGGCTCGAACACGAGCGCGAGCTCCGCCAGCGCCGTCGGGACCACGCCGAAGAGCGCCACGAACGCACCGACCGCGAAGAGCCTGCGCGCCCGACGCGCACGAACGAACGCATGGGCAGGCGCTTCGTCGCTCGACGCGGTGTGCGGCGCGTCGGCGTGCGGCGCGTCAGTCCGCATACGGCACCACCTCGTACGGCAGCGCCGCCCCGATCCACCGGAGCAGCTTCGTGCGCGGCTTCCCGTCGTCGTCGTACTCGATCACCGCGTACGTGAGACCGCTCGCCTGACCCACGTAGCGCAGATCGAGGTTGATCATCTTCACCCACGTGCCGGTGTTCACGAGCACCTTGCCGTTCGGGAGCTGCATGTACCGCGGACCGTGGCTGTGCCCGACGATCAACGTGTGGGCGCCGCGCGTCCGCGTGAGCGCCTCGATCGCGTGGTCGTCGTAGCCGCCGGTGGTCAGCGAGATCACCTCTTCGCGCACGAGCTCGGGCACCTTGCGGACGCGCTCGCGCCACGCGCTGATCTTGAACACGCGGTGCTTGAGGAAGTTCTTCGTGGAGAGCCACAAGAACTTGAACACGAAGGTCGGATCGAGCAGGAGCGAGCCGAGCATGAAGCGCCCGAGCGGCTGCACACGATCGATGTGCGACCAGAGCGCCTTCATCGGGTTCATCACCTCGAGGATCCAGATGGAGCCCCACGGCAACGCGAGGATCTCCCGACCATCCGCGAGCTTTCGTGTCATCTGTCGGTAGTCGACGCGGTGGATTCGTTCGAGCTGGTGCCCGTGTCGAATCTGGATTCCTTCCGGCAAGTAGTACGTGTCCGATTGCGTGATGAAACGGACACGATCACCACCGTCGGGCGCGATGTAACGCCGAAAGAGCTCCTGCGGACCCGGGAACCACATGTCGAGATCGTGATTTCCGGGCAGGTACGTGATGCGGTTTCCGCGGCGGGACATGAAGTCCTTGAGCGCGCGCACCACCACCGGATGTCCGTCGAGACACTGACGGAGCTTCTCCGTCGCGATCCCGTCGGTGATCTCGGTCGGCCAGACGCCGCCGATCCGGATCTTGAGCAGGTCGAAGATGTCACCGTTCAGGATGAGCTCGATCGCGGTGTCGCGCGGGATCTCCCGCAGGTGGTGCGCGATGAGCTCCGCGAAGCGGTCGTCGTGGAAGAAGTCTTCGTACGCGTTCAGCTCGCCCGGACGGCTACCGCTTCCGAGGTGGAGATCGCTGAGGACGAGACGTAAGAGCTTCACGAGGCGAGCTTCACGAGCCTGGACGCGCAGAAGGTGCGCGCACCATCGATAGCACGGGTCGCGCGAGATCCGCTCGATCGTTGCGATCTGCGGGCCGCGCAGGCGATCACTCCGACAGCAGGGCGCGCAGCCGGGGCAGGCCGTCGAGGAGCCACGCCCCATACCAGAAGAGGTCCTTGCCGCCGACGAAGCGGATCGCG
>JALOQC010000636.1 GCA_025453555.1 Myxococcota bacterium | reverse complement strand
CGCGGTGACGTGCGCCTGAGCCAGGCGAATCCCACCGCATCCAAACCGCCGGGATGAAGGCTCATCCCCCGGCCGAATCCTCATTCATCCGAAAGGAGGTATCTCGATGTCCAAGCAGAACGAGATGCTGACAGTGGGGCTCGCGACGGGAGACGCCAACGTCGTCGCAAAGCGCCTCGTGAAATGGCACACGGATCAAAAGACTGTCGTGCTGGCCGGCGCGGGTGATCCCGTCATCGGTGTCGTGATCGGCAACAAGGGCCAGACGTTCGCGCTCGGAGAAGAAGTCTCCGTGTGTATCGCCGGCATCACCGAGGTCGAAGCAGGCGGCACCGTGGCGCAAGACGCGTTGGTCGGCGCGGGCACCAGCGGCAAGGCGGCGGCGATCGCGATCGGCGTGGCGACGGCCGACAACGACCTCGCTGGCAAAGCGTGGTCCGCAGCAACGAACGACGGCGATCTCATGAAGATCTTCGTCAACGTCAACCCCTTCGTGGGCAACGCGTGAAGGAGGGTTGAGTCATGCCGGGTCCCTACGCTTCGAACAACCATGTCGATTCGACCCTGTCGCAGTTCGCGGCGGGCTACACCAACGGCGCGTTCTTTGCCGACATTCTTTGCCCGGTCATTCGGGCGGACAAGAAGAGCGATGTCTTCCTGAAGCTTCGTCGTCAAGACGTGGCCGATTTGGCAGACAACCTTCTTCTCGGCGACGGTCCCGCTGTCGAGGTCGGGTACGAACAAACGGAAGAGCCCTTCCGTTGCAAGACGTACGGCGCCAAGGCACGTGCGTCGTACGGTGACATGAAGAACCAGGATCTTCCGATCGACCTTCTCGAGCAGAAGGCAGCGATCGCGATGAACCGGCTTCTGGTGGCACGCGAGGATCGAGTTGCAACGCTTCTCGGCACCGCGGGCAACTACGCGTCGGGCAACACCGCTGCGGTGAGCAGCCCGTGGACCAACACCACGAGCGGCACACCGCTCAAGGACATCAAGGCGGGTGTCCGCCGCATGGCGCCGAGTCAGTTCGGCAACATGAAGAAGGTGTTCTGGTGCTCGATCGACGTCTGGGACATCCTCTCGATCCACCCCGACTTCCAGTCAGGCGGCTCGACGGACCCGGTCGTCCCGAAAGCGAAGTTCGCCGAGATGGTCGGCGTCGACGAGATCGTCATTTCGGAGACGGAGAAGAACACCGTCAACCGTGGCGCGACCCCGAGCTTCTCGCGGATCTTCGGCACCACGATTGCGGGCGTGATCCTCGCTCCCCGTGGCGAGCCGCGTGGCGTCACAGGCCTCGCGACGGCGACGTTCCGCTTCATGCAGGACGGCGACGGCGTCGACGGTCTTCGCGTGCGCCGCTGGTACGACCCGAACCTCGGCGACGGCGGTTCGGAGGTCGTGCAGGCCGAGCACTCGGACGCCGAAAAGTTCGTGCAGAACGACATGGCCTACCTCTGGACCTCCGTTGCGTGAGGTGAGCCATGACGTTCTCCACCTACGGCTTGGCGCAGGCGCGTGAGAACGCGCCTTCGTCTCACATCGGGCCGTTCTCGGTGACTCTCGCCGCGTCTCAGACGAGCGCGGCGATGGTCTACGGAGTCAGCGGCGCAGCGTTCGTGGCGCCTCGCGCGGGCAAGCTCGTGGGTCTCTCCGCGCAGCTCAGCGCGGCGATCACCGGCGCAGGCACCACGGTCACCGCACACGTGTTCGTGAACGGCGTCGCGCAAGCGGCGTTGGATTGCGTCTTCACGCAGGCGGGCGCCGCAGTGGTGGCGCGCGTCGCGCTCGACAAAAAGGCGGCAGCGATCGCGATCGCCGCGGGCGATCTGATTCGCGTCGTCTACACGTCGACCGGCATCAGCAACACGCCGACGATGGTCGCCACCGTCGAGGTCGAGCTGTGACGCAGATCCGGCTCACGAGCGCCGTGATCGTGGCGGGGCAGCACCGCGACAAGGACGAGACGCTCGACGTCCCTTCCGACGTCGCGCACAACCTCGTCGCGCGCGGATTCGCTGAGCCGGTTTCGCGGCAGCCCGAGCTCACGCTCGACGCGCCCGCATCCGTTCCCACGCCTGCCCCATCGCTCGCCAACGCAGCGAAGACATTCGCCGAAGCCGGCGAGCACTTCGCGCGCGCGGCAGCGCTTTCGGCCGATCCCACGGATCCGAAGGACGTGGACGCGAAGGACGACGACGAGGATCACGATCCTCCCGCCGACCCCGACACCACCCGCGACTCGAGCGACGCCGACAAAACACTGCTCGCGCCCGCGCAACCCGGTGAGCCCGCAACGGCTCCCGAGGGAGAATCCTCGGCTTCGTCGTCGCGCAAGCGTCGCCGTCGCTGACTCGCCTCAACGCAACCCGCTCCGCCCGCATCACGCCCGCTCTCGCTGCTTCGCCTCAGCGGGAGCGGGCGTTTTGCATTCGAGGTGACCGATGCCCAGCGTCCGCTACGTGACCGAAGCCGATTGGGACGCGGTCAACGGCGTGTCGTTGCGCGAGAGCCTCTTCGCAGACCCGTCAGGAAGCTACGACGCCAACGAGTTCAACCGCGCCGCCGAGTTCGCGTCCAAGCACGCGCAGAGCGTCGCGAAGAAAGCGGGCTACAGCATCCCGCTCGACACCGACGGAACCGTCGTCGATGACTTTGCGCGCTTCGTCGCGCTCGCAATGTTGACCCGCCTCGGGTACACGCGGAAGCAGCAAGAGATTCCTGCCGATCTCAAGGAGCTGCTCGAAGAGCTTGTCGAGGGAGCCCGCACGGGCAACCTCCCCGATCCAGATCTCACGAGCAACACCACCTCGACCACCTCGGGCCCGGGCGGCCACCAGTTCAAGAGCCCGTCGACGACGCGCCCCGACTCCACGTCGAGCGTCTTCGGCACGCTGAAGACCGTCTACTGACGAAGAATCCACAGGGCCACCGATGGAAGCGCGCCTCGACGATCGGCGCGGCTTCTCGGCACTAATGCGCGACGTGCGCGCGATGAAGAAGCGTTTGAGCGACGTCTCGCCCGCCGCGAAGAGCGGCGCCGAAGAGCTTCAGAAGGTGCTCGACCAGACCTTCGCGCAGAACCGCTCCCCCGACGGTCAGCCGTGGCCCGCGCTCAAGCCGAGCACGGTCGCCGAGAAGGGCTCCACGAAGCCCCTCGTCGAGACGGGCGCGCTTCGCGCTGCGCGTCGCGTGAAGGCGACGTCGAAGGGCTTCGTCGTCGAGGTCGCGCCGAACCGCGCGCAGGTCGCACGGATCCTCTCGAGCGGCATGCGCACCACGCCCGCGCGTCCCGTGCTCCCGCGCTTCACCAAGGGCGGCCCCGCACACGCGGTGCTCCGCAAGTCCCTGTCGCGCATCGCGCGCTTCGT
>JALOQC010000215.1 GCA_025453555.1 Myxococcota bacterium | reverse complement strand
CCGCCGAGACACGTCGTGTCCGGCCCGATGCAGCCGCCGTAGTCGCGACTGCCGATCAAGTTGCAGCAGGTCTCGCGCCGATCGCACGCGCCACACGCGTTGTCCGTGCAGACACGTTGTCCCACCATGTTGATCGCGCAGCTCCCCCTGCACTCGCAGCTTCCGTTGCCGTCGCAGTCGGTGGTGCCGTCGACGCAGGCGGACGACACGACGCAGCGCCCGCTCATGCAGACGCCCGTGCTGCCGGCACCCGTCGTGCACATGGTGTCGTTGGCCACGTTCATGCTCGCGCAGCCCATGCCCGTGCAGCTCTCGACCGTGCACGGGTTGCCGTCGTCGCAGCTCACGTCCGCGCCGCCCATGCAGAACCCACCGGAGCAACGATCGTTCGTGGTGCACGGGTTCCCGTCCGAGCAGAGGATCCCGTCGACGAACACCAACCCGCACCCGCCCGACGAAGGATCGCAGAGCGGTGCCAGGCACACGCTCGAGGCCGTGCAGGCGGGCGTGCCGGGAGCGCACCTCGCACCGTCGCAGCGATCGCCGGTCGTGCAGCGATCGCCGTCGTCACAGGCGATCGGGAGCGCGCTTGGCTCGTGTCGGCAGCCGAGCATCGGCGCGCAGACGTCGCGTGTGCAGGGGTGCCCGTCGTCGCAGCCGAGCGGCGCGCACTCGCCGCCGCAGCACTCTTGTCCGTCCGGACACTCGCGCGTGATGCGGAGGCAGGTGTCGCCGTCGCAGGCTGCGGTCTGACACGGGTTCTCGGGGCGGCAGGTCTCCGCGTTGCAGGTGTCGTAGACGCAGCCCTCCGACGAGCAGACGCCGTCTTCGGCGGCGTCGCATCGACCGTCGTCCGGCACGTGGACGCAGTCACCGTCCTCGCAGCGATCGTCGGTGCACGCGATGCCGTCGTCGCACGTGAGGCCCGGCAGGGTCACGCAGCCCGCGACCGGATCGCAGGTGCGCACGCCACCGCACGCGTCCCCGCCTTCGCAGTCGAGCGGTCCGATCTCGACCGAGCACTCCCCGGTCTCGGGATCGCACGCGAAGGTACCGTCGCAGACGTCGTCGTCCGGGCAGACGACCGCGACGCCGAGCACACACGTGCCGTCGTCGCAGAGCTCGAGGCCCGTGCAGGCGTCGCCGTCGTCGCAGTCGAGATCCGTGCGGCACCGACCCGCGTCGACGCCGCCGTCGCGCACGCTGCCGTCGATGTTTCCACCGTCGGCGCGTGGTCCCGCGTCGATGCGCTGCGGATCGGGCGGCGAGAGGTCGAGCGAGAGCCCACACCCCGCGAGCAGGCACACCAACACGCGACCCCGACCAAGCATCCGCCAAGCCTCCACGCGCGAGGAGCCCCTCGCCCCAATCCGCTCAGTATGCCGGACGCGAGCGCGGAACGCCTACGTGCGAGCTTGCACGAGCATCGTGCGTCTCTGCACGCGCGCGAGCAGGCACGTCACTCCCGCGAGCGGCGTGGGTACTTCAACAGGAGCGTGATCTCGGCGAAGCGCTCGCCCCCCGTGAGCGCGGCCGCGCCGCCACAGAACGACACCGCGCCGACGATCGCGAGACAGGCCCGCGCACGAAAGCCGACCGCGCTCTGCCGCCCCAGGCGCACGTAGGGTCCGGCGTCGATCACGAAGAGCGCGTAGCCGACCTGCGGACCGAGCGAGAAGCCCACCCCCTCCGCGCCCTGGTCGTACCGGAGATCGAGGTAGACGCCGTACGCGAGCAGCGAAGGAAAGACCCGCGCGTACGAGACCTCCACCCCGAGGATCGCGTAGGACGTGTCGTCCTCGAGCAGCGCGCCGATCGTGGCTCCGTAGAGCATCCAATGCCCCGGAACCTCGTCGCGTAGCTTCGGCTCGGACTCCGTCTCGGTCTCGGTCTCCGTCTCGGACTCGGTCTCCGTCTCGGTCTCGGACTCCGTCTCGGACCCCGTCTCGGACCCCGTCTCGGACTCCGTCTCGGTCGGCTGCGCACGCAGGTCCCCGACCCCGACGCTCGCGCCGAGCATCCACAGTATCGCGAAGCTCACGCGTCGCGCGACGAAGCGACCTCTCACGCGGCCGCGATCACTTGCCCATCTGGAGCTTCTCGCCGATGAAGCTCCCGAGCAGCGTCACCATCACGCCGATGAGCCCGCCGACGATGTTCGCGAGCGGCGAGAGCTCGTAGACGTCGGCGATGTGGTTCAGGTAGAGCAGCGTCGGGATCACGGCGAGCGCGGCCGCGACCGCGGGCTCGAGGAACGTCTTTCCGGGCGAGGCGCGCCCCACGACGATTCCGCCCACGAACCACACACCGGCCGAGATCAACAGGCCGGGCAAGCCCTGCGGGTCGTAGCTGCTGATCCCCATCGGGAGCAGCACGAGCGCGATCCCCTGCAGCACGACGAAGATGCCGAAGGCGATGCCGGTCCACTTCCACGAGAAGGAGTCCTGCTGATACCGCCGCTGGTGCATCTCCTCCGCGGAGTACTCACGCGAGTCGAGCGGATCGATCCTCGCGCCACACGAGGTGCAGCGCGTCGCGTTCGGCTCGTTCTTCGCGCCACAGACGGTGCAGACGATCTCCTGGCTGGCCATCGAAGCTCCTCTACGCGGCGACGGAGGGCCTCCCCACGGCCGTCGACGCTCGGGCGCATCGTCTCGCAGGCCGCCAGAAACCGCAACCGTTTGGCGGAGCTGGGCGAGCCCTGCTCGTGGCATCATGACCGCCACGTGCCTCGCCGCGATTGGTTCGAGATCTCCCACGAGGGTTGGCGCCGCCGCTCGCGCGCCCGCTCGCTCGGGCGTCTCTTGCTCGAGGCGGTACAGAACGCGTTCGACGCCGGCGCATCGAGCCTCGCGATCGAGCTCGACGCGACGCACGTGCGCATCGAGGACGACGCGCGCGAAGGGCTCGCGGACGAGCGGCTCGTCTACACGGTGTTCCTCACCGACAAAGCGGAAGACCGCACCAAGCGCGGTCGGCTCGGGCGCGGGCTCAAGGAGCTCGTCGCCGCGATGGACGCCGCGCGCGTGGAGACCATCGGCGTCACGGTGGTCTTCGACGCGGAGGGCCGGCGCGAGGAGCCCAACGATCGCACGCAGGGCACACGGCTCGAGCTCTGCCGCACCTTCGACGAACGCGAGCTGCGCGAAGCCCGCGCGCTGCTTCGCCTCTGCATCCCCCCGAAGGGCACCACGCTGCGGGTCGACGGGCGCGCGTCGCGGCGACCCAAACACCTGCTCACGCTGGGCTCCTGCGAGCTCGAGACGATCGAGCTCGAAGACGGTGTCGAGCGCGCGGTCGCGGGCGTCGCGCCGGTGAGCGTCTACGAGCCGCGCCGCGGACAGGTGCCGCACCTCTGCGAGATGGGCGTGCCGCTCGTGGCGTGGGATCTGCCGTGGCACGTGGACGTCGGTCAGCGCGTGCCGCTCGAAGGCGGACGCGACGCGGTGCCGGAGCGCTTCGCGTTGCGGCTCAAGGGGTTGCTCCTCGAGTCGATGATCCATCGTTACCTCGAGACCAAGGACCTGCGCGCGGACTGGGTGCACGAGGTGATCGCACGGACGCCGGTGCGCACGAGCGTGCTCGACGCGTACGTGAGCCGCGCGTACCCCCGCGGCGCGGTGCTCGGCGGGACGCGACGCGCGAACGATCGCGCGCGTCAGCTCGGCGCGCACGTGATCGACGCAAGCACGTTGAGCCACGGCGCGTACCTCGCGCTCTCGCGGGTGGTCGAGACGGCGGACGACTTCGTGCGTCGCCGCAACACGGAGCTCACGGGCGAGCCGGTGGAGCCCGACGAGACGCAAGCGCGCTTCGCCCAAGCGGTGCGTTGGCTCGCGCGTCGCGTCGCGGGTCGTGTCGTGCGCGTCGCGTTCTTCGCGCGCGATCCGAGCGACGCAGGCCTGCTCGAGGACGCGAACTGCGACGCGGACACCAAGCTGCTCTCCTTCAACGTCCGCGGCCCGCTGCGCTTCGACGACGTGCTCGATCCGACGACCCTCGGCGTGGTGCTCCACGAGCTCGCGCACCTCGACACCCCCGAGCACGATCACCGCTTCATCGATCGTCTCCAACACCTCGCCGGCCTCACCGCACGTGTCCTCGCCGAAGGCGGCCCCGAGCTCGCGGCCGCGCTCCGCAAAGGCGAGCCCTGAACGTCGACCGAGCGACGCATGAACGCGCTCGATCGTGATCGTGATCGTGATCATGATCGTGATCGTGATCGTGGTCGTGATCGTGGTCGTGAACGGCGACGTGAGCGTCCGAGCGCGTCGAACGGCGACGACGCGAACGCCGAACGATCGTGGACGACGAGACGACGGTCACCGCAACACGAGCGTGAGCCCCACCGCGACCCCGACGATCACCAGCGTCCACAGCACGATCGGATCGAGCGTTCGCCGCGTGTTCTTGCGATTCACCTCGACCGGGTCCGGGAGCCCCGCCGCCTTGCGCAGCTCCGGCTCGCTCATCGGCGCCGCCGTGCCCACGCCACGCACCCGCACCGCACCCGACGCGTCCGGCGCGAGCACGAAGCCATCGGAGCGATCGCGATAGCCGCCGCCCAGCTCCGCCGGCATCGGCTCGCGTCGCAAGAGCCCCTCGACTTCGATCGGATCGCCCTCGCGCAGCAGCACCTCGAAGCGCTCCACCATTCGCTGCACCGTGCGGCTGCCGAGATCGTCACCCGCGAGGTGCCGGTTCTTCTCGATCCACTGCCGCTGCCCGTGCAGGTTGCCGCCGACGTGCACGTTGCCCCGCGCCTCCGCGCGGATCGCGCAGAGCAAGGTCGCGACCTTCGCGAGCCGACGTCGCTCGCGGTTCGCCTCCGCCTGCTTCGGGCCACCTCCGCGCACGGTGTCCTTCAGCGTCCGGATGCGCTGACTGACCACCTCGATGTCGGCCTCCGCCATCTCGACGAGCTGCTGCGCGAGCTCCGCGCGCACGTCGACCACGAGCCCCTCCGCGCGCACCAGCGCCTTCGCGCCGCTCGCGTCCTCGAGCCAGAACGCACACGCCTCGTGCTCCTCGGGCGCGCTCGCGACGCCCTTGCGCACGTCCCAGTAGACGCAGCTCTCGCCTTCGAGCTTCGAGCGGAGCGTGCGCCCGGCCGCGCGCACCACGCCCGCGATCCGAACGACTCGGTTCTCCTCGGCGTCTGCGATCCGCACGCGCCATCGAAACCGAGGTCGGTGGCGCGACGCAAGACCCGTCGACCACCGATCACCGCGAGCTCACGAGGCGCATCGCGCGTGCGCGAGGGCGAGCGACCCGCGACCGCCCTCGTACGCACCCGTTGGAACGAACCGCGACACGCGACCGCCCTCGCGGACGACGACGATCGCCACGCGCGATCGTCCTCGCCCGCACCTCACCCGCCGCACATCTGGATCTCGTAGGCCTCGCCGCACGCGATCGCGGCCTCGGAGTGGTCGTTGAGGCAGCCCATGCCCGGACACCAACCGCAGAAGCCGTTGGCCACGCACGCGCCGCACTCGGAGAGCGCGGTGCAGTCGACGCACGCGCTCGGGCTGCCTTGCCAATTGCCCTCGCACGTCGCGCGCTCGCGATCCGACATGCACTGCCCGCTCGACGCGCAGAAGCCGCAGCCGACCGCTTCGTTGCAGGCGCCACACTCGGTGTGCACCGCGCACGGATCCTCTTCGGTCGGCGTGCACGAACCGTCGACGTTCGCGGGGTTGATGTCGGAGCAGTCGTTCACGACGTCCTCTTCCGTCGCGCCGTCCGTCTCGCTCGTCGCGCGGCGCTCCAGAACCTCGCGCGGCAACCACGTCACGCCGTCACGATCCGCGTCGCTCGGCTCGTTGCCACAGAGCGCCCACTTCGAGCAGGCCGCCGCGCCCTGCGCACCGATCGCCGCGCTGCCCGCCGCGCCGTAGAGCGCCTCGTGCGGTGCGCCGCGTTGGAACGTCGCGTCCTCGCGCAGCACTTCGGTCGCGCCGACCGCGTGCTGGTAGAGGGTGCCGACGAAGCCGAGCGGGCCGCCTTCGTCGCTGCGCCCGAGGTAGTCCTCCGGCTCGCCCGAAGGGGTGGTGCAGAAGGGCACCGCGACGTCCTCCACGCGGCAGCTCTCGAAGCCGAGCCCCGAGAGATCCGTCGGGAAGGCGCTCGCGCCCACGCCACGGCTCGAGACCTCCATCTGCGCGCCGAGCTCGCGCGTGAGCTCCAGCGCGCCGATGCCTCGCGACGCGAGCGCGGCGTCGGTGAAGAGCATCGCGTAGCCCGCGGGATCGGTCATCACGCGCGCCGTGCTGCGGCTCATCGCGTCGACCACGCGCTCGTCGAGCTCGCTCTCCGCGAAGGGCGTCGGCAAGCGCCAGCTCAGGCTCGATCCCGAACGCACGAGATCGACCACCACCGCGCTCAGCGTCTCGAGGTGCGGCTGCGGCAGCGCGTCGAGCGCGTAGCCGAGCGCCATGCGACCCGCCGCGCTCCACGGCACGTCCGCCTCCAGCATGCCGGAGTAGGCGCCCGCGAACACGAAGACCACGAGCGGCTCCTCGGTGCCACCGCCACGCACGTAGACGTGATCGACGCGACCGTGACCGGGCGTGAGCGTGGCGAGCAGCGCCGCGTGCTCGGGGGCGAGCTGCAGGATCGCGCCCGTGCCTTCGCGGTGCAGCCGCGCGACCTCGTCTTGGTTCGACGCACACGCGAGCAAGAACGCGACGTGTCGAAGCCCGAGCCCCTGCGACGCGAGGCGGTACTCGGCGCACGCGGGCGGCGGCTCCGTCGGCCCAGTGCTCGGATCCGTGGGCTCCATCGGATCCGTGGGATCCGTCGGATCGGTCGGATCGGTCGGATCCGTCGGCTCCGCCATCGTCGGCTCGCAACGATCCGGACGGAAGCACGCGCCGCCGCCGCCGCCGCGCCAGCACGCGAGCGCTTCCTCGCAGACCTCGGGCGCGCCACCGCACGCGTCGAAGCACGCGACGCCGCCGCCGTGATGACCGCACGCGAGCACGTCCGGGTGCTCGTCGAAGCACGCGAGCCCCCCGAGCCCTTCGAGGCACGGGATCAGCTCCCCACACGCCTCCGGATCGACCGGCATCGGCGTGGGCTCGTCTTCGCCCGGCTCCGGCGTCGCGCCACCGCAGCCCGTGCGCGCGAAGCCCGCCATCGGCGTGCGCAGGAGGCGCGCCTCCGTCTGCGGCCCGTAGCGGCCGTC
Source organism: Myxococcota bacterium (assembly GCA_025453555.1). Lineage (GTDB taxonomy): Bacteria > Myxococcota_A > Polyangia > Polyangiales > Houyiibacteriaceae > JACKEH01. Next base: position 4,408 of record JALOQC010000215.1, on the reverse strand, counting down.
TTCGTCGATCGGATCGCTCGGGTTGTTCAGGTTCCAGAGGTTCTGGAACGCGAGCACCGAACGCGAGCGCTGATCGGGGCCCGGTCCGTCGAAGTGCACCTCGTCGCCCGGCCCGTACCAGGAGAAGCCGCCGCGGCTCATCACGCTGCGCACCGCGCTCCAGTTGTCGACGTCGACCGCGCGACCGCCGTTGTGGTTGCTGCGTCCGGGGGCGGCCACCGCGCCGCATCCGCCGCGCCGCTGGAGCGCGAGCTGATCGGAGACCGGACGGAAGGCGCTGTTGACGCGCAGCGGGGTTCCGTCGGCCACGCGACGCAGCGCGGCCGCCGATTCCGGCACCATGAAGAGGTGCACGCGCCCCGAGGTCGCGGTGATGTTCGGGTGCCGAACCTCCACGAACTGACCGGGGAACATACACGTTTGATGTTGCGCGAGCTGACGCGAGAGGCGCTCGAAGCCCACCGTGCTGCACGAGCCCCGGTTCTGACGGATTCCGTCGGCGACGGTGGGTCCGATCGGCACGGCGGGCGGCACGCGCGGGTCGACAGCACCCTCGTCGATCGTCCCCGCCGGCGCGCCTGCGTTCCAGAAGCTCGCCCCCATCTCGCCGTGCATGTTGCGCGCAAAGTCGCGGTAACGCGCGTAGCGCTCCGAATAACAAGTCCAGCCCGGACGGCACCCGTTGTAGAGGTGGGTCACCGTCTTGACCCAATTGTCGAACTCCGGATGGCTCGGCGAGTCGATCGCGTTCATCCAGCGCACTGCGTCCTCACGCGAGCGGATGCCGCGCGTGTACGGAGAGCGCCGGATCATGTCGAGCACGAAGACGATCGACTGCCGGATGTTCCCGTCCAGATCGAGCACGTGCCGACCGTCGCGCGCGAGCGTCTCGTCGAAGTCGCCCGCGTCGAACTGGAACATGCCGAGCCCACCTTCGCGGTCCGCGCAGGGGCCGTCGCCCGCACCCGCGAGCACCGGGCCGCCGCAATAGTCCGAGTGGGGACCCGAGCAGCCGTTGCGCTCCCAGTACGGCGTCTCGCCGTTGCGGCAGTGGGTCATCATCGTCTCCGCGTCCGCGAGGCCGGCCGCGAGCCACGCGCTCGTGATGCCCTGCGCGGCGTAGAGATCGCGGATGCGTCCCGCGCGGTCGCGTCGCTCGGACGCGGAGAGCGCGCTCGTGGCCTCCGAGACCTCGAAGGTCGGTCCGCCCGGATCGCAGGCGAGCGCGGCGAGGAGAAGGCACACCGCGAAAGAGAAGGTCGAACGATTCACGGCGCACCTCGCTCGTCGTCGATGGGAAGCGCGGCCACCGAGAGGAGGCCGGTGTCTCGCTCGAGCGCGTCGCGATCGACGACGGTGCCGAGCTGCTCTTCGCGCGCTTCGAGCGCGTCGAGGAAGTCGCGCGCGGTGAGCACGACCTCACGTCGATCCGCCTTCCACTGTGCGAGCACCGGGTCCGCGTCGTGACCGGTGCGGTCCACGCTCGCCGCCCCCACCACCTCCGCGATCGCGGCGTCGTCGAGGCCCGCCTCCCGCAGCGCGTCCCGCAGCGGCGCGTAGGTCGGATCGTTCGTCACCGCGTCCGCCGCGCGCGCAGGCTGGTCCGCCGGCACCGCCACCTGGAAGGGCGGCTGGTCGGCGGCGATCAGCAGCGGGAGCTGCGCTTCGGGCGCGGCGGACCCGAGGTCCGAGGTGTCGCCTGTCGGGCCGCTGCCCGCGATCGAAGCCGGAGCGCATCCGGCGACGAGGAGGAGGATGTAGGTTCGGAGGCGCATGGGTGGCCCATTCAGCAACCACCGGGCCATATTGAAATCATTGGACAATTGCTCTTGTGGCCACTCCAGCGGCCATCCCCGACCTCAGGACGCGCCACCCCACCCGGGGACGTCGGGGGTCCAGAGTCTCCATTTGCCGCGAGCCGTTTCCAGGCTCGTGTGGTCTGGGGTCAGATGACCTCGTTGCGCCCGCTCGCTCGCTCGCGCTCGCTGCTCGCGCTTTCGCCCTGTGCGTGGGCGCTCTCCGTCCTCCGCCAACACGCGCAGTACGATGGAGACGTTCCCCTCGAACCGTGACCGCCACCGGCTCGAGATGGTTTCGCGGAATCGTTCCGCGTCGTGGACTGCGTCCGCTTCGCCTCGAACGATTCCGGTTCGGTTCACACGCGACGGCGGGCGGGGTCCATCATGCGCACGCGCTCCGGTACCCACGAAGGTTCGACGCTCACCGCGCCGCTCTCACCCGCCGATCGCGCGTGGCTGCGGATGGAGCGGCCCGACAACCTGATGGTCATCACGGGCGTGCTCGCCTTCGACGCGCCCTTCGATCGCGCCCGCCTCCGCGCGCTGGTCGCCCGCCGGCTCCACTACTTCCCGCGCTTCCAGCAGTGTGTGATCCGCGATCGTTGGACCGACGATCCGCGCTTCGATCTCGACGCGCACCTTCTCTTCGAGACGCTCCCCGAGCCCGCCGATCGTGCGACCGTGCAGCGGCGCATCGGTCAGCTCCTCGCGGAGCCGCTCGATCCGAGCCGCCCGCTCTGGCGCATGCACGTGCTCGAGAACCCGCGCGACGGACGCACGCTGCTGGTCGCGCGTCTGCACCACTGCCTCGCGGACGGCTTCGCGCTCCTGCACGTGATGCTCTCGCTCACCGACGATCGCGCGGACGCGCCGCTCGAACGCGAGCTCTCCGTCGCGCGCTCGCAGCCGACGTTCGTGTGGCGCCGCGCGCTGGGGGACGCGCTCGGGGTGGCGTGGCGTGGGCTCGCGCGGCTCCGCGACACGCCGGCCCACGAGCTCGCGTCGCGCACGAGCGAGGTCGCGCGCGATCTGCTGCGGCTCGCGACGTTGCCTTCGCAGCCGAGCTCGATTCTGCGCGGCCCGCTGAGCCGCGAGAAGCGCGCCGCGTGGTCGAAGCCGCTCCCGATCGACGCGGTGCGCGCGCTCGCGAAGCGCCACGACGCGACGGTCAACGACGTGCTGCTCGCCGCGGTGGCGGGCGCGCTCCGCACCTACCTCGTCGCCCGCGGAGAGGACGTGCGCGGCTTCGAGCTGCGCACGGTGGTGCCCTTCAACCTGCGCAAGCCCGAGGAGCTCGACGAGCTCGGCAACCGCTTCGGTCTGGTCTTCGTGGAGCTGCCGGTGGGCGAGCCCGATCCGGTTCAGCGCATCCACCACGTCCGCGATCGCATGCGCGCGCTGAAACGTTCGCCCGAGCCGTTCGTGCTCTGGCGCCTCGTGCAGCTCGCGGGCGCCGGTCCGCTCGCGCTCGAAGAGCTCGTGGTGCGCATCCTCGGCGCGAAGACCACCGCAGTGATGACCAACGTGCCGGGCCCACGCGAGCCGCGATACCTCGCGGGCAACCGCATCCGCACGATCATGTTCTGGGTCCCGCAGTCGGGCCGCGTCGGGCTCGGCGTGTCGATCTTCAGCTACGCGGGTGAGGTCCGCCTCGGCGTCTCCGTCGACGCCGCGCTGATCCCCGATCCGGAGCGTGTGCTCGAAGCCTTCGAAGCTGAGCTCGCGTCGCTCACCGACACGCGCGCGGTGAGCCACGCGTGAGCGGCGTCGCTGCGCGATGGATGCACGGTGTCGAATCGACGCGTTCGCGGTGTCGACGCGTTCGCGGTGTCGACGCGTTCGCGGTGTCGACGCGTTCGCGGTGTCGACGCGTTCGCGGTGTCGACGCGTTCGCCGACGCGTTCGCGGTGTCGACGCGTTCGCGGTGTCGACGCGTTCGCGGTGTCGACGCGTTCGCGGTGTCGACGCGTTCGCGGTGTCGACGCGACCAAGCGGTGACGTGAGGCGCCTCAGGCGTCCTTCACGAACTCCGCGAGCAGCTTGCGCGTGGTGCCGTCCTCGAAGGCGATCTCGAGGAAGTGGCGGCCATCCTTCACCTCGCGCACCACGCGTCCCTTGCCAAAGCGCGGATGCGCGACCCAGCGCTCCTTGCGCTCCGACGCCACGATCCACGGCGTGATGTCCTCGACCGGGCGCGGCTCGCGCTTCGGCTTCGCGGGCGCCTTCTTCTTCGCCGGCTTCGGCGCGCGCTTGGGCGGCTTGGCCTTCGGCTTCGGCGCGAGATCCTTGGCGACCTCGCGCTCTTCGCGCTCCTCGCCGTCCTCTTCGCCTTCGCCTTCACCGTCGCTCTCCGCGTCGTCGTCGCGGTCTTCCTCGTCTCCGAGGTCGAGGTCCTCGTCGAAGCCTTCCTCGTCGAGATCCGGCGCGTCGTCGTCGTCGTCGCCCTGCTGCTCCACCGCGTCGATCACGCGGAAGCGCCGCACGATCGCGTCGAGCGTCTTGGGCAGGTTCGTCTTCGCGGGCCACGCGGTCAGGGTGTTCTTCCCCTTGCGCAGGCACCACGTGAACTTCTCGGGATCGGCGAGGATCGCGACGTAGCTCGCGGGCAA
>JALOQC010000635.1 GCA_025453555.1 Myxococcota bacterium | reverse complement strand
CGGCTGGGGCCCGTGGGAAGGCGGCATGGTCACGCCCGCGCTGGAGCAACACTTCCGCGCGATGGGCGTGCCGCTCATCCCGCTCGCGGTGGGCGCGAAGATGTTGGTCGACGAGCTCACGGACGTGAGCTCCAGCATCGAGCTCGTGCTCGGAGGTGAGCCCAAGCCCGACGCGCTCGCGCCGACGAGCGGCCCGAAGGAGCGCCGCTTCGAGGTGGTGATCGATCGCGCGAGCTTCCCGATGATCGACGACCACCGCGTGAAGGGGCAGCCCGTGCTCCCGGCCGCGCTGGCGCTCGAGCTCTTCGCGCGTGCGGCGAGCGCGACGCGTCCGGAGCTCTTGCTCACGAGCTGCGAAGAGCTCCGCGTGCTGCGCGGGGTGGTCCTCGAAGCGTACGAAGGCGCGGGCGACCGCTTCGCGATCGAGTGCAAGCAGATCTCGAACGGCGACGGCGTGCGGCTCGCGCTCACGCTCCTCGACGCGCAGGGACGTCCTCGTTACTCCGCGCAGGCCACCCTGTCGCGCCGTGCGGCCGTCGCGGGCGTGGTGCCGGCGCTGCCGAGCGGGCTCGCGCGTTTCGATCGCGTCGTCTACGACGGCGTCGCGCTCTTCCACGGCGAAGCGTTCCGCGTGATCGAGGGAGTGCCCGAGGTCGGCGAGCGCGGCGCGAGCGCGACCTTGCTCGGCGGTCGCGACAAGGGCTTCGGCGACGCGGCGTGGGAAACGGATCCCGCGGTGATCGACGGCGCGCTCCAGCTCGCGTTGCTCTACACGACCTACGACGAAGGCGGCGCGGCGCTGCCGACCTCGATCGGCGCGGTGCATCGGCACACGAGCGGGCTCGCGACGGGGCCGCTTCGTGCGGTACTGGTCGGTCACGAACGACGTGGCGACAAGACGCGCAGTGACGTCGCGATCGTCGACGCGCAGGGTCGCGTGGTGGTCGAGCTGCGCGACGTGGAGATGCACGTGCTCCCGGGCTCGCGCGAGCGACGCCCGAGCCCCGCGGTCTGACGCATGACGTCGTCGCTGCTCGGCTCGCGCCTCGTGCGGTGCGCCGACTTGGAAGCGTAGGAGTCCGAAGCGCATGTCTTTCGAACCGATCGCGATCGTCGGTCGCTCGTGCCTCTTCCCGGGTGCGAGCGATCCCGCGGCGCTGTTCTCGCTCGTGCGCGAGCGGGCGGTGTGCCTCTCGGACGCTCGCGCCGATCGCTGGCGCCTCGACCCGCGTCACGCGCTCGTGAAGGGCGACGACACCCGCGACCGCGCATGGCACGCGCGGGGCGGCTACGTCGACGGATTCTCGTTCGACCCGTCGGGCTTCGGGCTCCCCGCCGACGTGCTCGCGACGCTCGACCCGCTCGTGCATTGGGTGCTCCACACCGCGCGACAGGCGTTGCGCGACGCGTCGCGGGAGGGCGATGCGCGTACGGGTCTCGCGCGGACTGGCCTGGTGTTGGGCAACCTCTCGCTTCCTTCGAGTGGCCTGTCCGCCTACGCGGAGTCGGTCTGGCTCGGCGAGCTCGCGACGAAGCTCGGCGCGCGCGGCGAAGCACGCGATCGGTTCATGAGCGGTCTGCCCGCGCAGCTCGCGGCGCGCGCGCTCGGACTCGGCCTCGGCGGCTTCTCGCTCGACGCGGCGTGCGCGTCGTCGCTCTACGCGATCGAAGCCGCGTGTCGTGCGCTCCAGGAAGGCCGCGCGGACCGGATGCTCGCGGGCGCGGTCAATCGCGCGGACGATCTCTTCCTGCACGTCGGCTTCACCGCGCTCGGCGCGCTCAGCCCGAGCGGCCAGAGCCGCCCGTTCCACGCCGAAGCAGACGGCCTCGTGCCCGCGGAGGGCTGCGGCTTCGTGGTGCTCGAACGCCTGGCCGACGCGCGACGGGAAGGGCGCCCGATCCTCGGCGTGATCCGTGGCGTCGGCCTCGCGAACGACGGACGCGGTCGCGGCATCCTCGCGCCGAGCGAGCATGGCCAAGCGCTCTCGATGCGGCGCGCGCTGGAGCAGAGCGGCCTCTTGCCGAGCGACGTGCGCTACGTCGAGTGCCACGCGACGGGCACCACGGTCGGCGACGCGACCGAGCTTCGCTCGATGGCCGCGGTGTATCCGCAGGCGATGCCGATTGGCTCGCTGAAGGCGAACCTCGGCCACGCGGTGACCGCGGCGGGCGTCGCGGGTCTCGTGAAGCTGGTGGAAGCGCTTCGTCACGGCGTGCTCCCGCCCACACCGCTCGACGGTGGAAGCGATCGGGCGAGCGCCGCGCTCGGCGAGCGTTTCGAGGTGCTCGCGACGGAGCGCGCGTGGGACGGTCCGCGCCGCGCCGCGCTGAGCGCCTTCGGCTTCGGCGGCAACGACGCGCACCTGATCGTCGAGGCCCCGGAGGAGTCGGTGTCGCGCGTGTTCGCGCTCGCCCCGCTGCGTCGCGACGAGGTGGTGGTGGTGGCGCGCGCCTACCGCGTGGGCGACGAAGCGACGCTCGACGCGAAGAGCGCGCTCGCGACCACGATCGAGCTACCACTCGGCGAGACGCGCTTCCCGCCGAACGATCTGCGCAAGGCGAGCGCGCAGCAGACGATGCTCCTCGCGGCGGCCCTCGACGCGACTCGTGGCCTGGAGCTGCCGCGCGAGCGCACGGGCGTCTTCGTCGGCTACGGGTGCGATCCGGAGATCGCTCGTTGGGGTGCGCGGTGGCGCAGCAAAGCCTGGGGCGAAGCGTTCGGAGACACTGCGTGGTCCGAAGCCTCGAGCGATGTCTTCGCGCCTTCGCTCGAAGCACCTCACGTGCTCGGCGTGCTCCCGAACATGCCCGCGAATCGGCTGAGCAGTCAGCTCGATCTGAACGGCGCGAGCTTCACCGTCTCCGCGGAAGAAGCGAGCGGCGTGCGCGCGCTCCAGCTCGCGTGCGCG
>JALOQC010000214.1 GCA_025453555.1 Myxococcota bacterium | reverse complement strand
GGTCCGGCGTCGGTGGTGGGAGTGGGGGGACCGCCGTCGGGGCTCGAGGGCGTCTGCGCTCCGCGATCGCAGGCGAGCATCCCGAGCGACGAAATCAACGAAAAGATCAAACGGTATTTCATGACTGACTCCTGACGCTCACTCGACGGTCGAATGACACGACCCGAACCCTGATTCGTCGTACACACACGAAAATCCTTCGCCCGCACAATGCGTTTGTCGGAGCTCGCCGTCTCGGCAGGTCGTCAGCCAGTCTTCCTGGCAGAGGCCCCGCGCATCCACGCCTCGACAGACGTCCTCCGACGGCGGCATGCAGCCGCTGGGCTGACCACCGACCCGCGCTCCGCAGGGCATCCCGCTGGGGCATCGCGTGCGCTCGAGGCGCCCCTCGACGCAAGAGATCACGTCCCCTTCGAAGCAGTAGGGGACGAAGGGAGTGCACTCGGGGTCGACCGGGTCGAGGTCACCCACGTAGGAGGCGATCCAGCAGCGAAACGGGTGGACTCGGGTGAACTCGTCGACGCGACCGCGCGTGGCGAGGCAGTTGTCGATGGGTCCGCGCGTGACGACGGCGACGACGCGGGGTCGGCCGCTGGCGTCGTTCGCGAAGAGCGGACCGCCGGAGTCTCCGTTGCAGAGCCCGTGCGCGAGGTCCGCGGACTCTCCGGTGCCGTGGCCACGCACCCAGCGCTCGTTCGCGCTCGTGACGCGCAGCTCGGAGAAGCGGAGCTCGCCCACGCCTTCGGTGGTGTTCGCGCGTTGGGTTCCGCGCCCCGCCGCGAGGAGCCGATCCCCCTCGGCGAGCTCGGGCGCGCTCTCGGTGATGCCCGTCGGGCGAATCGGGAACCCCGCGTGCTCGACGACGGAGCGATCTAGCTCGACGAGGGCGAGGTCCGCGTCGCGGCGAAACTGGACGGAGACCGCGCGGAACGCGGGCGACGCGCAGCGACCGTCTTCGTCCGGGTCGCGCCCGAAGCACGCGCTGACCCGCGACTCGTCGAACACGATGCGACGGCGATCGTCTTCGAAGCAGTGCCGCGCGGTGAGGACCCACGTGGGGGCGATCAGCGTGCCGGTGCAGCTCCCGCTGCCGCCTTCGCGACGTCCCACCCGCACTTGCGCGACGGCCGCGAGGTCTTCCTCGGCGAGCCCGAGCTCGGGCGGGGGCGAGATCGCACCCGACACGATCGCGCTCGTCGCGGATCCGACGGGCCGGTCCGCCGGCTCGCGCAGCTCGCTTCCCGCCGACGTCGCGCAGATCTCCGCGCCCTCGTCGGTCGCGCATCCGATGCAGAGCGCGAGCACGAGCTCAACGACACATCGCCGCGTCACGGACCACCTCCGACTCGCCAGCACCACACAGGTTCGCGCAGGCCGCGCGGTTGACCCGGAGCGTTCCTTGGATCGAGATCGCCTCGAGCGTCGTGCCTTCCGCGGCGGCGGGACGAGACACCCGCACCCTCCAGACACCCGTCGCGTTGCGGCCGCGAGTCGCGGTGGACGTCCCCGTGCCCGCACCGTCCAGGGTCACGGCGGCGGCGGAGGAGGAGCTCCGCGGTTCACCCGCGGGGGGCGTGATCTGGAAGGTGAGGCCCGTGCGTGTCGCGGGCGACGTGATCGTCAGGACGACGTCGTCGACACAACCGCCCCCGGTGACGCTCACCTCGAGCGTCGTCTCACGCTCCGTCGCCATCATCCCGCCGTCGAGGTTCAGCTCGGCGGGCGAGGTGTTGGAGCTCGCTGCCACGCAGCCCGGCGCCGCGCCGCCGCTCGGCCGATCGCACCACACGCAGTCGAGGCCGTGGCTGCCGCCCGCGCACGTCCCACACGAACGAATCTCCGAGCAGAAGCGAGGCGCCGGGCACTGCGTCACCGAGTCGATCCAGTTGCCGGCCATCGGGGTGCACGTGCCGTCGGTGGAGCCGACCGCGCTGCCGCTCGTGCAGCGATCGCCGCACCAACCGCAGAAGCGCCCCGTCGAGGTCCGTCCTGCCGCGCAGGCCTCGCAGCCACGCGTCGTGTACTGGTCGCACTCGTCGGTGGGCGCCCGCGTCGAGCAGCGGCGATCGACGCAGCTCAATCCGCCCGCGCACGACTCGGTGCCGTCCTCGCCGCGGCAACACGCTTCACCAGCCTCGTCGCACCACGTGGTGTTGGTGGGTCCCGAGTCGCCGCAGCGGTCCAACTCGCACGAGCCTCGCTCGCAGGCGCCGTTGCAGCACCGCTGACCGGGACCGCCACACTCGTAGCAGAACCCTCGTACACAGAGGAGCTTGTCGGAACCACCGATTCCTTCTCCGGGGCAGCTCGACCCCACGAGATCTTCGACTTCTTCGGACAGATCGCAGCACTCGAGGTCCGCACGTCCGCAGTTCGTCGGCAGCTCCGGATATGCCGTGCACTCGCCCATGCGGTCGGCGAATCCCGAGCAGCACAAGGTCGGATCGTTCGAGAACACGCCGTTGGGAAGGCAGCAGCGCGAGGTGGCGGCATTGCACTCGGCGGTCCCGAAACAATCATCAGAATCGGAGCACGATCCTTCACCCACGCGAAGTCGGCATGTTTGACTTTCGCTTTCACACTGGAGCGTGTTCCGCTCGCACGGATTCTCGCCGGTCGACGGAGCGCAGCACGCTTGGCCGACCCCGCCGCAGGCGTTGGGGTTGGAGCCGTTCTCCGCACCTCCCGTGGCGCACGCCGCGAGGACGCTCACCACGCTCGTGAGAAGGAGACGAATCGTCTGCATGAGCCGGGAAGACATCACTCGACCTCCTGAAGCGTGACCTCGTACTCGAGCTCGTAGTTTGTGTCGTGGTTGCGCGCGCGGACGCGGCCGTGCTGGCGGAACTGACCGTCGACGAAGGTCGATGGGTCTGGGATGGTGAGGCGGACCTCTGCGGGATCGATGCGTGCGCCGCTCGAGTTTCTTCCGGACGTGTTGCAGGCCAACACCTCGCCAACCCTCACACCGGTGTCCAGCACGTTCGTGTTCACGAACTCGTACGAGTTGTCCACGATGGCACGCGGGAAGTGCTGGTTCCGAATCTGAGGAGGAAGGTCGATGACCCGACCGTCGAGCTCACAGTGAACGTCGATGAACCAGTCGGGCGCTCGACCACCATCCTTGTCGATGTGAAGAGCAAGAAAACGAACGCGAGCTCGCAGGAGGTTGAGCCATGGACGCACGCCATCGGCGGGCACGCAGCGCTCCGGGATCGACGAGAGCACCAGAGTGAGAGGCACCTCCTCCCCGATTTCGTATGCGGCGAGCATCTCCTCCGCCGATCGCGCGTAGCGGAAGATGCCGTCGCGAGGCTGCATTCCGCGCGCCTCGAGCTGCGCTTCGAGGCCTTCGGTGCCCGCGAAGTCGTCGAGGCTTCCCGAGCCCCACGCCCCGAGCCGAACACCGAAACCGGAGCCGAAGCCCGAACGGTGTCGGGAGAAGAGCGCGTAGATTCCGTGACCGGTGCGGACCTGTTCCAGGTACCAGACGGCTCCCGGGGGGACCTTCGCGGGATCGATGCGGCGGTACTCGTCGAGGCGGAACGTTCGGACGACCTGCTCTGCGCGGAAGTACGCGAAGTTGTGCTCGCTGTACTCCGAGCGGCGGCCGCTCAGGAAGAAGAAGCCGAGGTGCGCTCGGTGTTGACGCTCGGAGCGAACCTCTCCGGCCTGGATCGTGATGGTGTCTTCGCGCTCTCCACGTTTCCGGGAGCCCGCAGGGATGGCCAGAATCGAGGACTCGTTCGGGCTTCCGATGAAGAAGGGCTCGAAGTTCTCGTCGAGCGCGACACCGAGCGCGCCCTCGTGGAGCCCTGGATGTTCACGTGACGCGGGCAGCTCGATGCGGAGGGGCTGACGCTGGCGATAGTACGTCGAGCCCTCCGGACAGACCGGCGGCTCGGGCTCCGGCTCGGGCTCGACGCCCCCGTCGGCCACGAGGTCGGTCGGCCCGGCGTCGTCGGTCGGGGTCGCGCCGCCGTCGTCCGGACCGAGCGTCGTACCGCTCAGCGTGGCGGGGTCGCAGGCGCAGAGACCGACGAGGCACGCAACGAACGTGGTGAAGCGCGTCATGCCGGGTGACAGAGCAGCTCTCGTGCCACCCGAATCGCCCTGTGATCGTGGGGATTTCGTCGGATTCCAGGCCCCGCTCACGAGGAGCCCGAACCCTGGACGACCCTGGTCAGCGAGACGCCTCGCGCGGGCACGCGACGAGTGAGGACTCGAACGCACGATCGCGCCCGCCGTGACCGGCCGTTCGGCGTCCGTCGAGGGCAGGCGCACGGGAGCCGTGACCGACGGTCGCAGATCAGCGCAAGCGGTGCCGGCCGTCGGGGTCGAGGACGAGGCGACCCTCGAGCCCCGCGCGTCGCAGCACCCCGAGCGCGGCGTGTACGCGATGGCGTGCTCGCTCGAGCGGCAGACGTTCGCCGGGCCAGCCGGCGTCGTAGAGCTCCTGCAGGGAGCAGCCGCGATCGCCGGCCTCCCCGAGGGCGCGGAGGAGGCGTCGAGGGATGCGCTTGGCGCCGAGCGACACGCGCCGTCCGTCGCGCACGAAGGACGATCCGTCGGGAGCCCACGAGAGCGAGCTCCGGTCGGCCCGTGGCGTCGCCGCGCGCGCCGCGCACCGCACGAGCACCGAGCGCGACTCGAGCGCGCGTGTGAGCGCATCGGGGGCACACGCACCGGCCGCGAAGCTCGCCGCGAGCTCGATCGCCGCGGTGTCGCGGGTCGACGCATCGACCGGAGGTGGCGGAACGGGATGACCGAAGAACGCGGCTTCCCACGCCTCCGCGACCTTCGCGTAGCGGTGTCTCGCGCGCTCGAGGCACTCGCGGGCGCGACGCATCTCGGCCCCCGCGCGCGCCGGGTCGTCGACCCACGCGAGACCGAGACCCATGCGCAGGCAGCCTTCGTCCAAGCCTCCTTCGGGCGCCTGACGGATCCCCGCGTCGAAGACCCGGTGAGCCGACGGATTCGTCCGATCGAGACGGGAAAAGCCGAGGGTGAGCAACGCGGCCGGCCGCGCCGCTCGATGACCGGTCCGGCCGATCCGTCGAAACACGTCGCGAAGTGCCTCGTCGGCTCGCGCGTGCGCTCCGAGGTCCACGTGTGCGATGGCGAGGTTCAAGGCGACGTAGAGCGCGGAGAGTCGATCCCACTCCGCGTCGTGGGCGCGTAGCGCCTGGGGCAGCAGCTCGACCGCGCGCTGCGGACGGCCGTCGAGCATCGCCACCAACGCGAGGTTTCCGAGCGCGACGTGTCGTTCGCGCGGCGCGATCACGCGGCGGGTCGCGACGAGCGCGCGAGAGTACGCCGCCTCCGCGTCGGCGAGGCGACCGGGACCGATGGCCGCGTTTCCGAGCAGTATCCAGGCCGTGATGCGGTCCCGCGCGAGCGCGGCGCGCTCCTTGGCGTTCTCGAGATCTGCGGTGGTCCGCGCATCGACCCGATGCAGCCGCAGGTCGAGCTCCGCCCGCCGGAGACGAGCGCTCGCGATCCACTTGGCGTCGCCGATCGACTCCGCGTGCCGCAGCGCGCCGTCCACCGCGCGTCGTGCGCTCGTCTCGTCGCCACGCTTCACGTGCAAGCTCGCGCGCGCGCAGAGGACCATCGCGCGGAGCCGTCGCAGGGTCGCGACCTCCGTGCCCTCCGCCTCGAGCGCGGCGACGAGGAGGCCGTCCACCGCCTCCGTCGGCAAGATCCGTTCGGCCGCCCACGCGCATTGCGTGGCGAGGCGGAGCCGGAGCTTCGGTGACGTGGTGCGCACGATCTCCGTGAGCTCGGCCCAGTGGGCGAGGAGCTCGGCCGGGGTCGCGCGACTCGCCCATCGCGCGCGGAGCCGCGCGTGCCGACGTCGGTAGCGTGTCACGTCGCGCGTGCTCGACTCGACGCGGTGCCGCAGCGCTCCTCCGTCGCCCCTCGACGAACGCACGACGAGACGCGCCGCCGGGTCGCGGAGTCGAAACGCGACCTCGACGTCGGAGAGCTCGAGCAACGTGGCGAGCTCGTCGGTGGTGGCCCCGTTCGGGAAGAGCGAGAGCGCGTCCAGGAGGTCGCGAACCTCGGACGACTCGACGACGGCCGCGGAGGCACCAGGCTCCGAGGCTCGCACCGAGGGGTATCCGGACCACCCGTCGTCGACGAGCACGAGCGCCCGCACACCCCACGTACGCCACGTCGCGAGACACTCCTGCAGCGCGTCGGCTCGGGCACCTCGGGCGTCGAACAGCAGCAACGTCGGCGCCTGCGCGCGAAAGCTCTCGACGAGCGCCTCCACCAGGTCGCGGCGAACCGGAGCGCCCATCGCCGACGCGACGGCGAGCGCGACCTGCCAGGCCTCGCGACAGATGCGCGCGTCCACGACGATGGCGTGCGCGAACGTTCGTCCGACGTCGTCCAGCGTCGTTCGACCCGCCTCGCCACGAACCACCACGCACGGATGCTCGGTCAGTCGGTTCCAGGCCTCCCGGACGGCCTCCGGCGGTCCGACCAGACGGTCGCGGGCGCGAGAGAGCGCGAGCGCCTCGAACGAAGCCATCGAGACACCCTTCGAGATCCCCTCGTCGCGGGCCTCGAGCCGTCCCGCCTCGATCCAGCGGCCCAGCGTTCGTTCACTGACCCCGAGAGCTCGAGCCGCGTCACGTCGAGAGAGGGCGTCGCTCACCCCGACATCGTGCCACGGCGATCCGCGGACGTCGGCGTGTGCGTGTCGGGCTCGCACCACCGAATCGCGACACCCCGCGCGTCGTCGTCGAGCCCGACGGCGCCCTGTGTGAGCCGAACGACGTCCTCGGCCAGACGACGCGCGCGCGCCGTGGCGACACGCGTGGAAGCGTCGGGCCAGAGCGCTCGACCGAGCTCGACCACGGTGCGGGCGCCGGCGGCGATCGCCGAGAGCGCGAGCTCGTGCTGGGGCGTGCTTCGAAGGTCGAGTCGTCCGTCGTCGATGCGCCACTCGCCCGACTTCCGCGTCACCGCGGGACCCGCCACTTCGCGCCGGCGCTCCACCGCCAACACCAAACGCGCGAAGACACGCGCGAGCACGTCGTGCGAAGCGAGCGCATCCCAGGTGCGGTGTCGTCGCGGCGCCGGAGCACCCGGTCGGCGCTCGGCGAGCTTGAGGGCTTCGAGCGCCAAGGTCGCGCACCGCCCGTTCGGCCCGAGTCGCGGCGACTCGCTGCGCCCGCCGCTGAGCACCCGCGCGACGACCGCGAACCGATGACACGCGACGGAGAGCTCGCGGTCTCCAGCCAGCGCGTACGCACGCGAGGCGGCCTCGAAGGGAGCCTCGGCCAGCGACCAACGCGCGGGCGCGAAACCGAGCGCGAGCGTCACTTGCGCGCGCGCGTGCTCGAGCACGCCGATGGTGTCGGCGTCCGGGACCGCGCGGCGCGTGAGCGGCTGGCCCGAGTCCAGCGCGATCATCGCCTCGGCGCGCTCGAATCGTGCGGCGAAGGCGAGGTGATCGAAGTGCTCCGAGAGCTCGCGCCCGCGCGCGACGTGGGGGACTGCGGTCGCGTGCTCGCCGCGATCGATCAACACGTCGACGAGCCGCGCGCGCCTCTCGAGCGCCTCCCACCACGCCCCGTAGCTCTCCTCCGTCGCGAGCGCGTCCACGTAACGACGCAGCGCGTCGATGCTTCCGTGTCGGCGGTACGTGGCGAGCGAGAGCAGCGCGAGCGCGTCGTCGCGCTGGCGTCGCAGGTCGAGCGCGCAGGCCGTCGCATGCCAACGCAGCGCCGTGCGCTCCGCGCGCTCGAAACACCGCTTCGCGAAGAGCACGCGCGCGAGATGGCCGAGCGCCAGCGCGGCGTCCTCGTGACGACCGCAGCGCTCCAACATCACGTGTGCGGCGCCGAGCACGCCTTCGGCTTCCTCCCCGCCGCTCGCCGCCGCGAGGGCCCCTTGCTCCAGCCAGACCTGCGCGAGCATGTCGGCGTCGCCGAGGTCTTCCGTGTGGGCGACGGCCCTCACGAGCTCGGAGCGCGCGCGACGGAGCTGACCCAAGCGGCGCCAGTGCGCGACGCGATGGGCCGCGGTCGTGGGCTCGGCCGACGACCACAACTCGAACGCCGGATCGCGGTCGAGCTGCTCCCAACGGCGCGAGGACGAGGGCTCGAGCACCTCGGTGCTGGTCACGAACGACGCGCGTCCACTGACGCAGGCTTCCCCGAGCGCGGAGGGCGAGCCGTCCGCGGCGAGGAGCCCCAAGCGGGCCGCGAGCAGGCGCGCCGAGGGATCGTGAGACTGCGGGCGGTCGTCGCGGACCGAAAGCACCCGGAGGACCGACTCGGGAAGGTGGCTCCGAACTCGTTCGACGAGCTCCGACGGGACCTGCTCGGCCGAGGTCGGCGAGGGGCTTCGACCCGACGCCCGCGAGCGAAGCAGACCACGCTCGACGCAGGCGGGCAGCCCGAGGAGCCGCGCCACCTCGGGCATCGTGGCCTGGGCGCGACGCGCGATCGCGTCGACGGCTTCCGTCGCGAGCGGGGTCAGCGCGACCCCGTGCTCTCCCCGAACGTCGAGGGGCAACCGGCGGACGAGCAGAACGTCGACCGCGTCGGGCAGCGCGTCGCAGAGCTCGCCCCACGGCACGTCGTCGCGATCGGCGTCGTCGACCACCAACAGACCCGCGCCTTGCAGCTCACCGCCCGCGTCGAGGACACGTCGACGTAGCACGTCGGGCTCGAGCCCTTCCGCGCGAACCACCACCGAAGGCCCACGTTCGGCCGCGAACGCCGCGGCGACGGTCGACTTGCCGACCCCGGCGACCCCGAAGAGCGTGATGCACCGCGGCCGCTGCGCGCGCGCACGATCGAGGCGCTCGAGCGCCTCGCGGCGCTCCTCGAAGAGCGCGTGCGAGGAGGTGCCACGACCGACGCGCGTCGCCACGCCCGCCACCTCGTCGCGGTCGTAGAGCCGGTAGCCGTTCGTGGGGTGGCGATGGGGGGTCAGCTTGCCTTCGGCATCCCATCGCCGAAGCGTCTTGGTGCTGACGCCGAGGATCGCGGCGGCCTCGGAGACCGTCACCCACACGCGTCCCGGCTCGTTCGACATGCCTACGAGGTGACGTCCCGGACGTGGTACGACCAACACGAAGTCTCTTGGCCGCAGGGCACGAAGCCCTTCACGGCGTCGATGTCCAAGGTTGCCGACGAACGCAGATTCGGTCCGATGACGCGGCCTCGCGGCTCCTCGCTCGACCCGCGCCGAGCCCGCTCGGCGATGCCGAGGCTCACGAAGGAGCACGCCTAGCCAGTCGCGTGGATCCTCTCGGGACCGTCATCGAGAGCGCGTCGTCACGCACCTCGAGTCACCGCCCGAACCGAGCCCCGACCCGCACCTGAACCGCGAGCTCGATCGTCGGCGAGCGCCAGAGCACGCGCCCGCTCTCGATCACGCGGTAGCGGGTGCGCGGGGGCATCCACGTCGCGAGGGGCTCGAGCTCCGCGAAGAACCGACGGTGCCGCACGCCGAGCAGCGCGGACAGGCCGAGCCGGCCGTGCACTCGCACTCCTGGCTCGACCGGCTCCAGCCCTCTCGGATAGGCGTGCACGAGCGACGCGCCGCCACGCACGCAGCCGCCGAGGACGAGCGCGCCCTCGGACGTCGCGCAGACTCCGAGGTCGAGGTCGACGGAACCCGCACCCACGTCGGCGTCTTTCGCGTCCGGGGAGAACGCGAGCTCGAGCCGCAGCGTGACGTGCCGCGCCGGGCTCCAGCCGAGCCCCGTCGCGACGCGTGCGCTCGGATCGGGCAAGCCGGTGGCGCGGAGCCCGAGCGCGACGAACGCCTCCAGCGCGGTCGGGGACGGCGCGGGCTCTGGTCTGGGGGCAGTCTCGGGCTCCGATGGCGGCTCGGGCGCGGGCTCCGGTTCGACGTCCGGATCCGGCGCGGGCTCCGTCGCGAGCACGCCGCGTGGGTCGATCACCACCGCCACGACGAGCGCGCTCGCGGGCCCGAGCTCGTCGCAGCTCGTCGCGCGCAGCGCTCGCCGGCCGACGACCTCTCCGTCCGCCGTGCGCTCCACCACGCGCAGCTCCACCCCTCCCGGCACGGCGCTCACCTGCGCCTCGAGCACCCGCGGAGCGCCCCGTCCGAAGGGATCGCGCCCGAGCTGGGCGCGCACGGCGTCCTCGACCTCCGGCTGTCCCCAACAGCCTTCGACCCCCTCCGCGCGGGTCCAGCGCAGGTCGACGTCGGCCGCGGTCTGCGCGCTCGCCTGCCGCCCGAGCGACGTCACCAGCAGCACGAACGCCGCCAGCGACGCGGTGACGGATCTTCTTCGCCCTCCCGTGAAGCGCCCGGGCGCTCGTGGACAAGACGACGTGGAGGTGCCTCGATGGTCCGGCTCGGCTCGTTGCTCGTGCTCACGGCGTGCGTCGGCACGCTGCACTCCACGGAGGAGGCGCGCGATGCGGGTCGCGACGCGGGACAACGCGCCGCTGCACATGACGCCGCACGGGCCGTGGATTCCGACGTGGATCTCGTCGACGTCGGCGTCCTCCAGGACGCGCCGAGCGGCGACGACGTGCTGGACGCCGCAGGAGACGGGGGAAGCGAGGGAGTCGTCGACTGCGAAACGGCCACGTTGCCGCTCGACGGCCTCGTCGTCTTCTACGACGCCCACGAAGGCGTCGAGCGCGACGGCGACGTGGTGCGCGCGTGGTCGGGCGTCGGGGCCTCGGCGCGACGGGTGGCCGGAGGCCCGCGCTGGGTCGCGGACGCGCTCGGTGGGCACCCCGGAATCGTCTTCGACGGCGACGACGATCGTCTCGAAGCCGACGTCACGGTCGACGGGGCGCGCGCGCTCACGATCACGCTCCTGAGCGCCTCGGGCCGCCGCGCGCCGGGCGTGGAGTGGTGTTGTCGCGCGGACGAGACGGGGTGCAGCGGCACG
>JALOQC010000213.1 GCA_025453555.1 Myxococcota bacterium | reverse complement strand
GCGCATCGCGCAGTGCTACGGCGACTTCGTGGAGCGCGAGGCGCTCGAGACGGGGACGATCATCCTCGCGTGGACGGTGGACGCCTCGGGGCGGATCCAGCGGGTGACGATCGAGCAGCAGCAGATCGGCGACGTCGCGTTCGCGCGTTGCGTGGAGCGCGCGGCGAGCACGATGCGAGGGACGCGCCCGAGCGGGGGCGACGTGCGGTACGCGTATACGTTGCGCTTCGGGCCTTGAGCGATTCACCCGCTTCGGTGGGTGATTCGCGCGTCGCTCGTCGGTGCGAGAGCACGCGCGAGACCGTAGACGTGGACGCGAGACGAGCGGCCTCGTTCACGTCGCCGACCACGACCACACGTCCACGACCACGCTCACGACCACGTGGGTCGGCGGTCGGGTCGGCGGTCAATCGTCGTCGTCGTCGTCGCGACGCATCGCGCGGGGGCGACGGGGCGGGCGTTCGGCGAGGAGCGTGCGCCACGCGTCCGCGCGACCGCCGGCGCGGCGGAGCGCCTCGATGAAGTCGGGCGGCGGCTCGAGCAGGAAGTGACGCGGTGCGCCGCCCGGCCCCTCGTCGTCGCCGTGGTCGCCGGGGTGCACGAAGCCGAGCTCGGCCGCGTGGAGCAGCGGGCGCGCGGCCTCCACGCGGGGGCCTTGGTAGTCGCGGATGTAGACGTTCTCGCCGACCAGGGGATGACCCGCCTCCGCGAGGTGGATGCGGATCTGATGCTGGCGCCCCGTCTCGAGGCGCACCGCGACGAGCGACACGCCCTTGAGCGGGAGCACCGCGTCGACGTGGGTGATCGCGCGGCGGGAGTCCGGCGGCGGCTTGCCCTTGCCGGGACGGAATCGCCCGAAGGTGCCGCGCAATCCGTCGCCGCGGTTCGCGACGAGGATCGTGTCGTGGGTCGCGCGCGACGGGACGCCGTGCACGAGCGCGAGGTAGGTGCGCTGCACGCTGTGCGCGCGGAACTGTTGGCCGAGGTGGCGCTTGGCCGCGACGGTGCGCGTGAAGACGAGCAGGCCCGAGGTGCCCTTGTCGAGGCGATGCACGACGCCGACCTCGGGGTCGTAGCGCTTGCCGGCGCGGGCCTTGTCGCGGCGGCGCAGCGCGGCGCGGAGCTGATCGACGAGGGTGTCGCGATCGTTGGCGTCGTAGGGAACCGTGAGCAGCCCAGCCGGCTTGGCGACCACGACGACTTGGCGATCGACGTGCACGAGCGCGTCCTCGGGGAGCACGCCGCGTCGGATGCGCGGCGCCTCGAGGTCGACGGTGACCACGCCCGGGCTCACGCGCTGCGCGGGATCGGTGACCTGCTCGCCGGCGACGAACGCGCGCCCGCTGCGCACGAGGTCGCGCGCGGCGCTCCAGGTCGTGCCTTCGCCGAGGCGCTCGCGCACCACGGCGGCGAGGGTCGGCTCGGTGGGCTCGGTGACGACGGGTGTACGCGCGCCGGAGCGCGCGGGTCGGGCGCCGGAGCGTGAGCTCTCGGGGGCACCGTCGCTCCGCTTGCCCTCGGGCCGTGCGGCATCGGCCTGCTTCGCAGAACGTCCGCCTCGCGTCGCAGGGGTCCGCTTCGATCCGGGTCGCGCGCTCATCGCGCGGTCGTGCGCCGAGGGGCGGTCTTGGTCAAGGACGGTGAGTACCTCGAAAGACGACGAGGACGGCGGGTCGCGCTCGGGGCTCAATGGGTCGCGCGGCGGCCCACGAACGACACGCGTAGGCCCGCGTTGGTCTGGAAGGCGAACGCGAAGGGGCGCGACTCGTAGCGTTCGTCGACGAGGACGCGCGTCTTGAGGCCGTAGAGCGTGACGTTGAAGCTGAGCGCGAAGAGCTGCGTGAGCTGGATCTTCACGTCGAAGAGGCCCTGCACGAGGTGGCGGTTGCGGCCGCCGGGATCGCTCGCGAACCAGTCGACGGTGAGCTGCGTGGTCAGGGTGCGCGGCGCGGCGCCGAGGAGGATCCAGGGATCGACGATCAACTGCGCGCCGTAGCCGCCGAGCGCGACGCGCAGATCGTCGTCGAGCGCGTCGAGGAGCTCGAGACCGCCGAGCGCGCGCACGCGGAGCTGCGGGCGAAGGCGCCACTGCAGACCGCCCGTGAAGCGCACGGTGAGGAAGTGCGCGACCGGCTGGGTCTCCATCGTTCCGTCGTCGAGGGTGACGACGCGGGGGTCTTGTCTCGTGAGCTCGGTGCGGAGCAGACCTTCCGCGAAGAGGTCGGGCACGTAGAGCGCGTCGCGGCGATCGCGGAAGCCGCGGTAGTTGCCGCTCGTGCGGTAGAGGATTTGATCGGTGCCTTCGTCGAAGCCGTCCGTCGTCGCGGTCGCGGCGAGCGTGTACGTGGTGTTGAGACTGTTCTCCCACGCCGCGCGGGGGTGCAGCGCGTTCCACGCGAGCTGGGTCGCGAGGCCGAACTGGAGCTGGCGCGCGTTGACGAGCGGGCCCTCGCGGTAGTCGCCCGCGTCGCGGATGGCGGACCCGGTGAAGGTGAGGTCGACCTGCGCGCGGAGCTGCCACTCGACGCGCTGCGAGGGATCGGCGAGGGCGTCGCGGGGATCGTCGGCGCGGGGCTCGGAGAGGAACTCGAGCACGCTCTGGCGCACGCCCGGCCCGCCGACCGGCTCCCAGGTGATGCCGGCGGGAAGCGCGGGGAGAACGGCGTCGCCGCCGCGCGCGAGGAAGCGGTTGGTCACCACGCGGTAGTGCGCCGCGGGCTCGAGCGGTCTTCCGTGCACACGCACGGGGAGGGTCGGTGTCGCGGGCTCGAGGCCGAGCGTGACGAGGTTCGCGTTGCCCGCACGCACACCCGCCAGCGCCGCGATCCAAGCGCCCGGGACCGTCGCGGCGACGAGCGGCTCGTCGTAACGGATCGCGACGTTCACGTCGCTCGCGCTGAGCGCGTCGTCGCGGGGCGGGTGCCAGCGCCGATCGACGGTCGGCAGGTTGAGGACCGCCACGTCGGCGTTCGCGCGCTCGCGGAGCACACCCGCGGCGAGGCTCGCCATCGCTTCGGCGTCGAGGGTACGCGTGGTGTCGAGGCGCGCACCGGGCAGCGGGGCACCGAGCGCGTCGCAGTAGTCGACGCCCACGTGCTCGACGAGCTCCGCGAAGGGCAACGCGGTGACCGACTTCTCGCTCGGGACCGCGAGCACGTCGAGACCTTCGGTGAAGACGTCGCGCCGGATGCGGAGCTCGACCGCGCCTCGATACGGCGCGGAGACGACGGCCGGGCGAAAGGTCGCGGGGCGCGCGAAGAGCGGGTTGCCGCCCGCCTCGGACGAGAAGACGAGGTCGGGCTTGGCGTCGTCGTCGAGCGCGGAGACGAGCTCGAGGACTTGCGCCGCACCCGTGGCGCCGGAGCCGAGATCGATCGACGCGAGCACCAGCGTGGCACCCCGCGCGCGCGCCGCGCGGACGTCGCGCGAGAGGGCCGCCGCGATGGGCTCGATGCGCAGACCCGTCACGCGGTCGTCGGCCATGCGGGTGGTCGCGCGCGGATCGAGGTACGCGAAGAAGGCCACGCGCTCGGCGCCGCGGGTCGCGAGCGGGACGCCGTCGGAGCCGTCGAGGAGCGCGTCGCAGACCTCGGAGGCGGTGGCGCCGCAGCGAAGGTTCGAGGCGACCATCGGGATGCCGACGCGCCGGAGCGCACGTGCGCGCGTGAGGAGCAACGCGCGCTCGTCGCCGAGGTCCGCTTGGCTCACCGCGAGCGCGTGGTAGCCGAGCGCGCGCGCGAGTCGGGCGAGCTCGGTCGGGCGGTGCTCGGCGAGCCAACGCGAGACGCCGTGACGCGCGAAGAGGCCGCCGGTGTCGACGACCAAGACGTCGTCGCCGAGCCCGCCCCAGACGTCGCGGGTCGCGAGCTCCGAGGGGTCGAGCGTGATCTCCGAGTCGCAGACGGCGGTGGCGATCTCGCCGCTGACGCCGCCCGTCGCCACGACCGTGACCGCGTCGACGAGGGTTCCGAGCACGGAAAAACCGGTAGGCCGTGCCCCGTCGGGAGCGGCGGAGGAGGGGTCCGGCGGAGGCTCGCTCGCGTCGTGGCCGTCGGCGTTCGCGGCGTGAGCGTCGGCGCCCGCGTCGATTCCTTCCGTGTTCGGGCCCGCGGCGTTCGGGCCCGCGGCGTTCGTGCCCGCGGCGTTCGGGCCCGCGGCGTTCGTGCCTGCGTCGTTCGTGCCTGCGTCGTTCGTGCCTGCGTCGTTCGTGCCTGCGTCGTTCGTGCCCGCGGCGTTCGTGCCCGCGGCGTTCGTGCCCGCGGCGCGTCCGCCTTCGTTCGGCGGCGCCTGCGCAGAGGCCGCCGCTGCGACGAGCGCGATCACGACCGCACCGACGAGACGAAGCCCGTCGCGAGCACCCACGCGAGCTCCGACGTGAAGCGAAGCCCGCTGCGCTCCGCTCGTTCGCGGGTTCAGTTGTTGTTCTTCACCGGCCGGAACGGGTGAAGGAACGCGGCGAGGCTGTTGGCGTTGCGCGTGGACATCCACAGGCGACCCTGACCTTCGAAGCGACACACCAGACCTTCACCGCCGAGGAAGAGCGACTTGAGGCCGCCGACCTTCGTCACCGTGTAGTTGAGACCGCTGGTGAAGCCGACGATGTGGCCGTTGTCGCAGACGTAGCCGCCCGGGCCGACGTCGACCGCGTGGATGCCGCCGTACGAGCTGAAGAAGAGCGGGCCGTGGCCGCTGCACTTGAGGAGGAAGAGGCCCGCGCCGAAGAAGCCCTTCGCGCCGCCCCACTTGGTGTCGAGGGTCACGCTCGGCGACGCGGCGAGGTAGGCGCCGCTGTTGAGCATCACCTCGTAGGTGCCGTTCATGTCGAGCGCGAGCACGTCGCCTTCGGCGCTCGGCGCGAGCCAGAGCTCCTGGCCCGGCTGCGTCGCGGTGAAGGTGTTCTGGAAGAGGCTCTCGCCGCCGAGCATCTTGCGCTTGGCCGCGGCCAGGAAGCCGCCCTGGAGCTGCGTCTTCATCTCGATCGCCGAGTGCCGCGCGACCATGGCGGACGACTCGACGAGGAGCTGCTCGCCGGGCTGATCGAAGCCCACGCGAACCATGCCGAAATCGGGTTTGTCGAGGAGCTCGTAGCGCATGATCTCACCCCTGCCGCGGCGGCAACATGCGACCCACGGTCGTGCCGTACTCTTGCGGGTTTCGCGTTTGAATCCAGATGCGCCCTTGGCCTCGGAAGTGACAGACGAGGCCTTCGCCGCTGAAGAAGCTCGCGAGCCAACCGTCCGCGCTCTTGCCGACGCTGTACTCGAGGGTCGCGTCCCAGGCGACGAGGTGACCGGTGTCGATCACCATGTTTCCGTCGCAGAGCAGCTCCTGGATGCCCCCGAAGGCGCCGACCAGCACCTGACCCGGCTGAGGCGAGGTGGCCTTGAGGACGAACACGCCTTCCCCGGCGAAGAAGCTGCGGAACCCGCCGATCTTGGTGTCGCACTGAACCCAGGGAGAGCTCGCGATGTAGCTCGCGCTCTGGATGAAGTACCCCGCTTGGGTCATCTCCAGCGGGACGATGTCGCCGCAGAGCGAGTGCGCGAGGAGCACCTCGCCGGCGCCGCCTTGGGCGGTGAAGGTGTTCTGGAAGAACGACTCTCCTCCGAACATGCGCTTCAAACCGCTCATGATGCCGCCGGTCGCGCCGGTCTGCATCTGGACGTTGGTGGACATGCCCACCATCGCGCCCGACTCGGCGCGGATGGATTCGCCCGGCGCGAGGATCACGCGCGCCATGGCTTGGGCGGGACGGTATGCGACGTCGATCTGCATCGTTGGGCCTCTCGTTCGCTCAGGAGGGGAGGAGCGGCGAGAGCCACCCGACGAGGGAGCCGAGGTTGCGCGACTGCACGTAGACGCGCCCCTGACCGTTGAACTCGCAGACCAGGCCTTCGCCCGAGGCGAGGAAGCCCATCGCGCCTCCGCCGGCGGAGCGGATGGTGTAGGTGAGGTTTCCTTCGAAGCCGACGAGGTGTCCGTTGTCGATCATGAACGGACCGTTGACGTCGATCGCGTGGATGCCGCCATAGCTGTTGAACCAGAGGTCGCCGTGACCGCTGACCTGGAGGAAGAACGCGCCCTCCTTCGCGAGCAGGCTCTTGAGGCCCCCGAACTTCAGCGAGGTCTCGAGCGGGCCGGAGCTCGCGAGGAACGCGCCGGTGGAGAGCGTGAGCGTCTCGCCCTGCATGCGGCGGTGCGTGATCGCCCCCGCGAGGGTGGGGGCGACCCAAACCGAGCCACCCTGTGCGGCGGAGAAGTGGTTCACGAAGAAGGTCTCACCGCCGACGATCTTCCGAATGAAGGCGATGAAGAACGCTTTGATCTTCTGCCACAGACCGGCGGAGGGCGAAGCGTTCATCTTCACCTCCATGTGCACGTTCGAGTGGCGCGCGACCATCGAGCCGGCCTCGGCGACGATCGTCTGGCCGGGCTGGAGGTCGACGCGGAGCATCGCGAACGAGGGTCCGTGCGTGATCTGGTGCGCGGGCGTCGGCCCGGCCGGGGCGCCCATCGGCGCTTGCGGCGCCTGCATCGGCTGCATCGGGGCTTGCTGGGGTTGCTGCATGGCGATCCCTTCGTGGACCGCGAGCTAACCGAAAGCGCCGTGCCGAAGCAAGCGATGTGGAGGGTTCGTGCGATCGGCCTCGACCGTCCACCGCGTACCCCCGACGCGGCGCAACGGGGGTACGAGGCGAGCGCGGCCGCGGCCGCTCAGCGAGCGGGGATGTCGGCGCGGAAGCGACCCACCACCGCCGGTCCGTCGCCCTCGGCGACCAGCTCTCCGCAGACGTGATCGTCGGTGAGCTCCGTGACGATCAGCTTGTGCGTGGCGAATGGGAGGATGCGGCCGCGGCTGTGATACAGCGACGATCCCGTCACGCGCCCGGCGGCGCCGCCTGCTTCGGTGTACTCACCCGCCGCGAGCGGCGACGCGGAGAGCTCCATCCGGAAGATCAGGCCCCCTTCGGGCACGGTGGGGTTGCCCGTCGGCACGGACAGGCCGAACTGTCCGCGCTCGATGGTGTAGGTCGTGAGGGCGAGGCTGAGGTTCGAGCCGAAGGAGACGTTCGCGAACGCCATCGTCGGCGCGAACGCGGCCGGAACCCCTTCGAGGTTCGGGCTCTGCGCGCCGTTCTGGATGGTGAGCGCGTTGGTGGTCGGGCAAGGACCCGCGGGCTCTGGAGGCGGCGGCGGCGGCGCTTCGGGCGTGGGGGTCTCGGCGGTGGGCGTCTCGGGTGTCGGACTCGCGGGCGTCTCCGCCTCCGATCCACATCCGAAGAGCGACAGGAGCAAAGTCGAGACGAGCAGCAGTCGGAACGTGCGATTCATGAGAGATCTCCCCGTCTCGCGCGCTCCGAGACGACCTGAACGGTTCTTGCTCGGGTCGGCAGGGTCAGCCGCCGACTTCCCCGTCGCGAGCGCGCGACGCGTCGTCGCGAGTACCACGACGAGGGTCGCGTCCGCGGCTCCCGAGGTGCTCACTCGGCGCTCACCGGTTCCGAGCTCGCTCCGAGAGCCCCTCCGTGGTGCTGCGGAGACCGCGTGACGGCACCGCGGGAGATCGTCGTGATCTACCGCGTTTGGAAGGCTGCGAAGGCCACGCGCCGCATCCGGGGACCGACACGCTCACGCCCGAGCAGCCTCGCGGCGTACCTCGCGCGTTGGGACTGAACCGCTCGTGGACGTCTGCCGTCTCTCCGCCCATCACGCAGAGTCGGCGGAGCGTTTTCGGCGATGGGCCCGCAGCTTCCTCTCGCGCGCGCGCCGACCGCGTCGCCTTTTGCGTCCGTCGAGCGGACCTCGCCTCACTCCGCCGAACAGCTCGCGCTCTCGGGGGCCCAACCTTCGGTCACGAAGCGGATCGGGTGACCACCACGGAACGACGACGCGACCGTCCACGTCACGCCGTCCTCGCTGTGCCAGAAGACCTGTCGGTCGTACCAAGTCTGCCAACCGCCGCGCACCGCGACGAAGCGACCGAGGGTGGCGTGGTACGCGACCGGTCCGGGCTCGACGTCGTTCGGCGTGGTCGCCACGCGCTCCCAGCTCGCACCGTCCGCGCTGCGGTAGGCGCTGCCACGCGACCAAACCCAGAAGCGCTCGCCGTCGAAGACCGCTTGGCTACCGATGCCTTCGGCCACGCGCGACGACGTGAAGCTCGCGCCGCCGTCGGTGGAGCGGCACGCGTTCCCGTCGCCGCCGACGATCACGATCGTGCCGTTGCCGAAGACGATGCCTCCTTCGGACTGCACGCCGTTGCCGCAGGTGCCCTTCGGAAAGGTCGGGTGATCCCAGGTGAGGCCGCCGTCGTCGCTGACCACGATGTCCGGCCCGCCGTCGCCGTCGCCGACGATCACGAAGAGCCCTTCGCCCCCCGGAACCGGAAGCCACGCGCTACGGCGCACGTTCCAACCTTCGAGGCTCGTCTCGACGTTCGACCACGAGTCTCCTTCGTCGGTGGAGCGACGCGCGGTGCGGGCGGCGGCGACGAGCGACTCGGTGCCGACCGCGATGCCACCGAAGGTCGTCTCTTCGAGGAGCGGCTCCCAGGTCACCGCGTCGGTGCTGCGGAACACGCCGCCCGGCGGGCCCCAGCCGAAGGTCGCGAAGAAGTGATCGCGCCCGTAGACGATGCCCTTGCCGGCGCCGGGGTGGTGATCGCAGTCGAATCCGTCCGTGAAGCAGCGGATCGCGTCGTCGTGGCTGGTGTCGTCGATCCAGGTCTCGCCGCCGTCGCAGCTCCGCACGACGCGGCCCGCGTGACCCTGCGCGACGAAGACCGGCACGCGACCGCTCGGCGGCGGGCCTGCGTCGACGCCGGGAACAGCGCCACCGTCCACGTCGGGGACCGTCGCGTCCTCGCCCGGGGTCGTTCCGCCGTCGCGATCGCCCCCGTCGCGGCCGACGCCTCCGTCGGTGTCGGGATCGGTTCCGTCCATGGTGCCGGAGCACGCGAACGCGACGGAGAGGAGCGCGCTGAGAGAGGCGGCGAGGAAGGCGCGGAGCGTCATGCAGGGGCGAAGGTACCCGCTTCGCGAAGGAACGGCTCAGCTTGGTGCGCGCGACTCCTGCGATCAGTCCACCGCGATCAGAGCACCGGCGGGAAGAGCGCGTCGTCGAGGTCCGGATCGCTCGGCTGCTCCCCGACGAGCCGCCACCCCGCGCCGCCGAGGTTCATCTCGACCCGCAGATCCTTGCCGTCGAAGGGCATCGCGCAGCGCACGATCACGATCTCGATCGGCACGTCCCCCGCCGGGATGCTGCGCGTCACGGTGTCCGGGGTGGCGTCTGGGTTCGACCAGTTGTGCACCTCCAAGAAGAGGTCCCCCACGCTGGAGCTGCCGACCTGGTCGCCCACGAAGGCCCAGACCGCGTCTTCGAGGTCGTCGTCCTGCTCGCGCATCGCGAAGCTTCCGCCCGGGTGCCGGATCGTCCCGGTGTAGCGCACCGCGAAGTTGAACTGGTCGTCGACCAGCGTGCCGCCGAGGCGATCGAAGCCGTGCACGTCGACGGCGGAGAAGTCGTTCGCCCCGCTGCTGCTGTCGTCCCATTCGAGGAGCGGCGCGCCCGCGACCACGTCGTAGTCGAGGGTGGGCGCCGAGCTCGTGCCGCGCGCGAAGCCCCAGAAGCTCTGCCGCTCCGCGTCCGAGAGCGTGAAGCCTGCGCCGCAGAATGCCTCCCACGCCGCGCCAGAAGCGCCGAAGACTCGGAGCTCCGCGGTGAGACCGTCCGTCGGCTCCGGCCACGAACCTTCGACGTAGACCTCGGTCACATCCGTCGCAGTGTCCGTCAATCGGAGCGTGCGTGGATCGGCCTCCACGATCTCGATCTCCCAGGTTTGACGCAGGCCGTTCTGAGGATGCGGCGGCCAGCCGTCGGGGCTCAGGATGATCGACTCGATCGTGCGCCCGTCCGCGTTCACCGTGAACGAGCGCAGCGTGCGCATGCGCGCCGGACCGAAGGGGTTGCGGATCTCACCCCACTCGAGGCTCCCGGCGGAGAAGTGGTGCTCGTAGGCGCGCTCGACGAAGCCCGCCCGCTCTTCGCGCTCCTGCAGGGCGTTCCACACCGAGTCGCCGAGCGCGTCGAGGAGCTGCCGCCGGAGATCGGGGCCGGCGTCGCGATCGCCCGCGTCGTCGTCGGAACCACCGTCGAAACCCGAATCGTTCTCGATATTTGCGTCCATCGTCCCCGCGTCGTCGGTGCCGCCGTCGAGGTCGCTCGGGCCGTCGTCGTCGCCGCAGCCGAGGGCCACGACGCTCAGGAGCACGACGGCCACACGCCGCGTGCTCCGGCGGCGTCGACGCCACGCGAGCGCCAAGACCCCGAAGAGCCCGAGGCCGAGCAGCGTGGCGTTCGGGTCGTCGACCGACGAAGCCCCCGCCGCGTCACACGAGCACCCACCGCCCCCACCGCCCGGCTCTTCTCCCGCGTCCGTGCCCACCGAACCGTCCGAACCCACGATCCCTCCGTCCGTCTCCGGTCGCTCCGGCGGCTCCGGCAATCCCGGTACCACGATGTCCAAACAACGCGGAACCACCGCCGCCCAGCGCGGCGGATACGAACGCGAGAGCGAGCCCACGCGGTCCTCGAAGAGCGCGTCCAACGTCGTCACCATGCACGAGGTCGCGCTCGGGGTGCCGAACATCGTCAGCGCTCCGTCGTGGCACTCCACCGGGGAATCGTCGTCCGACCCGGCCGGATGAAACATCGTTTCGTCGCGCAGCGAGAGCACGGCGCCCACGCTCGTGCCCTCCGGGAAGATCGAGGGCTGCAGGTAGTCGCAAAGACCCGCCTGCGTCCAATGGTGGGTGTACGACGCGTCGAAGGAGGCCGGCCCGCTCGCGATCTCGTCCACCGAGAGCACCAGCTCGCGGTTGGCGAGGGTCGCGGCGAAGAGGTTGAACGAATACGCGAAGAGGCCGCCGTTCTGCACG
>JALOQC010000212.1 GCA_025453555.1 Myxococcota bacterium | reverse complement strand
CGACTGCGGGTGTTCCTGCGATCGCTCGCGCCGCTCGAGGACACCGCGCTCGACACGCTGAAGGAACGGCTGCTGCTCGAAGCGCACGCGTCGCGCAAGACCACGCCGGACGAGATCATCCGCCACGCGCAGGAACGCGTCGACGCCTGGGCGGCCGAGGTGCTCGGCGCAGAGGCTCGCGCGGCGGATCCGGAAGGGGTCGAGCTCCGACGGGCGCTCGATCGCCTCCCGCACGCGCTGCTCGCCGACGACGACGAGCTCCGCGAGGCGCTGCGAGACGCGCACGCGTCGTTGCTCGACGAAGGAGCGCTCCCCACGCAGCCGCTCGCGCGTCCTTCGCGCGCTTGGATGCTCGCGCTGCTGCCCGGCCTCGCGCTCGGTGCGATCGGGGGTTGGCGCTTCTCGATCGCGGCCGGCGGCGACGCGCTCGCCATCGTCTGGGGAACGCTCTTCGGGCTGCTCGCGAGCCTCCACGGGCACGCGCTCGTGCTCGCGCTCCTCGGGATCGCGCGCGCGATCCGAAGGCCACGCGTCGTCGCGTCGACCGGTCCGCTCCCGCGCACCGCGATCGTGATGCCGATCTACGAAGAAGATCCCGAGCGCGTGTTCGCGGGCCTCGCGGCGATGCGTGAGCGATTGCTCGCGTTTCCCGAGGCGCGCTCGTTCGAGATCCTGATCGCGAGCGACACCCAATCGCCCGCACGCGCGGCCGACGAAGCGCGCGCGTGGCGTCGTCTCGCGAGCCGCGCCGCGCAGTCGGGCCTGGTGCCGGTGTTCTACCGACGTCGTCGCCGCAACGTCGGCAAGAAGGCGGGCAACCTCGCGGAGCTCTTCGTGCGCCACGCAGATCGCTACCGCTACGCGATCGTGCTCGACGCGGACAGCTTGATGGGCGCCGAGACGATGATCGCGCTCGTGCGACGCATGGAGGCGAACCCTTCGCTCGGGTTGCTCCAAGCGCCGATCGCGCTGCGCGGCGGACAGACGCTCTTCGCACGCGCGCTCCAGCTCGCGCATGGCCTCGCGGGCGGCGTGCTCACGAGCGGGCTCGCGTCCTTCAGCGGCCCCGACGGAAACTACTTCGGCCACAACGCCGCCATCCGCGTCGACGCCTTCGTGACGTGCTGCGGGCTGCCGTTGCTCTCGGGCGCGCCACCGCTCGGCGGACCGATCCTCAGTCACGACTTCGTGGAGGCCGCGCTGCTCCGTCGCGGCGGCTACGAGGTGCGGCTCGCCGACGATCTCGGCGACTCGTACGAAGAGCCACCTCCCACGCTGCGCGAGTACCTCGTGCGCGATCGGCGGTGGTGCCAAGGCAACCTGCAGCACCTGCGCGTGGTGCTCGCGGAGGGCCTGACGCCGCGCAGTCGTCTGCACCTCGCGCTCGGCGCGATGGCGTACTTGCTCTCGCCGCTCTGGCTCGCCTTCCTCGGGCTCGGCGCGCTCGCGGCGTGGCGCGGATCGGTGGCCGACACGTCGGCGCTCGTGCTCCTCGGCATCACGTCGATCGCGCTCCTGCTCGCGCCGCGCGTCGTCGGCATCGTGGCCTCGATGGTGGGTGCATTGCGACGCGGACGTCCGCTCGAAGCGCTTCGTCTCCCGATCGCCGCCGCGGCGGAGCTCGCGCTCTCGGTCTTCCTCGCGCCCATCACCATGCTCGCGCACACGGTGTTCGTGCTCGAGATCGTCACTGGCCGCGCGGTCGGCTGGAACCCGCAGCGCCGACACGCCGAAGGTGCCTGGTCCTCCGCGATCGACGCCCGCACGACCCTCGCGACGTTCGTCGGCGTGCTCACGCTCGGCCTCGTCGCAGGGCTCGCGCCGCACACGCTCCTCTTCGTCGCGCCGATCGCGATCCCGTGGGCGCTCGCGATCCCCTTCGCGGCGCTGCTCGGCTCGGAGTCGGCAGGCCGCGCGCTCGCGGCGCTCCTGCGCGTGCCACGCTTCGCCGACGAGCACGAGACCGCGGTGGTGCGCGCCTTCCACGCACACCGCGGCTACTTTCACGCAGACGCCGCGGCGCGCTTCCGCGATCTCGTGCTCGACCCGAGCCTCTGCGCGCGCCTCCGGGCCGCGCTCCCCGCAGGCGTGCTGGACGAAGCGCTCGTGACCAAGGCGGTCCAGGTCGGCCCGGCCGGTCTGCGCGAGGAGGAGCGCGCGGCGCTGCTCGGCTCGCGCGAGGCGCTCGAGGTGCTGCACCGGGAGGCCTGGCGACACTGGCAGGTCGAGGAGTGGGAGCTCCCGCAAGGCGTGCGCGCGGAGCCGCCCGTCGAAGCGACCACGTCGCGCACCTCGGTGCTCCCGGAGCCGCGGCGCGCGATCGGCTGATCGGCGGATCGGCGTTCGTTACGAGCGCGTGAGGATTCGCGTCGTTCGGATCCGCGTTCGGACCGATCCGCGATCAGACGTCGTACACGTCGAGCCCGCCGATGAACTTCATCTTCCCGAGCGCGACGCCGTTGTGACGCAGGATCGCGTAGGCGTGTACGAGGTGGAAGTAGAAGTTCGGGAGCCCCATCTGGTGCACGTAGTCGATTCCCTTCATCGCCTTGCCGGGCATGAAGGGGAGCCGGATCTCCCGCGACTCCGCGCCTTCGAAGTCCGACGGATCGAAGCTCGCGAGGAAGTCGATCACCGCGCGGATGCGCGCGCGGAGCTGCACGAGCGTCGTCTCGTCGTCGGGGTGCTTGGGCGGCTCCTTGCCCCCGGCGCGCGCGGCGGCGAACTTCGCGGAGTCGCACGCCGACTGGACCTGGCGCGCGAAGGCGTACTGGTCGGGGGCGAGGCGGAATCCGAGGTAGAGGTCGGGCTCGAAGCCCTTGGCCTTCGCGTGCGCCTCTGCCTCGTCGATCCAGCGCTCGAGGTTGGAGAGCATCTTCGTGAGCTGCGGCACCGTGGCTTCGTAGAGCGACATGTCGTTCCTCCTGCGCTCGCGGAACCGAGCCGCGGGTCGTCGCGCCGACGAGCGAAAGGTTACGCGTGCAGCGTCGCGGTCAGCTCCAGAAGCGTGTCGGCGCGGGTGCCAGCCAAACGCTGCGCATCGGGCCCGCCCCGACCCGATCGCGGGCCAGGAACGACGCGCCGTCGAGGTCGACCAGGTCGGCGCGTTGGGCGGCGATCACGGCCGGCGCGAGCGCGAGCGAGGTGCTCACCATGCAGCCGACCATCACGCGCATCCCCGCCCGCCGCGCGGCCTCGATCGTGGCGAGCGCCCCCACGAGCCCGCCCGCCTTGCCGAGCTTCACGTTGATCGCGTCGTAGCGCCCACGAAGCCTCGTGACGTCGCCCGCCACGTGGCCGCTCTCGTCCGCGCACACCGGGATCGGACGCGGTAGCGCTGCGAGCGCGGCGTCGTCGTGCGCGGGGAACGGTT
This sequence comes from Myxococcota bacterium, assembly GCA_025453555.1. Classification (GTDB taxonomy): domain Bacteria; phylum Myxococcota_A; class Polyangia; order Polyangiales; family Houyiibacteriaceae; genus JACKEH01. Next base: position 14,505 of record JALOQC010000212.1, on the reverse strand, counting down.
GCTCGATCCACCCGACGCCCAGCGCGGCGAGCTTCGGGACGAGCCGCTCGTACGAGCTCGGCGTCCACGACTCGTTCGCGTCGATCACGAGTCGCGCGTTCGGGGCCGCTGCATGCACGGCTTCGATCCGCGCGAGGTCGAGCGCCGCGTCGCCGCTCGCCTTGAGCTTCAACGTCGGCCGACGCGCGTGCCGGCGCGCTTCGTCCGCCATGCGCTCCGGAGCGTCTGCGCCGAGGCTCTGCAACGTGGCGACCGGTCGTGGGGTCGGCAGCCCGAGCAAACGAGACACCGAGATCCCTCGGCGCCGCGCTTGGAGCGCGAGCCACGCGTCTGCCACGCACGCGCGCGTCGCTCCCGGCGGCAACGCGGCGAGCGCGTTCGAGACATGCGCGTCGAGCGTCGACACGTCGCACGGGAACCTCACGAGACGCTCGAGCTTCGCGAGCTCGTGGATCGAGAACGCGCGCAGACGTCGCGCAACTCCGTCGGGCGACTCGCCGTAGCGCTCGTAAGGCACGTGCTCGCTGCACCCCTCGTGCGACCCGCTGCGGAGGCGCAGCACCACCACCGTGGTGTGCGTGCGGGTGATGCGCGCGGTGCGAAAGGGACGCGCCAGCGGCCAACGCTCGATCGTGACCTCGCGTCGGAGCTCCACGCTCACCTCGTTCCGACCACGGACTCGATTGGGTACGTCGAGATGCCGACGCGTCGTCCTTCCGGATCGCGGAAGTAAATCGTGTGCGCCGTCCGCGCCTCGATCGCGACGTCACGCGCTCGGAGCCGCGCCTCGATCGCGTCACGCTCCGTCGCGTCCCGCGCAGCGAGCGCGACGAGCTCCATCGAACGCGGATCCGGCGCGGGCTCGGCGTCGTCCGCGCGCTCGATCATCAGCACCGCGTCCCCGAGCGCGAGCCACACGCTGCGCGTTCCGTCGCGGCGCACGCACGGGAGCCCGACCAAGCCCGCGTAGAACGCCTCGAGCGAATCGACGTCGCGCGTCCGGAGCGCCAGATGGTGCAGTCGCATCGCGCGAGCATCGAGCGACGACGTGCACCGAGGCAACTCGGCTCACTCCAAAGCGGCGAACGGCTCCTCGCCTTCGAGCGTCACCACGTCCACCGCGCCCTCCACGTCGGTGAGCTCGAGCACGAAGAAGCCGCAGTCGTGGCGGGTCGAGACCTTCGCGCCCGTGGCGAGGGTCTGCCAACGATCCCAGGTGCACTCGACGCCGCCGATCGGGAGGATGCTGACCCACATCTTCCACGCGCGCGGCGGCGAGCTCGGATCGCCGATCCACAGATACGCGTCACCCGGCGTGAGCCCGCCGCTCGAATACGAGAGCAGCAGTGCGTCCGAGCTGTCGGCGGCGTCCGGCTGCGTGACGAGCGCGCGTGTGGTGCCTTCGTCGAAGAGCTTCACCACCGGGTTCAGCCAGAACGAATCGTTGATCCAATGCGCGTAGGCCTGTTCGCGGAGCTCGCGCGCTTCTTCGCCCGACACACGCGCACCACCGATCGTCGCGACGCCGCTGCGATCGTGCAGGCGCAGCAAGACCTCGGCGTCGCTCCAACGCACGCGCGCATACCCACGCGCCTTGTCCCAGAGGTGCTCCTGACGACCGGCGAAGGTCCAGCGCAGCGCGCCCGTGCGATCCCAGGCGTCTCCGTCCACCGCGGTCAGCAGTGCGTGCGCGTGTCGCTCCGCCTCGGGCCCGGTCCGCCCGTTCGTCGGACGCGGCTCGTGCAGCACGAAGCCCACGATCACCACCACGACCACCGTGAGCAGTACGAGCACACCGAGCACACGTAGCGCGCGTCGCCACCAGGGACGTCGAGTCGAGGTCGAGGTCATGCCCCCACCGTCGGACGAAGACACGCGAGAGGCAAGCTGGCCCCCTCGACGGCGATGACCCATGAACCGCGCGTGTCTCCCCGCTCGATCCTCGCAACCGTGCTCGCGCTTCTCTCGTTCGCTTGCGACTCGAACGAAGGTGGAGCCTTCGAGTCGCAGCTCTGCGTCGTGCGCCACGCGGAGGCCTTCAAGAACCTCACGCCGCCGCCCGAGGGGCTCACACCCTCTCAGCTCGATGCGCTCACGCCGAACGGCGAGTCCCAAGCGCGTGCTGCCGGCACGCACCTGCCGCGTCGCGTCGGAGTGCTCGCGTCGAGCCCTGCCAACCGCGCGCAGCAGACCGCGCGTGGGCTCGGTCTCGACGTCGAGGTCGCGATCGATCCCGCGCTGCGCGCGCTCGACGGAGACCTGCCGTGGGACGCTCGTGTCGCGGCGTGGTCGCGCGGAGACGATCCGCGACCCGACGGCGGTGAGTCGCTGGCGGATGGCGCGGCGCGGGTGCGCGCGCTGCTCACGAGCTTGCGGGCGCGGGTTCGCGACGGAGAGCACGCGGTCTTGGTCACCCACGGGGACATCGCCGCGCTGGTGATCGGCGAGCTCCGGGGCACCGCGTTGCTGGAGCGCCCGAGCCGTCACGAGCTCGGCACCGCGCAGGTCGCGTGCCTCCCGCTCGGCGGGTGATCGACCTCGTCGGCGAGCGGACGGCGACCCCCGAACCGAGCTCGAGCCGAACGTCGCACGGCCCCCAAAAAGGCTGACGCCCCGTGGAAGAGCGGGGTGTGCTCTCCCACGGGGCCGGGGTGTGTCAGCTGGGGTTTTTGGGGTTTTGGAGTTGTGCTGTCTTGGGGTGCGCTCTCTCGCGGCAGGGGTGCTCCCGAGAGAGAGTCCGCCGCAGCGAACCGCGACGACGAGATGAACCTAGCGTCCTGACGCGACGCGTCAACTCTGGAAGAGTCTATTTTCCGCGTGGTTACACGCTCGAAACAATAGAACACGTAGCGCTCGCGGCGCGTGTTGACGCACATCGCTAACGCGCCGCGTCATGAGCGTCCGTCCGCGCGCGGGGATGCGTCACGAGCGTCTCGAACCGACGCCGAGACTCCCGTGAAGATCGCTCACCGAACTCGACGCCTTTCGTGAGCCGAACGCCGCGCTCCGGAGGTCGCGGGACGCGTAATCGGCAGGACGCGCTGGCGAACCCCCATGCGCTCGGCCATGACGACCCGCGATGAAGACCCGGACGCCCCGCGAGACGCTCACCGAGAAGATCGAGATCGTGCTCCCTCAGCACGCCAACGCCATCGGCACCGCGTTCGGAGGGACCGTGATGTCGTGGATCGACATCTGCGCCGCGGTGGCCGCGCAACGTCATTGCGGGCGCGTCGCGGTCACCGCCTCGGTCGACGCGCTCGACTTCCTCTCGCCGCTGCGCGTGGGCGACGTCGCGGTGCTGCGCGCGTGGGTGAACGCCGCCTTCCGCACGAGCCTCGAGGTCGAGTGTGTGGTCGAGCGCGAGGACACCGCGACGGGCGCCCGGGTGCTCTGCGTCGACGCGCGACTCACCTTCGTGAACCTCGGGGAAGACGGCAAGCCGCTCCCGGTGCCGGGCCTCACGCCGGAGACGGACGAAGAGCACGCGCGTCGCGAAGCCGCCGAACGAAGACGCGCCGCGCGCCTCTCCGCGCGCAAGTGACACGATTCGCCCGCGATTCGCCCGCGATTCGCCCGCGATTCGCCCGCGATTCGCCCGCGATTCGCCCGCGATTCGCATCGCGAATCACCACGCGTGATTCACCACGCAAATCGCCACGCGTCTCCGAGCGCTCCGAGTCGTGAGCCGGCGTGGGTCCTCGCCGATCAGCGCTTGATCGTCGCGCCCTCGACGTCCACCGGGATCGCCATCGCGTGGTAGCCCTTGTCGACGTGCACGACCGTGCCGGTGACGCCGCTCGCGAGCGGGCTCGCGAGGAAGGCGGCGACGTTCCCGACCTCGGCCGCCTCGAGCGGCTCCGCGATCGGCGTGTTCTGCACGTAGTAGTCGACGACCTTGCCGATGAAGCCGATCGCGCTCGCCGCGCGCGAGGCGTAGGGCCCGGCGCTGATCGAGTTCACGCGCGCGCCGTAGCGACGGCCCGCCTCGAAGGCGAGCACGCGCGTGTCGCTCTCGAGGGCCGCCTTCGCGCTCGACATGCCGCCGCCGTAGCCCGGCACCACGCGCTCGGAGGCGAGGTACGAGAGGTTCAGGAAGCTCGCGCCGGGGCGACACAGCGGCCCGAAGCGCTGCACGAGCGACACGAACGAGTACGCGCTCGCGCTCATCGCGGCGAGGTAGCCCTTGCGCGAGGTCTCGAGCAGCGGGTTCTTCACCTCGGGCCCGTTGGCGAGCGAGTGCACCACGACGTCGACGCACGGCGTGCCGAACGCCTCGACCAGCACGTTCGCGGCGCCCTGGATCGAGAAGTCTCCCCGCTCGCGGTAGCGGCGGTTCTCGCGGATCTCCTGCGGCGCGTCCTCGAGGGTGTCGAAGTCCGCGTCGAGCGCGACGACCTTCTCGAACTGAAGGAGCGACTCGTCCGAGAGCTTGCGCGACGCGTCGATCTTGCCCCGCGAGAGCAGCGTCTCGAAGATGCCCATCGCGGGCGGCCACGTCCCGACGCACACGCTCGCGCCAGCCTCCGCGAGCGCCTTCGCGATCGCGAACCCGAACCCGCCGTCGTCGGCCACACCTGCGACGAACGCCCGCTTCCCACGCAAATCGATCGGCAACATGCGCGCGGGCGTAGCACGGATCGCCGCGCCGCAAACGAACGCGCGTGGCATCCTCGCCGCCATGACCGGCCTCGCGAAGAAGCTGCAGGTTCCACCCGACGTCACGCTGACCGTGTTGCACGCGCCGGACGAGCTCTCGCCGCTGCTCGACGCGCTCGCGACCGAGATCCCGATTCGACGTCGGCGCACGAAGAACGACGCCGCGGTCTTGGTGTTCGTGCGGAGCTGCGCGGAGATCGCCGGGCACGCCGCCGAAGTCGCAGCGACGCTCGAAGGTGACGCGCTCTTCTGGTGCGCGTACCCGAAGAAGTCGTCCAAGCGCTACGCGTCGGACGTCGGTCGCGACGACAGTTGGGAGCCGCTCGGTGCGCTCGGCTTCGAGGGCGTGCGGCAGGTCGCGATCGACGAGGACTGGTCCGCGCTCCGCTTTCGTCGGGCGGAGCACATCCGGACGCTGAAGCGCGATCCGAAGCGCGCGATGAGCGCCGAGGGCAAACGACGCACGGAGGGTTGAGCGCGTGCGTCGCGTCGATCCGCGCCTGCCGTGGGCGCTCCTGCTCGTGCTCGTCCTCGCGGGGCTCTTCTGGGGCCTCTCGCGCGGGCCCGCGTTGCACGAGAAGGCCACCATGGCGGGCGAGGTCGCGCTCGACGCGCTCGGCTTCGACACGTGGATCGAGGTGCGCGAGGACGACTCGTTCGCGCGCAAGCTCTACGGCACCACCGTCAACTGGATCGCGACCAACCGCATCGGCATGACCTTCGGCGTGCTCTTCGGGGGCGCGCTGATGACGGTGTTCTCGATCGTGCGCCGGCGTCGCGAGCCGAAGCTCTCGTACGTGGACGGCGTGAAGGCGAGCGCGCTCGGTGTGGTGAGCGGCGCGCCGCTCGGTGTGTGCGTGAACTGCGCGGCCCCGATCGCGCACGGGCTGGTGGCGGGTGGGAGCCGCTTCGAGACCGCGCTCTCCGCGATGATGGCGTCGCCGACGATGAACGGCGTCGCGCTCTTTCTCCTCTTCACGCTCTTTCCGCTCCACGTCGCGCTCGTGAAGATCGGACTCACGCTGATCTTGCTGCTCGCGATCGTGCCGCTCTTCGCGCGTACGTGGCTGCGCGCCGATCGGGACCGCACGCTGCGCGGAGAAGCCCGAGTGATGCGCGCGGTGCCGGAAGCTCCGAAGTACGCCGACGGCGATCGCGCGCTGCCGTGGGTGCTGCGCACGTTCGGCAAGAACGCCGTCTTCGTCGCGCGCACCACCGTGCCGCTCATGCTCGTGGCGGGCGCGTTCGGGGCGCTCGTGGTGCTCGTGCTGCCGCTCGATCGACTGCCCGAGCTGCTCGCGGGCGACACGCTCGCAGCGGCGCTCCTCGTGAGCGTGGGGCTCGCGTTCTTCGGGGCCGCGCTGCCGGTGCCGATCACCTTCGACGTGATCTTGTGCGCGGTGCTCTACGCGGCGGGGCTGCCGCTGCGCTACGTGGCGGTGCTGCTCTTCACGCTGGGCGTCTACAGCGTCTACTCGGGGCTCGTGGTCTCGCGCGCGCTCTCGATGAAGAGCGCGCTCGTGCTCTACGCGACGGTCGCGCTGCTGGGCGTGATCGCAGGCGACGTGACGCAGGCGCTCGCGAACGCGGAGCGGCGCGCGGTGTTGGAGCAGCTCGCGGCGTTGCCGGAAGAGGAGCCGGCGTGGCGGGTCCGGTCGACTTCGACGAGCACGACCGCAGCGCCGCCACCCGACGATCCCCGGAGCTTCGGCGACGAGATCGCGCAGAACGTGTATTGGCGTCCGCCTGGCGTGACGTCAGCCGTCGCGGATACCCGCTTCGTCGCGCTCGACGCCTACGCGCTCGGCCTCGCGGTGCCGAGCGCGCTCCGGTATTGGAGCTTCGAATATCCCTTCGTGCAGGGACGTGGGCGCGCGCTCGCGGTGGGCGACGTCGATCGCGACGGGCTCGACGATCTCGTGATCGTGAGCGAGGCGGGCGTGGTGCTGCATCGCAACGCGAGCGACGGCGACAGGATCCGCTTCGAAGCGCACACGTTCCCGATGGACGGCGTCCCGCTCTTCGCGGTGCTGGTGGATCTCGACGCGGACGGCGCGCTGGATCTGGTGGTCGCGGAGCTCGACGCGCTCCGGTGCGCGAGGGGTCCGCTGACGCGTGGTGACGTCGCGCTCTCACAGTGTCTGTCGCTCGACGCGATGCCGAGCGCGTTCGGCTTCCACACGGTCGCCGGCAAGCTCGAAGGGGTCGTGAGCACCTGGTCGCCGAGCTGGCGGAGCCCATGGAAGACGAACGCGCGCTCGGCGGACCTTCACGTGCGGTGGGAGGGCGCGGCCTTCGTGAGCACGCCGACGGCGGAGGTGCCCGGCGCCGCGACCAGCGTGCTCTTCCACGATCTCGACGACGACGGAGACGACGACGTGATCGTGGGGCACGACTTCGCGCCGCCGGACGCGCCCTATCGTCGGGAAGCGGACCGCTTCGTGCGCGACGATTCGCTCGTGCCCTCGACCACGCGCGACACGATGGGCATCGCGGCGGGCGATCTCGACGGCGACGGACACGACGAGCTCTTCTTCACCGACATCGCGGAGATCCACGGCGGCCCACGCCTCTCCGTCGAAGAGGCGTGCGCGACGATCGACGAGCCGACGTGCGCACGCGACGCGGAGATCACTCGCGCGTATCTTGCGCTGCGTCGCCACGACGATCCTTCCGCGTGTGACGCCCTCCCCGATCCCGCGGCGTGTCGCGCGGCGTACTTCCTCGGGCGCGCGCACTTGCTGGGCGCGGGCGACGAAGGCTGCGCGTTCCCGAGCGGTTGGTCGCTCCATCGGGCGATCTGCGCGCAGAGCGTGGAGGCGGGCTTCGTCCCCGACGCGGCGACTCGCGCGCTCGGACCGGTCCAGCGGCGCGGCACGAACGTGATGCTGCGGTGGCAGGACGGTCGCTACGTGGAGGACACGCCGGCGAGCGTCGCGCACACCGGCTGGACCTGGCATCCACGCTTCGTCGACGCGAACGGGGACGGGCACCTCGATCTCTTCCTCGCCACCGGGACCCCGACCGCGGTCGCGAGACGCGAGAGCAACGAGCTCTTCCTCGGCGACGGTCGAGGCGGGCTCGTCCGCGCGACCGAAGAGCTCGGGCTCGTCGATCACCGACCGACCGCGAGCGCGGTGTGGATCGATCTCGAAGCCGACGGCGATCTCGATCTCGTGAGCCTGCCGATCCACGGCGCGTTGCAGGTCCGGCGCAACGAGGGCTCGCCGGCTGGGATCACCGTCGCCCTCGACGGCCCTGGTCTCGGCGCGCGCGTCACGCTCACCACGACGGCGGGCACGCAGCACCGGCGCCTGCGCGCGAGCGGTGGATACCTCGCGTTCGACGAGGGATCCGTACACTTCGGGCTCGGCGAGGCGACGGGCGAGGTGAGCGTGAGGTGGCCGGACGGCACCGAGCAGCGCGCCACCGCGCGGCAGGGCCGCGTGACCTTCGTGCATCCCGCACGGCTCGTCGACGAAGCGGATGCGCCCACCGTCGAAGCGACGACCCTGCGGCCGGAGATCGACGAATGAGCGTCCAACACCTCAGCGACGCGGCGACGGAGACGGTGACGGAGTCGTTGCTCGACGCCTTCGCGGGCGGACGCGCGCGGTTGCTCTGGCTCTTCTTGCTCCTGCTCTTCGCCGCCATCGGCGCGCGCGCGTGGCGAGAGCGCCGACGAAGGCTCGACCGTGCACGCGAGCTCGAAGCGCGCATCGACGTGCTCTACGGTCCGCTCGATGCGTGGCGGACGCAGGCGCGCGCGCTGCGCGAAGCCGGCGCGGGGTTGCCTCCGGAGGAACGCCGCGCATGGCTCGCGAAAGCGTGGTTGCCCGAGGTGGCGCGAATCGCGGAGAAGCTCGCGACCCACGCCTCGAAGCTCGAGCAGCCGGACGACGCGGCCCCGCTCCACGCGTACCTCGGCGCGCTGAAAGCGCACCTCGCGGGCGCGGGCGAGGAGCCGAAGTATCCGAGCGAGCTCGACGCGACGTGGAGCGCGCGCGTCGACGAGCTCCGGGACCGCGCGTCGAAGCTGCGCGAGGGACGCGAAGAAGAAGCGCGCGGCTCGAACGATCTTCCTGCGGCGTGAGACCCGTCGAAGATGAACGACGGCGAAGAAGCTCAGTCTTCCAGACCGAGCTCGTCGAGCTGCTCGAGGATGAAATCCCGGAACACCTTCGTCTTCGCGGGCAGGTAACGCGCGCTCGGGTAGACGATGTGGAGCCCACCACCTTGGCGCGTCCACTCGGGCAGCACTTGAACGAGCACGCCCTCGGCGCACGCGCGACGCGCGGAGAACTTCGGCAACAGCCCGATGCCACCGCCCGCTTCGAGCGCGCGCAGCACGAAGGTGAAGTCGTTGCCGGAGAGCGGTCCCTCGACCTCGATGTTCTTCTCTTCGCCGTTCGGACCGACGAGCGGCACCCGACCGTTCGAGATCACGCCCGTGTGCATCACGAACGCGTGCGCGCGGAGCTGCTCGGGCGACTTCGGCGTGCCGCGCGCGCCGAGGTACGCCTTGCTCGCGTAGATCCCGATGCCCGTCCCGCCGAGCCGCCGCGCGACGAGCGACGAGTCTTCCAGCTTCCCTGCACGCAGCGCGACGTCGAAGCCTTCGCGGATCAGATCGACCACTCGCCCCGTCAGCTCCACCTGCACGTGCAGCTCCGGGTACTGCTTCGTGAAGCGCACCAACAGGTCCGCGAGGAACGCGTGCCCGAGATCCACGGGCGCGGTCAGCTTGAGCAAGCCGCGCGGCACGTCCTGCTGCTCCTCCGCTGCGGCGGATGCCGTGTGCAGCGTCGCGATCGGACCCGACACCTGGTCGTAGTAGGCCTGCCCCGCTTCCGTGAGCCGCATCTTCCGCGTGGTGCGTTCGAGCAGCCGCACCCCGAGCCGCTCTTCGAGCCGCGCGATGCGCCGACTGATGGTCGACTTCGGCAGATCGAGCTCCTCCGCCGCGGCGGTGAACCCGCCCGACTCGATCACCTTCACGAACGTCGACACTTCGTTGAGATCCACGCGCCCTCGCAGTTCGGCTGTTTCTTCGGGCCCGTGGCGCGAAGACCGCGCGAGCATCGCGCGACCGTTCCCGAGGAGCAACGATGGACTCGCGCGGGACAGCGGCGTTCGCGGAGCGCTCCGCGTGACTTTGCTCGCGTGCCGGGGTTGAGCCGATCGCCTCGAACGGCTTGTGTGCGCGCTTCGGACGTGCCCCCGCGCGTCCGTTCTCTTCGAGGTCGCGCTCGCGGCCTCGCGCGCTCGCGCGATCGTTCGCGCGCGGCCCCAACGACTCAGGAGCGACGCATGAAGATCGAAGGCGCAGCAGTTCTCGTCACCGGTGGAGCTTCGGGCCTCGGAGAAGCGACCGTCCGCGCGCTCGTGGCGGCGGGCGGCAAGGCGGTCATCGTCGACATGAACGCCGAGAAGGGCGAGGCGCTCGCGGCGGAGCTCGGCGCGGATCGCGCGGTGTTCGTGAAGACCGACGTGTCGAAGGAAGACGACGTGAAGGCCGCCGTCGCGGCCGCGGGAAAGCTCGGGCCGCTCCGCGTCGCGGTGAACTGCGCGGGCGTGGGCTGGGCCGCGCGCACGTTGAAGAAGGACGGCGCTCCGCACGACTTCGATCTCTTCAAGAAGGTCATCGAGGTGAACCTCGTCGGCACCTTCAACGTGATCCGTCTCGCGGCGAGCGCGATGAGCGCGAACGAGCCGCTCGGCGGCGAGCGCGGCGTGATCGTGAACACCGCGTCGATCGCGGCGTTCGACGGCCAGATCGGTCAGGCCGCGTACTCGGCGTCGAAGGGCGGCGTCGTCGGCATGACCCTGCCGATCGCGCGCGACCTCGCGCAGAGCGGCATCCGCGTGATGACCATCGCGCCCGGCACCTTCGACACGCCGATGCTCGCGACGTTGCCCGAAGAGGTCCGCAAGGCGCTCGCGGCGGGCATCCCGAACCCCTCGCGGCTCGGTGATCCGGCGGAGTACGGCGCGCTCGTGAAGCACATCGTGGAGAACGCGTACCTGAACGCCGAGGTCATCCGCCTCGACGGCGCGCTCCGCATGCCGCCGAAGTGAACGCGACCTGATCGCGCCGAGGTGATCGCGCTGTCACATCGCGTGATGACGCCGACTTCGTCGCGCAGCCAAGCGTCGCGCCGCCCCACGAGATCGCAGTCGCGTCGTCGACACCACGAAGGCGTCGGCGACGCGACGACTCGACATTCGCGGTGTAGGGTCCGCCTCCCGAACCCCTCGACCCGGAACCGTCCGACATGGGCACCGTCACTCTCCGCTCCGGCCACGTGCAGCCGGTCTACGCCGGACATCCCTGGATCTACGAGCAAGCCATCGCGCGCGTCGACGGCGCGCCCGCGGCCGGCGATCCGGTGCGGGTGATCGATCCGCAGAGCAACTACCTCGGCTCGGGGTTCTGGTCGCCGAAGAGCGCGATCCCCGTGCGGCTCGTGACGCGCGCGCCCGAAGAGCGGCTCGACGAAGCGGCGCTCGTGCGTCGGCTGGAGCGCGCGGCCACGTTTCGGCGAGAGACGCTGCGCTTCCCGAACGACGAGACGAACGGCTACCGGCTCGTGAACGCGGAGGGCGACTCGCTGCCCGGGCTCGTGGTCGACGTGTACGGCGACGTGGCGGTGGCGCAGTTCCGGACCGCCGGGATGAAGCGCCACGAAGACGCGCTCGCCGCGCAGATCGCGCGCGTAGCGCACGTGAAGACGGTCCTCGGCGCGGCGGCCTCGGTGTCGAACGAGGGCATCGAGGACGAGCACCGCGTGCTGCGAGGCAACGACCCGGACGGCCTGAGCTTCCGCGAGCGCGGGCTCGAGTGGTCGATCCCTCGGAGCGTCACGCAGAAGACCGGGTACTACTTCGACCAACGCGAGAACCGCGCGCACCTCGAGCAGCTCGCCACCGGCCGCGTGCTCGACGTCTACAGCTTCGTGGGCGGGATGGGTCTCGCGGCGGCGCGGGGACGCACCGAGCACGTGACCTGCGTCGACAGCTCCGCGATCGCGATCGCGACCGGCGCGGCGGCGGCGGAGCACAACGGGCTCGGCGCGAAGGTCCGCTTCGAGAAGCAGGACGCGAAGAAACACCTGCCCGAGCTCGTGCGGCGCGGCGAGCGCTACGACGTCGTGGTCCTCGATCCGCCGAAGCTCGCGCCGACGAGGCGCCACCTCGACAGCGCGCGGCGCGCGTACGTGCAGCTCAACAAGCTCGGCGCGCAGCTCGTGAGCTCGGGCGGTCTGCTGGTCACGTGCTCGTGCTCGGCCGCCATCGCGCCCTCGGACTTCGTGCGCGCGGTCAACGAAGGCGTACGCGGCGCGCGCCGCGACGGGATCCTCGTCGCCCTCGGCGGACAGGGGCCCGATCATCTCACGCCGCTCGCGTTCAGCGAGGGGCGCTACCTCAAGACGCTCTTCCTCCGGATCGAGTGACGTGCGTCCGCTGGCCGAGCTGCCGAACGAGATCGCGCGCGACGTGCTCGGCGTGGCGTTCGACGTCGACGACACGCTGACGCGGTACGGGCGCCTGGAGCGCGCGGCGTACGAAGCGCTCTGGGCGCTGCACGAAGCAGGCGTACGCCTCGTCGCGGTGACGGGGCGACCGCTCGGCTTCGCGGAGGTCTATGCGCGCCAATGGCCGATCGACGTCGCGGTCGGTGAGAACGGCGCGGGTTGGATCGCGTGGGATGGCTCGCAGGGGGACCGGCGTCGCGCGGGCTTCGCCGCGGATCTCGGGGAGCTCGACCGACACCGCGCGGTGCTCGATCGGATCGCGCACCGCGTGGCAAACGAGATCCCGACCTTGCCGCTCGCGGCGGACGCCTGGCTCCGGCGCTGCGACCTCGCGTGGGACGTCGGCGAGGCGCACCACGCGACCGACGACGAGCGGGCGCGCTTCGTCGCGATCTGCACCGAAGAAGGCGCGAGCGTGACCACGAGCTCGGTGCACACGCACGCGGTCCCAGGTCGATGGGACAAGGCGACCGGCATCGAGCTCGCGCTCCGTGACGCGCTCGGGCTCCCGCTCGACGACGCGCGGTGGATCTTCGTGGGCGACAGCGGAAACGACGAGGCGGCCTTCGCGCGTTTCCCGCTCACCTCGGTGGGCGTCGCGAACCTGCGCGTGGACGCGCTCCGCCATCGTCCGGCCTACCTCGCGAGCCTCGGGCATGGCGAGGGCTTCGCGGAGGTCGCTGCGCGCGTGCTCGAAGCGCGGGTGGGAGCGCGGCCATGACCGGCGCGGAGAACTCGAAGCCTGGATCGAATCCGCGCGAATCGGGCTCGGAGGGATCGAATCCGCGCAAATCCGACAAGCGCCTCTCCACCCCTCTCGTGCTCGCGGTCGCGAGCGCGATGATCTGCGTGGGTTTGATCGGTTTCCTCTGGAACCGCAGCGCGCCCGAGACCCCGCGTGCGCCGGCCCCGGACGAGATCGAGGTGCTCGTCGACACCTCGACTCCCGAGCGCGCGGCGGAGAGCTTCCTCGACGCGTGGCGCAAACGCGCGCACGACGTGGCGGCAGAGCTGACCGAAGGCGTCGCGCGCGAGGCAGTCGAAGATCGACGACGTCGCGACGAGGCGCTCTCGGCGGAAGAGCGCGATCTGAAGCGTCAGCTCTGGGACGCGATGGCGAGCGAGCGGCTCCGGCTCCGCCTCGACGAGAGCGAGCGCCTCGACGACGGGCTCGCGCTGCGCGGCATCGCCGAAGGGACCTTCCTGGACCGCCCGTACGAGCGCCGCATGGAGCTCGTGCTCGTCGAGCGGGAGGGCGGCTGGCGCGTGCGTTCGTTCGCGTTCGGGGAGATCCTCACGGATCTGCCGCCCGGCCTTCGTGAGGAGTGACGACCAGACTCGCGTCGTCGCGTAGGTGCGTCGGGGTTCGAGCTCTCCGCCACCTCGTGGTATCTCCGCGACCCATGACCTGGCTCGCCTCCGCCCCCGCGCCGCTCGTGATCGAGCGCATCGTCCGCGTCGCGCTCGAAGAGGACGTCGCGCGCGGCGACGTGACCTCCGAAGCGACGGTCGACGCGAGCACGATGGGACGCGCGGTCTTCGCGGCGCGCGAGCCGCTCGTGCTCTGTGGGCTCGCGGTGATCGACGCGGTCTTCCGGCTGACCGCGCCCGACGTGCGCGTGATCCACCGCGCGAAGGACGGCGACCGCCTCGAGGTCGGCGCGGTGGCGGCGGAGGTCGGAGGGCCCGCGCGCGGCATCCTGCTGGGCGAACGCGTCGCGCTGAACTTCGTGCAGCGCCTCTCCGGCGTCGCGACCCAGACGCGGCGCTACGTCGACGCCCTGCCCGCCGGCAGCCGCACCCGCATCGCGGACACTCGCAAGACCACGCCGGGGCTGCGCGCGCTCGAGCGCTGGGCGGTGCGCTGTGGGGGCGGGCACAACCACCGCGACGACCTCTCGTCGGCGGTGCTCATCAAGGACAACCACGTGGCGGCATGCGGCGGCGTGCGCGTGGCGATCGAACGCGCGCGCGCCTACGCGCCGCACACGAGCCGCGTCGAGTGCGAGGTCGACTCGTTCCCGCAGCTCGAGGAGGCGCTCGCCGCGGGCGCGGACGTGATCCTGCTCGACAACTTCGACGACGACGCGGTGGCCCGCGCGATCGAGCTCGCGCGCGGGCGTGCGATCCTCGAGGCCTCGGGCGGCATCACGCTCGCGCGCATCGCGACGCTGGGCGCGCTCGGCATCGACGTGATCAGCAGCGGCGCCCTCACCCACTCCGCCCGCGCGGTCGACCTCGGGCTGGATTGGGTCGCGTGATCGAGCTTCCGCGCCTCGCGCCGCTCCTCCGCACGCGCACGCTCGGCGCC
>JALOQC010000211.1 GCA_025453555.1 Myxococcota bacterium | reverse complement strand
ACGCGGAAGGTCGCGCGCCGCGACTGCGAGTCGACGGTGCTCATGATCACGTAGAGATCTTCCCGCACGTTGCTGCGGATCGAGACCTCGGTGGTCGGCATGTCCGGCATGGTGCGGTAGATGAACTTCGCCGGGGCCACGCGGCCGATCTCGTCGCCGTCGTCGTCGAGCACCGTCAGGTCGGTGAAGATCATCCGCTTGTTCGGATCGCTCTCCATGCGCGGGCGGTCGTAGCGCAGGGTGTAGTCGGCGATCTCGATCGTGCCGCCCGGGCGCACCGCGGCTTCCTTCTCGACGTCGTACGCCGCGCCGGTGAAGCCGACGTACATGAACACGATGCCGACGTGCACGAGGTAGCCGCCGTAGCGACGACGGGCGCGCGAGACGAGCTGCGCGAGCGCGGTGAAGGGGCCCTCGCCCTTCTTCATGCGGACCTTCGTGCCGCGCCAGAACTCTTGCCCGATGCCGACGAGCACGAACGCGCAGATGGTGCTCGAGAAGAGCGGCGCGACGGCTTGGATCGAGCCGAGGATGCGGCCGGTGAGGGTGTCGTAGATCTCGTCCGTCTCGACCACCGCGGGGAAGCCGACCGCGGTCCCGAGGGCCAAGTGCAGCGTGAACATCAGCGACGCTGCACCGAGCGGCGCGATCAACGCGCGGCCGAGGTTCGAGGCGGTGGCCTTGCGCCACGCGACGAGCGGACCGAGCCCGGTGAGGAAGAGGAGGATCAGCCCGAAGGGCACCATCCACTGGTTGTAGAAGCCGGGACCGACGGTGACCTCTTGGCCGCGGAGCCACTCGCTGATCAGCGGCCACGTCGTCGAGACGAGCACGAAGATCATGATCCCGAGCAGCATCCAGTTGTTCAGCAGGAACAAGAACTCGCGCGAGAGCAGCGAGTCGATGCGGTGATCGGCGCGGAGCTTCGGCAGCCGGAAGATCGTCAGCGCGACGAGCAGCACGATCATCACCGCGAGGTAGCCGACGAAGTAGATGCCGATGTCGCTGCGCGCGAACGCGTGCACGGAGCTGATGAGCCCGGCGCGCGTGAGCATCGTGCCGAAGATCGTCAGCAAGAACGTCAGACACATCAGGAAGACGTTCCAGACCTTGAGCATCCCGTAGCGCTCTTGGACGATCGCGGAGTGCAGGTAGGCGGTGCCGACGAGCCACGGATGGAAGCTCGCGTTCTCGACCGGATCCCACGCCCAATAGCCGCCCCAGCCGAGCTCTTCGTAGCTCCAGAGGCAGCCGAGCAGGAGGCCGATGCTGAGCCAGACCCACGCGATCATCGCCCAGAGGCGCGCGGCGCGGATCCACTCGTCGTGCAGGCGGCCCGTGACGAGCGCGGCCATCACGAACGCGAAGGGAACCGCCCAGCCGACGAAGCCGAGGTAGAGCGCGGGCGGATGGATCGCCATCCAGTAGTTCTGCAGGAGCGGGTTGAGGCCCTCGCCGTCGGGCGGCGCGGCGGCGACGGTGGTCGCGAAGGGGTTCGCCGCGAAGAGCATCAGGACGACGAAGAAGCCGATGATGCTCGCGAGGGTCGCGAGCACGATCGGCTGCAGCTCGAGGAAACGTCCGCGGAGCCAACGCGTGCAGGCGGTGGTGTAGCCCGCGAGCAGGAAGGTCCACCACAGGAGCGAGCCGTCTTGGCCACCCCAGAGCGCAGTGACCAGATAGCCCCACGACATCGAGCGATCGCTGTAACGCGCGACGTAGCGGATGCGGAAGTCGTGCGTTTGGAACGCGTAGGCGAGCAGGCAGACCGCGAGGACCACGAGCGCGGCGGTGGCGTAGGTGCCGTAGCGTGCGGCCACGAGCAGATGCGGTCGCCCACGCTGCGCACCGAGGGCCATCGCGAACGTGTACGCGGCGGACACCAAGATGAGGCAGAGCGCGAGGTTCCCGAAGAAGGGAATGTCGATGGCCGGCATGCGGTGAGCTCGACTCTAGCAGTCCGTTGGAGTGAGGCGTTCGAGGATTCGCGACGCGCCCGCGAACCGAGGCTGGCTCGTAGCTCGAACGGAGCCTGCACGCCTCGCGGAGCCCGATGCCGAAGGGGGCTATGTGGTCGAGTGGCCGCGAAGGCCACCGACGGGTCACGTCGAGGCACACGACGACCTCACAGCGGCGTCAGCCACGGGTCCGAAAAGCGTGGATCGCGCAGCAACGTGTCGTCGGTGAGGGCGTCGAGGAACGCGCGCAGATCCGCGCGTCGCTCGGCCGAGAGCTCGAAGCCGTGGACGAAGAGGCTCTTGTTCGGGCTGAGCCTTCCGTCGCCTGCGTTCGGGCCTTCGGTCGTGACGGTGCCGCCCGCGGCGTAGTGGTCGAGCACGTCGTCGAGGGTCGCGAGCGAGCCGTCGTGCATGTAGGGCGCGGTGAGCGCGACGTTGCGCAAGGTGGGTGGTTTGAAGCGCCCCATGTCGCGCGGCTCACCGCTGTGCTCGAAGAGGCCGGTGTTCGTCGCGGGGTACGCGCCGCGTCCGTCCACGTCGTAGAGGCCGTTGTTCTGGAAGCTCGCTTGATCGAAGACGTTGCCCGCGTGATCGACGCTGCTCGAGAAGAGGAAGCCGCCGTGGCAGTGGAAACACTCGGCCTCTTCGGTGAAGAAGAATTCGCCGCCGCGCACCGCGGCCTCGCTCACCGCGCTCGGGTCGCCCGCGGCGAATCGATCCCACGGCGAGTCGGCGGAGATCAGGCTGCGCTGGAAGGCCGCGAGCGCCTTGGCGATGGCGTCGATCGTGAACGGATCGTCGAGCTCGGGGAACGCCGCGGGGAAGAGCTCGACGTAGCGCGGCTCGGCGCGGAGGCGCGCGAGGAGCTCGTCCTCGCGGCCCGAGAGGCCGAGCTCGACGGGGTTCTCGCCGAACATCGGGACGAGCGCTTGGGCCTCGAGGTGGCGCAGCACCGGGCTCGCCCAGGTGAGGGTCGGCGCGTAGGCGACGTTGACGAGCGACATCGATCCGCGCGGGTGCACCTCGCCGGTGGAGCCGACGCTCACCGCCAATCCGTCGGTGAACGCGAGCTCTTGGACGTGGCAGCTCGCGCAGCTCTGGGTCTGGTTGCCGCTCAGGCGTGGGTCGTAGAAGAGGTGCCGCCCGAGCTCGACCTTGGCGTCGGTCATCGGGTTGTCCCCGGGCACGCGCGGCTCGGGGAAACCTTCGGGGAGCGACCAGACGAAGCCGCCGTCGGTGGCGCAGCCGACGAGCGTGAGAGCGACGAGCACGCGAAGCACGGACGAAGCATGGCGCCAGCGGAGGGGCGCGTCAGGTCTCTCGGGTGCGGCGAAGGGTCGCGGAAGCTCGTTGCGCACGCGTGCGGTCGTGGGCCGCCGGAACGGACCGCCACGGCGGATTCACGAGGCCATCACCCGCCAATCCGCGGACGAGGTGGCACTTCTCGCGCTCGGGCTGGGCTCGCCCTCTCCGGTCACGGCGTCGTCAGGTCGTTCCCGTCACCGGCGCTGTCCGATCACGGCTTCGATCGCGCCACTTGTGTCGGGTCGCGTCCGAGGTGTGCACGTCTCGGACAGAACCATTGACAACTCGAGTAGCCACCCCAACCCTTAGCGAGTGACCCAAAAGCGCAAGAGCCTGAAGGAACGCATCCGCGAAACCCTGGAAGGCCTTGCCGAGGCGGTTCAAGAGCTGGTCAGTCCGCCACCCTCGCTCGTGCCGGTGCGCGTCCCGGCGCGACCGAGGGCTCCAGCGCGCGGGCGTCGCCGCTGAGCACGCCACTCCAGCACGTCACAGCACGTCACGGAGCACGCCATCGACGGCGCGCGCTGACGAACCCTACGCGCCCCACGTGAAGCCCACGTGGGGCGTCTTTCGTTCGGCGCGATCGCATCGTCGTTCACGGCAGGACACTCGTCGCCGTTCGCGTCGCCGACCCCGTTCACGATCACGTCGACGATCACGACCACGCTGGTCGTGCGGGCGCGTCGAGGCCCGTGACCCACGGTCCGAAAACTGGCCCCGATCCTCCGCGGCTTCCTACCGTCGCCGCCAGGAGGATCTCATGGGGACACGTACGCTCACGCGCACGCTCGTCTCGTCGTTGGCGCTCTGGGCGCTCTTCGGCGGCACGGCGGAGGCGAAAGACAACTCGGGGCGCTTCGGAATCGGCGTCGAATCGGCGCTCGGTTTCGGCGCACCGCTCGGCGAGGATCTCGTGTTCCTAGGGCTCGGTGTCCCCGGGATCTCGCTCGACTACCACGTGAGCGCGGGGCTCCAGCTCCAGGCGATCGTGGGCGTCGCGATGGTCACCGGCATCGACGACGGACCCGATCGTCGCGACACCGGCTGGCAGCTCGCGCTCCGCGCGATCCCGACCATCCAGCTCAGCGAAGAGGTCAACCTCGGCATCCCGCTCGGCTTCGGCATCGTCGGCTTTCGCAGCAAGCCCGACGGCGTCGACGCGGGCACCGCGCGCTTCTACACGTTCGAGGCCGGCGTACGCCCCGAGTGGTTCGTGCACGAGCGCCTCTCGATCTTCACGAGCGTCGGCGTCGTCTTCGCGATCACCGACGAAGACCTCGGCAGCTCGCTCGGCGCGACCGATCGCGTGATCTCGGCCGACTTCTTCGGCAACGCGGGCCTGCTCGGCAACGCTGGCTTCCACTTCTGGTTCTGAGGGGAGGACGACATGAACCGCATCCCGTTCGTCTTCGCGCTCCTCGCGAGCTTCGCGCTCGTCTCGACGGCTTCCACGACACGCGCGCAAGGTCCGGCCGGATCGTTCGGCGCGGGCGTGGAATCCCCGCTCGCCGTGGGCCCGCTCTTCGACGGTCCGACCTACCTGCGCGTGCCCGGGTTGAGCCTGCGCTACCAGGTCAGCGAGAGCTTCGGTCTGCAGCTCATCGCCGCCGTGCGCACCGTCAGCTTCGTCAACGACGGAGACAACGCGCGCGCGACCTTCGGCGGGGCGTACTTCCGCGCGCACATCCGCCTCGTCCAAGCGGAGAACCTGCACCTCGGTGCGTTCGGCGGCGTCGGCCTCGGCGGTGTGCGCCTCAAGGAGGGGCCGGTCGACGCGTCGGATCGCGTGCTCTCGTTCGAAGGCGGTCTTCGCCCCGAGCTCTTCGTGGCGGACGGTCGCGTGAGCCTGCACTTCCAGCTCGGCATCAGCATGGCGATCGCGTTCGCGGACGGCGCAGGCTTCGTCGACGACGGCTTCGGCTTCGGCTTCGGACGCAACGCGGATCTGATTGGAAACGCGGGCCTCACGATCTGGTTCGGTGGATCGGGGCCCTCGTCGAGCGCGACGCCGTCGTCGGAGCCCGCCACGCCAGCGAGCGAGCCCGCGCCTGCGCCCGCGCCGAGCGAGCCGCCGCCGGATTGGGAGACGGGCGGCTACTGATCGCGCGTCGCTTCTTCTCGAACGGCCCGTCGGCACCTCGCGTGCGGCGGGCCGTTTCGCGCTTCGTGTTCGCGTGACGTCCCCGCGACGCGCGCGATCGGAGAGCGCATCGCGCAGCGCCCGAGGTACGGTGAGGTATGTCGGCACCGCGCGCGGTCGTGATCCTCGCCGAAGGGGCAGAGGAGATGGAGGTCGTCATCCTCGTGGACGTGCTGCGTCGCGGCGGTGTCGCGGTGACGCTCGCGGGCCTCGACGGCGCCGGGCCGGTGCGGTGCTCGCGCGGCGTCACGATCGTGCCGGACGTCGCGCTCGCGGACGCGCCGAACGAGCCGGAGCTGCTCGTCTTGCCCGGTGGCGCCGGAGGAGCGGAGCGACTCGCGGCCTCGGTGGCGGTGGGAACGTGGCTGCGCGCACAGGAGTCGTCGGGGCGCTTCGTCGCCGCGGTCTGCGCGGGGCCGATCGCGCTCGTCGCGCACGGGGTGTTCGTCGGACGCGATCGCACCGCGCACCCGAGCGTGGCGTCGCGGGCCGACGTGTCCGAGGTGCGTGGGCTCGTGCGCGACGGGGCGCTCTTCACCGGCAACGGACCGGGGGCCTGCTTCGAGCTCGCCCTCGCGCTCGTCGAGGAGCTGATGGGTCGGGACCGCGCGGCCTCGGTGCGTGCGCCGATGATGCTCGCCTGAGCGGGGTGCACGGGATGGAAGTTCTCGAGGTAGCTCGCGGCACCCGAGCCGTAAGCTCGACGCAGGTTGGGGGCGGTCGCGTCACGAGGGAAGCGGCCCCCTGCTCGCGCTCCTCGTGCCTCCGTACAGCGCGATCGAGGCGGAGGCCGAGCACGTGTTCTCCGTGCTTCGCGCGATCCCCGAGAGTCCCTCCGTCGGCCACACGCACCTGCTCACCGGCTGGTCGGTGCTCGAAGCGCGCATCGCGTCGCAGGCGGTGGCGCTCGATCCCGCGCGCGCGGAGGCGATCTTGCCCGAGCTCGCGCCGCGCGTGCGCCTCGGCGTGCAGCTCGCGCGCGGTCTCGCGGGCGCTTCGCTCCCCGACGACGATCGGCGCGCGATCACCGCGCGGATGGCGGAGGTCGACGTGCAGGGGAAGCTCGTCGCGAGCTCGAACGGGAAGGTGACGCTGCACGGGAGCCCTTGGGACCCGAGCACGGGCATCGCGGTGCCGCTGGGGGTGCTCGCGGCGATCGGGGTCGACGAGGCGACGTACGTGGAGGCTCTCGCGACGGCGATCCGAGCGCGAGGCATCGGTTCCGTCGCGCGCGCGATGCCGGGCTTGCGGATCCTGTCGCTTCCGGAGCTCGTCGAGGCGCTGCGTCGACGCGAGGACGGAGCGAGCCCGCCGCTCTCGTATCCTCACGTCCCGCCCGAGATCGCCCAGCTCCTCGTCGAGCGCGCCGATCCCCCCGAGGCGCTCCGCGCGGCCGCGAGCTCGCTCGGGACGAGCCGCGAGGACGCGACGCTCTCGGGGTTGCTCCTCGCGCGCGCGAACGGGTGATAGGGTCCGCCGTGATGCGGAAACGTGCGCTGGGCGCGACGGGTCTCGAGGTGAGCGAGCTCGGGCTCGGGACGTGGGGCCTCGGTGGGGCTTACGGTTTGCTCGCGGAGAGCGTCGCGAAGTCGACCGTGGAGGCCGCGCTCGAAGCGGGCGTGACCACGATCGATTGCGCGCCGCTGTGGGGCAAGGGCCTGGTCGAGGCGTGGGTCGGCGAGGCGGTGGAGAAGAAGCGCGACGAAGTGCAGCTCGTGACGCGCGGCGGCGCGGTGTGGACCGAGGAGGGCGTGCACCAACGCTTCGACGCGGACGCGCTGCGGTCGGACTGCGAGGGCTCGCTGAAGCGGCTGCGCACCGATCGGATCGACGTGTGGCTGCTGCACGATCCGCCCGAAGAGATGCTCTACCGCGACGACACCGTGCCGACCGCGAAGGCGCTGAAGTCGGAGGGGAAGATCCTTGCGTGGGGCGTGAGCACGAGCGATCCGACCGTGGCGCGCATCGCGCTCAGCCGCGGCGCGGAGGTGCTCTGCCTGCCGTACAACTTGTTGTGGCGCGCGATGCTCCACGATCTCGAGACGGAGCTCTCGACCGCGAAGGTCGGGGTGCTCGCGCGCTCGCCGCTCCTGCACGGGCTGCTCAGCGGGCGCTGGACGGAGTACCGGCAGTTCGCGGACGACGATCACCGGCGCGCGCGGTGGACGAACAAGGCGCTCACGATCCGCGTGCGCGAGGTGAACCCGCTGCGGTTCCTCGTGAAGGACGACGTGCGCAGCATGACGAGCGCGTCGCTGCGCTTCGTGCTCGCGAACCCGGCGGTGTCGTGTGCGCTGCTCGGCGCGCGGCGTCCGGTGCAGATCACGAACGCGAACGAGCTCGCGGGCACCGCGCCGTATCTGCCGCCGGAAGATCTGGTTCGGGTGGCCGAGCTGACGAAGTGAGCGTCACGAGCGCGCCCGAGCGACGCGTGGCCACCGATCACGCGATCGCGCTCGCGCCCGAGCGACGCGGGATGGTCGCGCCCGAGCGACGCGCGCGGGATGGACGTGCGATGTACGAACGACGCGCGCTCGATCGATGCGTTCTCGATCGATGCGTCCCTCACGACCGAAGCGGGTACCCTCGAGCTCCGATGCGCTCGTGGCTCGCGCTCCTCTCGCTCTGGATCGTGACGCTCGTGCCCGCGTTCGCGCAGGCGCAGGCGTGGTCGCGGCACGTGCCGTCGTTGCGGGCCGCCGAGCAGCTCCAGAGCGGTGACGCGCTCGAACGTCGGGCGGCCGCCCGTGCGCTCGGGGTCCGCGGGGACGCGCCGGGAGCGCGCGCGGCGCTGGTGGAGGCGCTGCGCACCGAGCGTGACGGATCCGTCCGCGCCGAGATCGCGCGCGCGCTCGGTCGGCGCGCCCACCCCGCGCTCGCCGACACCCTCGCGCGTGGGCTCGCGGAGTCGTCGGCGTTGGACGCGGAGCCCTTCGCGCGCGCGCTCGTCGCGGTGGGCACCGGCACCGCGCTCGAGCACCTGGTGGAAGCGCTCGGCCGCGACGAGCACCGCGCCGCCGCGACGGTGGCGCTGCAGGAAGCGGGGCTCGCGGCCGCCCCGGCGCTCTCGGCACGTCTGCGCGAGACACCGACGTTCGTCCCCGCGATCCAGCTTCTCGGCAGCCTCCGTGACGTCGAGGCCGTCCCGCTGCTGACCCGCATCGCGCTCGGCGAGCACGCGCCGCCCGTGCGACTCGCCGCGGTGGTGGCGCTGCGTACCATCGGCGACGCGCGCTCCGCACCCGCGCTCCGTGCGACGCTCGACGGGCTCTCGGACGCGCTCGTGGTGGCCGAGCTCCGCGACGCCACGCTGGAGGCGCTCTCGTTCGTGGGAGACGCGCGCGACGCGCCGCGGGTCGTCGCACGGCTCGAAGGGGCCGAAGGTGCGGAGCGGCGTCGGTGGCTCGCGGTGCTCTTGCGGCTGGATCCCGAGACCGCGGAGCGCGAGCTGCGCGCCGCGGTGACGTCGGACGATCCGCAGCGCGTGCGCGACGCGAGCGACGTGGTGCTCGCGAGCCCGCAGCCCGCGCTGCTCGCGATCGTGCATGGGCTCTTGCGCGAAGGGGCGCGGGCCGACGAGGCCGCGACGGCGCTGGCAGAGCTCGGGCCGAGCGGCGTCGCGATCCTCGTGCACGAAGCGGAGCGACCGGAGGTGCGGCGCGAGCTCGCGGTGGCGCTGCGCACGGATCGCGCGGGCGGGCACGAGGACGAGGCTCTGGCGATCCTGCGTCGGCACACCGACGCGACCGGCCTCGCGTGGCGTGCGGTGGCGCGCGATCGGAACGTCCGTGACACGCTCGAAGCGAGCCTCGCGTCGTCGTCGTCGGTGAGCTCGGAGCGCGCGCTGGCGGCGCAGTCGCTCGGCGTGCTCGGCGGTGCCCCCGCGATCGCGCGTCTTCGGGAGGCGCTCGAGCACGAACGCGAAGCCGACGTGTGGGTCGCGATCGCGTTCGCGCTCGCGCGTCTCGGAGCCTCGGTGGATCCCGATCTGTGGATCGCGGCGCTCGACGATCCGCGTCGCGCGCTCGCGGCCACGCTGCTCGCGGCCGAGCATCGCGGTGACGCGCGTGCGGCTCGACGTCGCGATCGCGCGCTTCGTCGGGCGCTTCACGCCGAGGACCCGCGCCTGCGCGCCAACGCGGCGTGGGCGCTCGGCCGCGTCGGCGATCGCGCGGCGATCCGAGTGCTCGAAGACCTGGAGCACGACGTCGACGCCGACGTGCGCCGCGCGTCGCGCCACGCCCTCGCGACGCTCGATCCGAGCCGAGGTGCCGCGGTCGCCTCGGTGGGCTCGGAAGCCGCCCGGTTCCGGATCGCGAGCGCGCGCGCCGAGCCGATGCCGCTGGACGTCGCGCTGGCCGACGGCCGCACGCTGCGGGTGTGGACCGCGCCGACGGGTGAGGTGGTGGTGGTCGATCTGCCGTCGCAGGTGGTGGACGTGCGGGTCCGGGCGGAAGACTGATCGCCGCCACCCGCCACCCGCCACCCGCCGCCCGAGTCCGCGCGTTTCGCGAACGACGGAGCCGAGCGCAGAGGGGCGGACGAACGAACGCTCCGTCGCGGCGCGCTCCCGCCGTGGTCCCCGGTGAAGACCTCGCAGCTCGCGTGCAGGATGGGGCGTGCTTGCGTGGTGGCCTCGCCTCTGGGAAACAGGCGCCATGCCGAGTCTCTCCGCCGCGCTCACCGACGAAGCCAAGAAGCCCGCGATCGTCGAGGATTGTCTGAAGCTCATCGACGCCGAGGTCGCCGACAAGGGTGGCCTGTCGGGGATGGCCGTGAAGGCCGCCTACGCGACCGTGAAGGGCATCAAGCCCGGCTTCGTGAAGTCGGTCGTCGAGGGCCTGCTCCCGGAGTTCGCGCAGGCGCTCGAGCCGCTCGCGCAAGAGGCGAGCTCGAAGGGCCAAGACGTGAAGACGTACCTCGTCGCGAACCAAGGCCGCGCGGCGGACGCGTTGCTCGCGGTGACCGACGCGAAGGCGCAACGGAGCACCAACGGCGTCGTGAAGGGTACGTACTCGAAGCTCCGTGGCTCCGCGAAGAAGAACGTCGAGGCCGCGATCCCGCGCCTCGGCGAGCTCATCGTGCGCCACGCGGTCTGAGCGCGGGTGGGGGATCGCGCGTTCCGCGCGGCCCTGAACGTACGGTTGCGCGCGCCGACGTGGTGATCGTGATCGTGATCGTCGACGTGGTCGTGGTCGTGAGCGGCGACGTGAGCGGCGACGTCTACGATCCGGCGCGACCCACGTGACCCGCGACGGAAGGGTTCGCCGACACCGAACCGAGGGGGAATCGATGAGCCTGAACGACGTCACGCTGGACGAGCTCTGGGACGACGTCCCCGCGCCGACGCGGGTGTTTCGCGCGGCCGAGCTCGATCCGAACCTGCCCGCGGCCGCGCGCCGCTACCTCGTGCACGCGATCGCGGAGGGCACCCCGCTCGCGTCGGCGGTGCGGCTCCGGATGCACGGGTCGATCAAGCTCGGGGACTGGTTGCCCTTCGAAGCCGAGCAGGTGATCCGCTGGGATCGTGGTTTGATCTGGAAGGCGACCACGAAGAAAGGCGTGATGC
>JALOQC010000634.1 GCA_025453555.1 Myxococcota bacterium | reverse complement strand
GCGCAGGCCGTCTTCTACCGCGCGGTCGGTTCGCGCGAGCCGAGCAGCTACCGCTTCGATCTCAACCGCGACTCCACCGGCCATCCCGGCTGGGCGATCCTGACCGCGCTTCGTGGCGCCGCGACGCGCGATCCGGTGCGCGACTGGTCGGGCGTCGGCTGCGATCGCGACGACGACTCGCTCTTCCCCTCCGTCCAAGGCGCGCCCGGCGACATGCTCCTCCTCTCTCAATCCTTCGACGACGCGGTCGCACGCGAGCGCTTCTTGCCGCCGCCCGGCACCGAGCTCTTCGGCTACGTGAGCCGGAGCGACGAAGCGGGCTTCCTCTTCGGCGGTCTCGTCACGACGCGCGGCTCCACGGGGACGAAGCGAACCGGAGGACCGGGCGCCTCGAGCTGCAAGGACGCGCTCGTGTCGCTGACGATCGTCGCACGATAGTCGGCCTCGCATCGGCGCCCCCGCTCCCTACGTCCGCACTCCGTGCGCGTACTCCGATCGACCGCGCTCCGTTCGTCCGAGCACGGTCGATTGGACGATCGGCCTGACGATGATCGGCCTGACGATCAGCGCGCGCCGGACACGGTGCCGCGCCACGCGTCGAAGACTCCGGCCTTCGCGAGCCCGTACCCGAGCGCGCCGAGCCCGATCGCGAGCGCGAGCCAGAGCAACGCGTGGCGCATCGACGTCCGACCTCGCGACGGCTTCGCGGGTGCCTTCGGGACCCGGCGCGCGGCGCTCTCGCTGGGGCTCGGAGTCGACCTCGAGCTCATCGACGGCGTCGCCCGAAGAGGCACGGTCGTCGCGGCGGCGGCACCTCCGCTTCGATCGCCGCCGCTTCGCTCCACCACGATCGGCGCCGTCGGTTGCTCGCGGTCCGGCGGCGCCGCCGTCTCGACGCGCGTCGGCGCTTCGTCGTCCGAGCCGAGCAAGTCACCGAGGTAGATCTCGACCGACTTCGGGTCGAGCGTCCCCCCTGCGTGCTCGACCAGGCGCGCACGAAGCTCCCGCATCGACTCCGGAAGGTTCGCGCGCACGAAGCTGCGGAGCTCCGCGTCACCCGGTCGCGGGACCGCGATCGACTCGAGCGCCCAGGAGAAATCCGCCGCGCGCTGCCATCGCGCCTCACGGTCCCGCTCGAGCGCCTTGGCGACGGCCTCCGCGAGCGGCGCCGGGATCTCCGGCACGTAGTCACGCACGTCCGGGATCGGCTGGTACATCACCTGCCGATAGACATCCATCATCGCTTGGCCGTCGAAGAGGTGCGTCCCGGTCAACATCTCGAACGCGACGATGCCCATCGCGAAGAGATCCGAGCGCTGATCGAGGGGCTGAAGATCCGCTTGTTCCGGCGACAAATAGCGAATGGTCCCCTTCACCTGCCCCGTGGAAGTGCGGGTGAGCCGCTCCACCGCGTGCGCCACCCCGAAGTCCATGATCCGCGTTCGTCCGTCGATCCCGACGAGGATGTTCTTCGGCGCCAGATCACGGTGTACGAGCCGCAGCGGTTCGCCACGCGGCGACAGCGCCGAGTGCGCGTCCTCGAGCCCGAGGAGCGCCTGCCGCAAGATCTCGACCGCGTACGGCAGGGGGAGCGGATCGGGCTGACACGCGCGAAGCAGTTGGCTCACCGTCGCGCCGAGCACGAGCTCCATGACCATGAAGGGCACCCCCGCGTCGGTGCGACCGAGGTCGAAGGTGTGCACGACGTGCGGGCTCTGGACGTTCGCGGCGAGGCGAGCTTCGTCGAGAAACATCGTGACGAACTGGGGCTCTCCGACGAGCTCCGGTCGAATCGATTTGATCGCGACCGGTCGACTGAAACCCGCTTCTCCGACGAGCTCTCCGGCAAAGACTTCCGCCATTCCACCTTTGGCGACGGGAGCGATCACGCGGTAGCGGCCGAAAGAAGGCGCGGACATGACGTCGAGCAGGGCCCAAGGTACACGTGTGGGTCCTCGGGATCCAACGAGCGTCGTCGACCGCCTTCACGCGACCGACGTGGCTTCCGCGAGAGTCGTCGCGCTCACGTCAGCTTCCGCGAGGGTCTGTCGCCGAGAGGTCGTCGAGCACGTGAGTCAGGCGACCGCGAACTCCTTCATCAGCGCGACCACGGCGGGCGCCAACGGTCGGTCGCGCACGCTCAGCACCGCGGGCTCGCTCGGTGGGCTCGGATACGCGATGGGGAGCACCGCGAGACGCCCCGCCCGCTCGTAGCGGCGCAGCATCGAGATCGGCCCGAGCACGAGCGTGTCGCTCTCCTCCGCGACCGCCACCAGCACCTCGTAGTTGTCGCACGTGAGGGACTGACGCAGCTCGTCGCCACCGGGCTGCGTGCGCAGCCACTGACGGATGCGCGGGGGTGCGGTGGCGGAGCCGCGCGGGAAACGCAGCACCTCGGTGAGGGCGGGCGTCGAGGTGCCGCAGAGCGGATGCCCCGGACGCGCCGCGACGCCGATCGGGTCTGCACCCAACGAGCGCACCTGCAGCTCGGGGTGCGCCTCGAGGGCCTCGTAGTCCGCCACGACGAAGTGCAGCTCACCGGTGAGGAGTCGTGGCACGAGGCTCTCCGTGGACCCGCTGCGCACCACCACACCGACCAGAGGAAATCGTGGGCAGAACGCCGCCAACACCTGCGGCAGGCTGCCGAGCGCCACCACGGGTCCGACCCCGAGCACGACCTCTCCGAACGCGCCCGCCGCGAACGAGTCCGCCTCGCGTTGGACGTCGTCGGCCACCCGCAGCACCCGCTGGGCGCGCGTGAGCACGTGCCGCCCGAGGGGCGTGAGGAGGAGGCGCCGACCGCTGCGGTCGAAGAGCTCGGCCCCGAGGCTCTCCTTTTGCAGCGACTTCGTGAGCGCCGACTGGCTCAAATGCAGGTGTTCCGCGGCCGCCTGGAGGGTCCCGTGCTCGTGCACCGCGACCAGGTGCCGCAGATGCCGCAGGTCGTACCTCGCGGGCGAATCATTCCCTTCGCGCATGTTTGAATGAAAACATACCACTTTTCATCAACCAACGTGCCTCTCACCCTGAACTGCATGGACACACGACTCGCGATCTTCGCCGTGTACTTGGCGTTCGTGGTCGCCGAGCTCGCCGCGGGGCACTGGCGCAGCCGGGACATTCGCCGCGGCGATTGGCTGCTGGACGTCTTCTCCAC
>JALOQC010000633.1 GCA_025453555.1 Myxococcota bacterium | reverse complement strand
GACGTTCTGCTTCGCGGACGGCACCGCGATCGTGGTCGACGATACCGACGTCGCGCAGCTCTGTCGTGACGCCGATGGCAACCGGATCGACGTCGGGGACTCGGTGACGTCGGTCGGCGCGGGCGCGGACGACGAGCGCGGCGAGATCCGCGAGCTCCGCCCTGACGGCACGTGCCTCGTCGCGTGGCAGCAAGGCGTCACGACGCCTGCCGACTGCTCGGCGCTTCGACTCGAAGAGTGACCTTCCTCCGCCACACACCTCGCCCCGCTGGCTCTCGCAGCCCGCGGGGTCGAGGGCGTAGGAGAACCAACCGTGACCACCCGCCCGCACTCGATCTCGATCCGTCTCGACGGCGCCCCCGTCGCGATCGACCTCTCCGACACCGCGCCCTACGACTCGTGGCACGAGGTCGACGGCGCGAAGACGGGGCCGCGGCGCCTCTGACTTGTCATATTGGGCCAATCGATGCGCGGCCTGATTTAGCCTCTTGCGTGTAGTCGTGGGCGAATACACTATCTCTGTGTCGGCGGGAGGAACCGCTGCGAAAAAGGAGCAAGACCATGACGACCGCAATCGACCAACTCGCCGCCGACATCTTCGCCCGCACCATCACTGCGGCAGAGGCCGGGGCGGTGGACGTTATCGTTGACGGCGAGGTCGTCGCAACGAAGGCGGAGATGGTCTGGCGTACGATGCGCGCATGGGACGTCGGCGGCATCATCGGTGCCGAGCACGGACTCATCGGCGAGCGATTTTCGTGCTCGGAAGCGGAGTGGATCTGCGATCACGACCGCTTTAGCGGAGTGCGTGAGGAACTCCACGAGGCGGTCGGCGCGATCCACGGCGCGTGGGTTGTCGCGAACGACCCACTCGCGGGCGACCCGCTTGCGCAGGCCGAGCGCGCGACGCAGGAGCGCGAGTACGAATGAGCACGCGCGCCGGACTCTCGATCCGACTCAGTGGCGCAGCATCGCCGATCGCGATCGACCTCAACACCAGCGAGCGCGCCGCCGTCGACGCTGCGGCCGCCGAAGCTGGACTCGGCCCATCCGCATGGGCGGCCGCCGTGCTCGGCGGCACCGTCCCCGACGGTGCGGGGCTCTCCCGGCGCGCGGCCGTGCGCGAGCTCGTGCTCGCAGCCGCCGGCATCAGCGCGATCGCAGCCGCCGCTCAGCGCGCGCGCGCCCGTCACCTCGCGCTCGTGCGCGCCGCAGGCGGGGAGGCGACGTGACCGATCCCACTCGCCCGCAACGCGAGCTCACGGCCCTCGCGCGCCTGCTCCCTGGCGTCTTCGACCGCGTCGAGCGCGCCCGCGACCGCGCGCTCGCGAACGGCATCACGTGGCCGTCGTGGTGCTACGCACCCATGGCGGCCGCGCACGCAGCGCTCTCCGACGGCGCCGCGATGGATCCGACGCGCGCGCAGCTCCTCGCGCCGATCGCGGCCGCGGCGGCGTGGCGGTGGACGAAGGGGATCTACCGCTTCGATCCCGACCTCGCGCGCGCGGTGGCGTCCACCTCGCTCGACCGCGAGCTTCCTGCTGATGCGCTGCTGCGGCTGCCCGAATGGTGCGTGTACGTCGAGCTCGAAGGGCTCGACCTCGACGGGATCCCCGCCGGCACGGCTGGCGTGTGGGCGTACCTCGAGCACGACGCGAACGACGGCCGGCGCGAGCTGCGCCTCGTGCTTCTCGGCGAGCGCGTCGCGTACCCGCTGCCGCCGATTCACCTCACACCAGGCGGCACGCTCGCAAGCGGCGTGGCGCGCGCGATGGACGAAGGGATCGCGGTTGGAGCGATGCAGGGTGCGGGGGGAACGCGGGCATCGGGAGTGGGTGCACTCGGGTACGTGCCCCCCGGGGCGAGCGGCGAGATCGGCCAGGCCGTCGCCGCCATGCTCTCGCCGCTCGTCTCGCTCGTGCTCTACCTCTGCTCCGATCCGAACGAGCGCGACCTCGAATCCGAGACAGATCCGTCAGCGCGACCAGCGAACCCGCTCCCTCGCAAGACGAAGCGCGGAACGCGCCTGCACGCCGCGCCCGAGCCGACCGTGTGGCGAACGGGTTTTCGGCTCGGGGAGCGCCTCCGGGCGGCAGAGCGAGCGGCGAGCGGCGCTGGTGAAGGCGCGGGTGAGGGTGCGAGCGTGAGGCCGCACGTGCGGCGCGCGCACTGGCACTCGTTCTGGGTGGGGCCGAAGGCAGATCCGGAGGCGCGGAAGCTGGAGTTGCGGTGGCTCGCGCCGATTCTCGTGGGCGCGGACGGTGAGCCTGCGAAGGCGACGGTGCGCGAGGTGAAGACCTGACGGAACGACAAAACGCCCGCCCTCCGAAGAGAGCGGGCGTTCTACGCGCGTTGGGAGTCGAACCCAAATCTTCCGGACGTCTTCGGTGCTTCCCGCAAGCTGCGCACGCGTCAGGATCGTACGCGCCTTTCACGCCGCGCGCACGTACGTCCTCGCGCCCAGCGGGTTGAACCCCTCGCTCCAGAGCGCGAGCAGCACCTCCGTGCCGGGGTCCATTTTGTCCTCGTGCACGTGGAAGTGGCCCATCACGCCCTTCCACGTCGACGCCCGTCCACCGCGTCGGCGCGGATCGCGGTCGAAGAGCGGCACGTACCAGCCGCCCCCGTTCGCTCCCCCCACGCCCGCGCCCGCCACTCCCCCATCCGCCGGCACCTCGATCGCGTACTCCGCGTGCGGGTGCCGCCTCACATCCGCGACCCGCTGCCACGGTACGACCCGAGGGATCTCGAGCAACCCACACAGCGACTCGACGAGCCACATCACGAGGTCGCGCTGCGTCTCGCCGTAGCTCGCCATCCGCACCGAGCGTCCGCCGATGACGTCGGTGTAGACGTCGCGGGGCTCGGCCCAATCGAGCTCGTCGCGGTCGCGAAGGTCCGAGCCGACGACGTCCTCGCGCGAGGCGAAGCCGCGGCAGACGATC
>JALOQC010000632.1 GCA_025453555.1 Myxococcota bacterium | reverse complement strand
GCGAAGCCGTCCGAGTCGCCGTCGATGAGCACGTTCTGACAGCCGAGCGCCGCGTCACAGGAATCGGTCGTGCAGTTGTCGCGGTCGTCGCAGTCGAGCGCGCTTCCGTTGGTGCAGGTGTGCGACGCGAGCACGCAGCGCTCGGCGCCGTTGCAGACGTTCTCGTCGTCGCACTGGAAGTCCGCCTCGCAGGTCCAGGCACACGCGTCGGTGCAGCCGTCCGCGTCGTCGCCGTTGCGGCCGTCGTCGCAGTCCTCCCCTTCGTCGACCGCGCCGTTGCCACAGCCCGCGACCACGCACGCGCCGTCGCGGCAGGTGCCCGTCGCGCCGCCGGGCGTCGTGCACTCCTCGCCTTCCTCGCAGCCGGTCGCGCCGTCGAGACCGCCGTCACGAGGGAAGCTCGTGGACGCGTCGTCGGGTGCGTTCGGATCGACGATCACCCCGCCGTCCGGGAGCAGGCAGCTCCACCCGTCGTCCGACTGAATCGAGGCTTCGGGGCAGACGCAGCGGTCCATCACCCGGTCTTCGATGAGGTCACCGCAGAGGTCTCTGGGTGGGCCTCCGCACCCGACGAGCACGATCAGAGCGAGAAGAGTACGCATCCGCCGAGGGTGACGTGATCGCCCGCGCGTCGCCAACCCGGGCGCTGGTCACCACGCGACCACTCGCGCGTCGGCGGCGTTCCAATCCAACTCACCAAGTGAAACCCAACCACGCCAACCCAAACCGAACAAGATCACTGCAAACCACGACCGCGCTCGAACGCTTCGACGTCGACGACGATCACGACAGCTGCGTGACGGTCCGCGCCCCGGCTTGCCGAGGTTTCCCGTGCCCACTAGCCTAGGCAGACCGACGACCCGGGGGGAACGTCGCTCGGTGAGGAATCTTGGACGAGCCAGGTAGTACGGAGTTGGCCTTCGCGATCGTCGGAGGCCTGGTGACGGCGGCCATCTACTCTGCCGCCAACGGTGGCGTCGCATCGCTCGGCGAAGGCGTGTTGCACGCGCACGCGGAGGGCAGCGACACCACGGCGCGCGAGGCTCGACGTCTGATCGATCGTGGGCACGCGATTCGTGCGCGTCTGCTGGTCGGCCGCGTCGTGACGCTCTCGCTCGCCGCCGGCTGTGCGTCGATGCTGCCCGTGGGCGGCCTCTTCGCGCGGCTCGGCGTGGTCGTCGGCGTCGCGCTCTTCTACGGCGCGCTCGCGCACGTCGCCGCCACCGCAGTCACCCAACGCGGTGCTCGTGGGGCGCTGCGCTTCCTGCGGTGGACGCGACCCTTCGAGCTCGTGATGGCCCCCGTGGCTGCACCGCTCGGATGGCTCGGCGCCTTGGTCGAGCGGCTGATGCCGCGCCCGCGCGAGAGCGGCGAGGTGGGCACGCTCGCGCTCGAGCACCTGATCGAGCGTGGTGAAGAAGCGGGCACCTTCGCCGAAGAGCACGCGGACATGCTGCGCAGCGTGCTCGAGTTCCGCGACACCATGGCCCGCGAGGTGATGGTCCCGCGCACTCAGGTGGAGGCCTTCGCGATCCAGACGCCGCTCGCCGACGTCGCGCGACGCGTGGAAGAGCTCGGCCACAGCCGCTACCCCGTCTACCGCGACACCATCGATCACGTCGAAGGTGTGCTCTTCGCGAAGGATCTCTTCCGCTGGCTCCGCGAAGGCAAGGGGCACGAGACCCTCGAAGGTCTGATCCGCAAGCCCGCCCTCTTCGTCCCGCAGACGCGCAAGATCGACAGCGTGCTGCGCGAGATGCAGCAGCGTCGCTTCCACCTCGGCGTGGTGGTCGACGAGTTCGGGGGCGTCGCGGGCATCGTCACGCTCGAGGACGTGATCGAAGAGATCGTGGGCGAGATCGACGACGAGCTCGACGAGGAGTACCAGCCGGTGCGGGAGAGCGAGCCGGGGCGTTTCGTCGCCGACGCGCGCGTCTCCGTCTACGACCTCGCGGACTACCTCGGCGAAGAGATCGACGACGGCGCGGGCGACTACGACTCGCTCGGCGGGATGATGGTGCAGCTCGCGGGGCGCGTGCCGAGCGTGGGCGAAGCGGTGAGCGCGGGACCCTTCGATCTGAAGGTGCTCGAAGGCGATGACCGCCACGTGCAGCGGGTCGAGATCGTCCGCCGCGCGCACGAAGACGCCGCGCAGTGACGCTTGCTCAATAGGCCACGTGCTCGAGCGCGACCTCCGGCCCGTCCATGCGCGGCCGCAGGATGCCGAAGTGCGCGACGCGGCCCTCCGGCGCTTGGCCGACCGAGCCGAGCCCGACCACCACCGTCCCCTCGAGCCGCCGCAAGAAGGGCACGTGCGCGGCGCCGACCACCACGAAGTCCGCCGGGTCGTCGTCGATCGCGTGCCGCAGCTCGTCGTCGTCCGCGCCGAGGTCGATCGCGACCATCGGGTCGAGCGGCGAGCCGTGCACCACCACGACCTCCGAGCCATCCACGAGGGGCAGCCGCCGCTGCAACGGCAGACGACGAATCTGCTCGATCACGAGCTCGCCGAGCGCCGCCCGCGTGTGACGAAAACGCTCCGCCGCCTCTTCCGGCCCCGCGCCCGCGAGCGCTCGTTCGCTCACCGAGACGAGCGCGGTGTCCGAGAGCCCACGCACCAACAGGATCTCCGGGCCCTGCAGACGCCGCCACACCTCGAGCGGTTGGTCACCGCCGAGCAGCAGGTCCCCGGCGACCACGACGAGGCCGACGTCGTGGCGCGTCGATCCTCTACAACACGTCCAACGTGCTGCATCACTACCGCACGGATCAGTACGTGGCGGCCGCGCTGAACCTCTTCGCGAGCTTCGCGCTGCTGCTCTGGTACGTGCTCAGCATCCTGATGCGCAGCCGCGATTGATCGCGACGCGCCGTGCGTGAGCACGGGTCGCCGAGAGTCGGCGGCTGACCCCGCCGACGCGGTCGAGAAGTCGGCGGCTGACCCCGCCGACGCGGTCGAGAAGTCGGCGGCTGACCCCGCCGACGCGGTCGAGAAGTCGGCGGCTGACCCCGCCGACGCGGTGGAGAAGTCGGCGGCTGACCCCGCCGACGCGGTGGAGAAGTCGGCGGCTGACCCCGCCGACGCGGT
>JALOQC010000631.1 GCA_025453555.1 Myxococcota bacterium | reverse complement strand
CCCGCGATGTGGTCCGCGTGCACGTGCGTCTCCAGCGTGAGCACGAGCTTCAGGTCGAGCTCGGCGAGGATCTGCAGATCGCGCTCGACCATGTCGCGCACGGGATCGACGAGGATCGCCTCGCGGGTCGTGGGATCGCCGAGGAGGTACGTGTAGGTCGACGACTCGGGATCGAAGAGCTGGCGGAAGATCATGGCTGACTCCTACGGAGCGACGCTCCGGAAAATACAGGATGGTGGATGTTCGAGGCCGACCCAAGCGGGGGCGGCGGACGGGCGCGGAAGAAAGGGTCGCGAGCGGCGCGGTGGGGAGGGGGAGGACGCGCGGAGGTCTCACGGCCCTTTCTTCCGCGGAGGAGTCGTTCGGGTGCGGCTCCTCGCGGTGACTCGTGGTGGTTCGGTGCGAACGGTCGTTCGATCGTTACTCCGCCGCTTCCTTCACCACCTCGCCGAGCTCGTCGGTCGGCCCGAAGAGGTTCAGCGGAACGTTCAGGTAGCGCTTGCCGTTCGCGTGCGCCTTCGGGAGGCGGCCCGCGTCGACGTTCACCTGCACGCTCTGGAAGATCAGGCGGGGCGGACGCAGCGTCGCGTCGCGGGCCTGCCGCATCTTCACGAACTCCGCCTTCGACGTGTTGGCGGAGAGCTGCGGGTTGTTCTTCTTCGACTTGCCGATCGTGGTCTCCCAGAGGACCTCGCGACCACCGGGCTGGTAGTCGTGGCCGACGAAGACGCGCGTCTCGTCCGGGAAGCGGTAGAGCTTCTGGATCGAGTCGTAGAGCGCGGCCGCGCTGCCGGCGGGGAAGTCACAGCGACCAGTGCCGTAGTCGTCCATGAAGAGCGCGTCGCCGGTGAAGAGCGCGTCGCCGACGTGGAAAGTCACGCAGGCCGGGGTGTGACCGGGCGTTTCGATGACGTCGATCTTCAGGCTACCGGCCTCGATCACGTCACCTTCCTTCACGAGCTTGTCGAACTGACTTCCGTCGGTCGCGAAGTCTTCCGAGAGATCGAAGATGCCCTTGAATGTCTTCTGAACGACCTGGATCTTCTCGCCGATGACCACGCCCGCGCCGGTCTTGGCCTTGAGGTATTGCGAGCCGCTCAGGTGATCGGCGTGCGCGTGGGTCTCGAGGATCCAGTGGAGCTTCAGGCCTTCCTTCTTCACGAAGGCGAGCAGCTCGCGCACCGAGTCGACCGACGTCTGCGACGCGAGCGGATCGTAGTCGAGCACGGGGTCGATCACGACCGCGTCCTTCGTCTTCTCGTCCCAGACGACGAAGGTGACCGTGTACGTGGGAGCGTCGTAGAACGCGCGGATCTGCATGGCTTCCTCCTTGGGCGATCGACGCCGGAGCTCGCTCCGAGCGCGATCGAGACGTTCATCGGGAGCGAGCGCTCCCTGCGAGACCGAGCACCGAGCTCGGCGTCGCGACGTCCCCGGCTAGTGCAGCGCACGTGCCACACGCGGATGCTTCGTGTTTTCAGGGAAGCGCGAAGGTGGGTGAGACGTCGCGCGACATCGCTGCACCAGCCCTGCGACGTCGCGGCGGCTCGGCGGTACTCTCGAGCCCCCGATCCCCACGAAATCCGGGCGTTTCCTCACTGGCACGCCCCCTGCTGTATAGCCCCTCGTCGCGCGTCGGTTCCTCGGTGACGAGCCCGGCGACGCACGCAGTACCTGCGCGGCCTCCTTCGGATCGGCCGCCCTCACGGAGCCTCACGGATGGAGAACTTCACCCCCCTCACCTCGCTCGCCGGCGGCCTGCTGATCGGGCTCGCCTCCGCGGCGATGCTCGTCTTCAACGGCCGCATCGCCGGCATCAGCGGCATCACGGGCGGCGTCCTCAAGGCCGATCGCGGCGACACCCTCTGGCGCGCGCTCTTCGTCGCGGGTCTGCTCGTGGGCGGCTTCGTCTACGGGCTCGTCGCGCCGAACGCCTTCGCGATCACGATCGATCGCAGCACCGGCGCGCTCGTCGTCGCGGGTCTGCTCGTCGGCTTCGGAACCCAGATGGGCAACGGCTGCACCAGCGGCCACGGCATCTGCGGTCTCTCGCGCTTCTCGATTCGATCGCTGGTCGCCGTCGTGACCTTCATGGCCTTCGCCGCTCTGGTGGTCTTCGTGGTCGGTCGCTTCTTCGGAGGTAGGTTGTGAATCAAAAGCAGTACGCCGCGGCCTTCGGAACGGGTCTCCTGTTCGCGGTCGGCCTCGCGCTCAGTGGCATGACGCTCCCGTCGAAGGTGATCGGATTCTTCGACTTCTCACAGGGCCTCACGAGCTGGGATCCGAGCC
Source organism: Myxococcota bacterium (assembly GCA_025453555.1). Lineage (GTDB taxonomy): Bacteria > Myxococcota_A > Polyangia > Polyangiales > Houyiibacteriaceae > JACKEH01. Next base: position 3,403 of record JALOQC010000631.1, on the reverse strand, counting down.
TCGCCTTCGTGATGGGCGGCGGGATGCTCGTGTACCTGCCGGTCTGGCGACTCGTGAAGGGTCGCGCGCGCCCGCTGTTCGACGAGCGCTGGCGGCTGCCGACCCGAAAGGACATCGACGGTCGGCTCGTGCTCGGCGCGGCGCTCTTCGGCGTCGGCTGGGGTCTCGGCGGCTTCTGTCCCGGCCCCGCGCTCACCAGCGTCGGCGCGCTCTCGAGCAAGGCGCTCGTGATGGTTTCGGCGATGCTCGTCGGCATGGTGGCGTTCCAACAGCTCGAGAAGGTGCGGGAGCGCGCCAAGGCTCGCCGCGAGGCCGCCCGTCAGGCGACGCCCAGCAACGTCACGCCCAGCAGCGCCACACCCGGCAACGCCACACCCCGCAACGCCACCGCCAGTAACGGAGGGATCGCGTCATGAGCTCCTCGAACGAAGCGTCGTCGCCATCCCGAGCTACCGCCGCGAGAACCTCTCCGGCGACCTCGCGGCCGGCCTCACCACCGCGGTGATGCTCATCCCGCAGGGCATGGCGTACGCGATGCTCGCGGGCGTCCCGCCCATCTACGGCCTCTACGCCTCCGTGGTGCCGCTCGTGATCTACGCGCTGCTCGGCACCTCGCGGCAGCTCGCGGTCGGCCCCGTCGCGATGGTCTCGCTGCTGACGCTGCAGGGCGTGTCGACCCTCGCGGAGCCGAACAGCGAAGCGTTCGTCGGCTACGCGATCGGGCTCGCGCTCGTGGTGGGCGTGATGCAGGTCGGCATGGGCCTCTTCCGGCTCGGCTTCCTCGTGAACTTCCTCTCGCACCCGGTCATCAGCGGGTTCACGAGCGCGGCCGCCCTCATCATCGGCACCAGCCAGATCACCAAGGTGATCGGCGTCGATCTCCCGAAGAGCTCGAACATCTTCGCGACCTTCGGAGAAGCCTTCTCGCGCATCTCCGAGTGGCACCTACTGACCGTCGCGATCGCGCTCGGCTCCATCGCGCTCCTCGAAGGGCTCAAGCGCTGGAAGAAGACCTTCCCTCGCGCGCTGGTGGTCGTCGTGCTCGGCACCGTCGCGGTCTGGCTCTTCGGGCTCGACGCGCAGGGCGTGAAGATCGTGCGTGAGGTGCCGGCGGGCTTCCCCGCGCCGACGATGCCGAGCCTCGACCTCGCGTCGCTGAAGGCGCTGCTGCCGACCGCGACCACGATCGCGCTCGTGGGCTTCATGGAGTCGGTCAGCGTCGCCAAGGCCTTCGCGCGCAAGAACCGCTACGAGGTCGAGCCGAGCCAGGAGCTCGTGGGCCTCGGCGCGGCGAACGTCGCGGGCGCGTTCTTCGGCGCGATCCCCGTGACGGGCGGCTTCTCGCGCACCGCGGTCAACGCGGAGGCCGGCGCGAAGACCCCGCTCGCGTCGCTGATCACCGCGGTGGTCATCGCGATCACGCTGCTCTTCCTGACGCCGCTGTTCTACTACCTGCCCCAGGCCGTCCTCGCGGCGATCATCCTCACCGCGGTGGCCGGGCTCGTGGACGTGCACGAGGTGGTGCACCTCTGGAAGGTGAAGCGCGCGGACCTCGCGATCCTCGTGACGACCTTCGTCGCGACCCTCGCGCTCGGCATCGAGGAGGGCATCCTGGTCGGCGTGGGCGTCTCGCTGGTGGCCTTCATCGTGCGCACCACGCGCCCGCACGTGGCGGTGCTCGGTCGGCTCCCGAACAGCGACGAGTACCGGAACCTGAAGAACTATCCGGACGCGATCCCGACCCCGGGCGTGCTCGCGCTGCGCATCGACGCGCAGTTCTACTTCGGGAACGTCACGTTCCTGAAGGACACCCTGCGCTCGCTGGAGCTCGCGATGAACGAGCCGCTGCGCGCGGTGGTGCTCGACGCGACGAGCATCAACCAGCTCGACTCGTCGGCGGAGTCGGCCCTCGCGGAGCTCTTCATGGCCTACCGCGAGCGCGGCGTGCGCTTCGTGATCGCGGGCGTGAAGGGGCCCGTCCGCGAGGTGATGGAGCGCAGCGGGCTCTGGCAGAAGCTCGGCGAGCGCGGGCGTGCGCTGCGAGTCCACGACGCGATGACGCTCGCGACCTCGGGCGAGCCCGATCCGGAGGTGGACGAACGCGGCGCGCAGAAGGAGCCGACGACGCACGTGAAGGCGCGCGCGGTGCCGAGCCCCGCATTGGCCTGACGAGACGCCAAGTCGAGCCCGAGGCGCTACGTGCGCTTCGGGTTCGACTTCTTCGCGCCCGTCGTGGACCGTTTCGAGGTCATCTTCGTTGCGCTCTTCTTCGAGCGGGGCATCCCCGCACACAGGTCGAAGACTTCGTGCGCCGTCGGGAGCTCGCCACCTCCGAAGAGCGCGGGTCCGAAGCGGTCGACGAGGGGGCGGCAGTCGGGGATCGCGATCGACGTCGTCTCGTCGCCCTCGAGTCGGAGCAACACGCCGTCTTCGCCGGAGTACGAGCCGTCGTTCACGAGCAGCAGGTACCCCTCTCCGACGCCGCGTGCGGCGCGGAGCAACGCCGCCGCCGTCTTCGCGATCCAAGGATCGCCACCACGATCGAGAATCAGCGTCGCGCGGAACGTGCTCGCGTCACCTCGTGTCGTCGTGCTCGATCGACCCCCAGTCGCCTCACACCAGCTCGGCAGCTCCGCGAGGCGAAGGTTGGGCTGGTCTTCCTCGTCGGGGCAGATCGTGAACGCCTCTTCGAGCGCAGCCGACCGGAACCCGAAGATCGGTGCGGTCATGGCTCGGTCGTCGGTCCGCGACTTCCAGGCGCGCGCGAGCGCCACCGTGGGTAGCGAGACCATCACGTCGCAGAAGAATCCCCAGCTCACGAGCGGGACTGTACGCGGCGCTCGTCGTCGTCGTCATCCACGCTCGAAGCTCCGTTGGGTGCTGCTATCGTCGCGCGGTGCGCCTCGTCGGTTCGCGTCTCGCTCTGTTCGCCGTGATCTCGGCGTGCGCGCCCGCGATGCCGGCGTGGGAGATGGGGTCGACGACGCCGAGCTCGCGCGCGGACACGAGCGTCGGCGCGGCCGCGCGCATCCCGACCGGCGATCTCCGCGAGCTGGACGCCGATCCGAGCGAGTACCGACGTCGCGCCGAGCCCGCAGGCCTCACGCCCGCGGCCGCGTTTCGCTACGGCGTCGCGCGTGGCGTGGACGTCGGCGCCATGCTCGCGGGCACCACGCTCCGCCTCGACGTGCGGCGCGAGCTCGGTGCGTTCGAGGACTCCACGCGCCCGACGTGGATCGTCGCCGCCTCGCCTTTCGTGGGTTGGATCCCGGAGCACGACGCGCTCGGGAGCGGCTACCGCGTCGGGCTCGAAGGGCGCGTCGCGCGCGCGGTCGAGCTCGGCGGCCTCTACGAAGCCTGGGCCGGCTTACGGCTCGGCACCGAAGCGGTGGCAGGCGAGTTC
>JALOQC010000210.1 GCA_025453555.1 Myxococcota bacterium | reverse complement strand
TCCTCGCCGCGTACGAACGCGCGGAGGACGAGCTCGCGCGCGTCTACGTCGCCGAAGGGTTCGGCGAGCAGGCGGCGCGCGTCGAGGCGTCGATCGAGATCCTTCGCGCGTGCGATCGGCACGGCGCGCGCCCTCGCCCGTCCGAAGGCCTCGACGACGCGAGGGCCGCGTGACGAGCGGTCGTCGCGAGGGGATGACCGGCGCGCGCTCGAGCACCGGCGCCGCGAACGGCCGGGGCCCCGTCCGCACGGATCTCGGGGTCGTGATCGAGGTGTTCGCGTTCTGCGATCGCGAGGGCGCGCCCGCCGTCTCGGTGCGCGCGTGCGACGTTTTCGGTGCGCCGCTCGGAGACGAACGCGCCGACCACGTGAGCGCAGTCCTCGTCGCCGCGGGGAACGCGATCGGAGCTCGACGCGCGCGGGACGGGGCGGCGCGGTCGTGCGGCGACGTGGGCGAGGTGTTCTCGCGGCGCTGCCCGGCGTGCGGGTGGTGGGCGCGGCGATCGGTCGACGATGGATCGTGCCGCGTGTGCGACGTCGCCCTCGTCGACGACGTCGCACACGTCGACCCCGCCCTCGTCGACGGTGACGGCGCTGTTGACGGAGGCGAGTCGTGAGCGCCCTCGCCGCACGCGCGGCCGACGCGCGGCCCCTCACGAAGCGCCAACGACAAGTGCTCGTCGAGCTCCTCGTCGGGTGGTGGTTCGGCAACGTCCCGACCTACCGCGAGATCGTCGAGCGGGTCGGGATCTCGTGCACGTCGCACGTCGCGCACGTGGTCGCGGTTCTGCAGCTCCGAGGGCTCGTCGACGTCGCCGGCGGCAAGTCGCGCCACCTGCGGGTGACCGCCGAAGGCGTGCGCGAAGGCCTGCGGCTCGCGACGGAGGACGAGCTCACGCGGATGCTCGCCGAGGTCGGCGACCGGTTCACCGCGCTTCGCGCCGAAGTCGCCCTTCGATCGAAGCGGCCGATCGCGACGAACGAGGACGCGATCGCGCGCGTCGTCCAGCAGCTCGATCGCCGCTCGCCCGGCGTGCGCGCGCGCGTCGAGCCCTGCGGCGTCGCGATCGTCGTCACCGTCGAGGCGGCGAGCGCCCCGCGCTTCGACGAGGCCTTCCGCGCGGTGCCGGCGTTCGTGTGCGGGATCCCGACGCGCGTGGTGCTCGAGGAAGGCGGCGCGGCATGACGAAGGGTCCGAAGGCGGCCGCGACCGACCCGCGCTCGAGCGCGCGCTTCGACGACGCCGCGGAGGGTCGTCGGTTGCTCGGTGAGCTCGCCCGGCCACGACGCGTGATCGCGGCCGCGTGCGGCGTCTCGCTCGCCTCCGTCTCGTGGTGGAAGTCGGGGCGCCGCGTTCCGAGCGCGGCCGCACGGCGCGCGCTCGAGCGGCACTTCGGGATCCCGGTCGCCGCGTGGGGCGAGCTGCACCCGCCTCGGTGGCGTCGCGTTACCGGCGGTGAGGACCTCGCGTCGATCCGGTACCGCGCGCTCGTGCGGGCCCTCGTCGAGCGCCGCGGCGGCGCGCACGGCACGCACGCGGCCGTCTCCCGCGAGCTCGGCGTGGTCGACACCTACGTGTCGGAGCTGCTCGAGCACGAGTCGAAGGTCCGCCCCGCGCTGCTCGAGCGCGCGACGCGGCGACTCGGCGTGCCGGCGGAGTACTTCACCGACGGCGACGCGGTGCTCGACGTGGGCGCCCTCCCCCCGATCGAGGCCGCTGCAATCGTTCGCCTCTCGAAGCGCGAGGTCGCTGCGCGCCTTCGGGCGCTCGCCGATGCGCTCGATCCGCCCCGTCGAGGTCGCGATGCGCGGTGATCGCCGGATCGGTCCGCGCGGCCCGTGGCGCGCCCCGCGCGAGCTCGTCGAGCTGCTCGACGCGCACGACGCACGCGCGCTCGTCGAGGACCTCCACGAAGCCCGCCTCGAGCTCGCGCGCGCGGCCGCGTGCGTCGCCTTCGGGATCGGGTGGCTCGCCCTCCACGTCGCGCGGGCGCCCAGCGTGGTCGGGGTCGTCGTCGAGGTCGTGCTCGTCGAGCTCGCGGTGATCGGCGTGGCCGCGCTGCTCGTCCTCGAGGCCCACCGGGCGAACGCGAAGGCCTACGCCCGCGCGAGGGCGCGAACCTCGAAAACGATCCGGTGGAGAAATCCCGACGAAACCCCGGAAAACGGGCCTCCGGGGCCGATTCGCTCCGGGGCCTCGACGTGGGTTCGTCGACCGTCCGAACCGCGAACCGAACGACTTACCGGCCCGATCCGCACGAGTGCTCGCGCCCTTCCCCACCCCGACGACGGAGGCCCTCGATGACGACGCACGAGAACACCCGATCGCGCGGGCACGCGTGGCGATCGTGGCGCGCGTACCTCAACGGGTCGCTCGTCTCCGCGCCGGTCAACCGTCGCCTCGTGGTCGTGCGGGCCGCGGCCGGCGACGTCCGCCTTCCGGGGTCCGTCGAGGCGGGGCTCGCCGAAGGCGGTGCGGACGGGGTCCGCCGCGAAGGGAGCGACGAGTGATGACGTCGCCGGCGAAGCGAGGAGTCGTGCTCGAGGAGCGGCGCGTGCGCGCGGTGCTGCGTCGCTACCTCGCGAACCCGCTCGTCGAGCGCGCGCTCGAGGAGCTCCGAGACGTGGACGGGTCGAGCGGGGCGCCCGCCGAGTCGGGGGCGCCTCCGACGCCTCCACCACCGAGTGACACCGATCGGGCCTTCGCGCGGCAGCTTGCGCGGCGGGCCGGTCTTCACGTACGCGCGAGGCGATGATGCGGGGTTGGATCGAGGAGGTGCGCGGCCGCTACCGGATCCGCGTGCGGACCGCGGACGGCCGGAAGCAAACGCTCCACACCGCGGAGACGCCCGAGCGCGCCGAAGAGGTCCTCGCGGCGTACCGCGCGGAGGTCGCCGAAGCGGGGATCGCCGACCCGCGAGCCCTGACGGTGCGTGCGTGGGGCGAGCAGTGGCTCACGCGGCGCGAGCTCGACGGCGTGCGCGGGATCCACGTCGAGCGGGTCACGTGGACGACGCACGTTCTCGCCGCGCCCTTCGCCGACTGGCCGCTCGAGACGATCCGCCCCCACGACGTGCAGGACTGGATCTCGGAGCGGCTCCGAGCGAAGGCCCGTCAGGGGACCGGGCGGCGCGGCGAGTCGGTCGAGACCGATCGGCCCCTCTCGCGTCAGACGGTGCAGCACGCCCTCCGTCTTCTTCGACAGGCCCTCGACGACGCCCTCGCCCGCGAGCTCGTCGAGACGAACCCGGCGAAGCTCGCGAAGCTCCCGAAGCGTCAAGCGCCGCTCGAGGAGCCGTGGACGCATCTCACCCTCGACGAGATCGAGCGGGTGACGTCGTGCGCTTCGTTCGACGACCGCGATCGGCTGCTCTTCGCCGTCGCGATCTTCACCGGCGTGCGGCGCGGCGAGCTCTTCGCGCTTCGGTGGGACGACGTCGACCTCGACGACGCGCGCCCGTGGCTCACCGTGCGGCGCGGCGTGAGCGGCGCGACGAAGAGCGGCGCGGTGCGTCGGTGCCCTCTCCTACCGCGCGCGCACCAGGCCCTTCGGGATTGGCAAGAGCTCGCCGGCTCGACGTCGGGCCTCGTGTTCCCGAGCCCGAGCGGGGGCGAGTACGGGCCCGGCTACACGGCGGGGTGGGACGACAAGATCGAGCGCCGCAACGGCGTCGAGCGGCTCATTCGAGGGAAGCGGCACCAGGCCGGGATCGACCGCGAGGTGCGGTTTCACGACCTCCGGCACACGTGCGCGAGCCACCTCGTGATGGGGTCGTGGGGCGAGCCTTGGAGCCTCGAGGCGGTGCGCGAGTTCATGGGTCACCAGTCGATCGCGATGACGCAGCGATACGCGCACCTCGCGCCCGCGCTTCTTCTCGCGAAGGCGGCGCGGACGACGGGCGGTGCTGCCCCACGCCGCCCCACGCCTCCCCGGGACCCACCCTCGCAACACCTCGGAATCGTTGGCGCCCCCGGGACGACTCGAACGTCCGACCTTCAGCTTAGGAAGCCGCTGCTCTATCCACCTGAGCTACGGGGGCGAGGCGGACTCGGTAGCACCGGTCGACGGACGAAACAACGGCGCTCGTGGGGTCGAGCGCCGTCGTTCGTGGTCGACGAGCCGGTGTTGCGCTCTGGAACGCGACCGACGGATGTTCCGAAGGTGCGCTCCCGGCCGCGCGACTACTTCGTCGCGTTCGCGCCCTTGCTCTTCTTCTGCTTCTTCTCGAGCGCGCGTCGCTCGTGGCGGTTCATCGGCTCGCGCGGCTGCGGGGCCTGCGGAACCTGCGGCTGCGCGCCCTGCGGCCCCGCAGCTTGTCCCGCTTGTTGCGCGGACGGCGCGCCCTGCGCAGCCCCCGCAGGCACGCTCGCCTGCGGACGCGGTGCCCCCGGCTGCTGCACGGGCCGCCCCTGTGCGCGGATCGTCCCCGCCGGCGCGACCTGCACCCGCAACGGCGCCTGCGCCCCCGCCTGCTGCGGCTGCGCGCCCTCGGGGTGCTGCGTGCGCATCTGCTGCTGCCGACGCTCCACCGCCTGACGACGCTGCGCCTCGAGCGCCTCGAGGTCCTCCTCGCGCACGCGACGCACCGTGAAGAGCGACTTCGACACGCTGGCCTTGATGCCCCGGACCATGTCCATGAACATCGCGAAGCCCTCGCGCTGGTACTCCTTCTTCGGGTCCTTCTGGCCGTAGCCACGGAGCCCGATCCCGTCGCGGAGCTTCTCCATGTCTTGGAGGTGCTCGATCCACCGACGATCGATCTCCTGGAGATACGAGTTACGGAAGAGACGGAGGAAGTTCTCCGAACCGATCTCCTCCATCTTCTTCTTCAGGACGTTCTCCGCATCCTCGTAGAGCTTCTCCGCGATCTCCTGCGAGTTGTTGTATTTGTCGCGGAGCTCCGGCGCGGCGATCGCGAATTGATCCTCGAAGCCCGCCGTGATGCCCTTCCAGTTCCAGTCCTCGAAGTGCTTCTGCGGCGGGCAGTGTTGCTCGACCAGCGAGCCGACGAGCTCGTCCGTGATGTCGAGCATTCGCTCCTTCTGCTCGGTGAGCGACATCGCGACCGCCTCTTCGAGCGCGGCGAGCAGCTCCTTCGGCTTCTTGGTGAGCTTCGTCGCGTCGAAGACGCAGCCGAACCACTGGTAGACGTCGCGCTCGAGCGGGAACGCGCGCACCTCGGCGATCTCCGAGACGTCGCGCGAGAACGCGTGCTGCCGGAACGCCTGCACCTCTTCCGGGGTCGCGCCCGCCGGCGGCGGCTCGGTGCCGTGGAGCTTCACCATCTGCTCCAGGATCGGCTTGGCGCGCTTGCGCAGCTCTTCGTCGATCTTCGTGACGAGCGGCTGCGAGGTCGCGCCCTTCTTCTTCTGTTCGTCGGTCGGGACCGAGCGGTACTGCCCCTGGAGAACCTGCTTGCGGAGCTCGTAGATGCTCTTGCGCTGCTGGTTCATCACGTCGTCGTACTCGAGCAGATGCTTACGAATGTCGAAGTTGCGCTCTTCGACCTTCTTCTGCGCGTTCTCGACCGCCTTGGTGACCCACGGGTGCTCGATGGGCTCGCCTTCCTTCATCCCGAGGCGCTCCATCATCACCTGGACGCGCTCGCCGGCGAAGATGCGCATCAGATCGTCTTCGAGGCTCAGGAAGAAGCGCGAGCTACCCGGATCACCCTGACGACCCGCGCGGCCGCGGAGCTGGTTGTCGATGCGTCGCGACTCGTGGCGCTCGGTGCCCACGATGTGCAGACCGCCGAGATCCTTGATCGCCTTGCCCTCCTGCTTGCAGAGCGGCTCGAGCTCCTTCGTCGCCCGCTCGACCGCCTCTTCGAGCGCAGCCTTGTCGGCGAGCAACTCGGGCGTGGCCTCCGCGAGAACCTTCATGCGCCCGAGCATCTCCGCGTTGCCGCCGAGCACGATGTCGGTGCCGCGACCGGCCATGTTCGTCGACACCGTGACCGCCCCGCGCGTACCGGCCTGCGCGACGATCTCGGCCTCGCGCTCGTGCTCCTTCGCGTTGAGCACCGAGTGCGGGATGCCGCGCTTCACCAGCATCTGCGAGAGCGCCTGCGACTTCTCGACGCTCGTGGTGCCGACGAGCACCGGGCGACCGGTCGCGTGGACCTCCGCGATCTCTTCCGCGACCGCGACGAACTTCTCGCGCTCGCTCTTGTAGACGACGTCCTCCTGATCCTGCCTTTGAATCGGGCGGTTGGTCGGGATGACCACCACGTCGAGCTCGTAGATCTTGTGGAACTCCGTGGCCTCGGTGTCGGCCGTGCCGGTCATGCCGGAGAGCTTGTCGTAGAGGCGGAAGAGGTTCTGGAAAGAGATGGTCGCGAGCGTGATGCTCTCGTCTTGGATGGGCACCCGCTCCTTCGCCTCGACCGCCTGGTGCAGGCCGTCCGACCACCGACGCCCCGCGAGCACGCGGCCGCGGAACTCGTCGATGATCATCACCTTGCCGTCTTGGCTGACCATGTAGTGCTGGTCGCGGTGGTAGAGCGCGTGCGCGCGCAGGCACTGCTGGAGGATGTGCAGCGTCTCGAGGTTGACGGGATCGTAGAGGTTGCCCTCGTCGTGCTTCGCCATGCGCTCGTCGCGGTACGGCGAGCCGTCCTTCTTCGACTGCTGCAGCAGCCCCTTCTGGCGCAGCAGCGTCTGCGCGTGCTCCATGCCCTCTTCGGTGAGGTTCACCGAGCGCGCCTTCTCGTCGACCTCGTAATGCTCGTCGCGACGCAGGCGCGGGACGATCTCCGTCACCTGCATGTACTTCTCGCTCGCCGTCTCGCCCGGCCCGCTGATGATGAGCGGGGTGCGTGCCTCGTCGATGAGGATCGAGTCGACCTCGTCCACGATCGCGTAGCGCAGGTCACGCTGCACGTAGTCGTGGATGGAGAACTTCATGTTGTCGCGGAGGTAGTCGAAGCCGAATTCGTTGTTCTGCCCGTACGTGATGTCCGCTTGGTAGGCGCGCTTCTTCACGGCGTTCGACGACTGCGGGACGATGACGCCGGTGCTCAGCCCGAGGAACTTGTGCAGACGCCCCATCCACTCGGCGTCGCGTTGCGCGAGGTAGTCGTTGACGGTGACGACGTGCACCCCGCGCCCCTCGAGCGCGTTCAGGTAACAAGGCAACGTCGCGACGAGTGTCTTGCCCTCGCCGGTCCGCATCTCGGCGATCTTGCCCTGGTGGAGCACCGCGCCACCGATGAGCTGCACGTCGTAGTGGCGCATGCCGAGCACGCGCTTGCCGGCTTCGCGCACCGTCGCGAACGCGGGGATCATCAGGTCGTCGAGCTTCGCACCCCGATCGAGCTGCTCGCGGAACTCGGCCGTCTTCCGCTGAAGCTCGGCGTCCGAGAGCTTCTGCATCTTCGGCTCGAGCTGGTTGATGGCGTCGACGATGGGCCCGAGCTTCTTCACCTCGCGCTCGTGCTTGGTGCCGAAGATCTTCTTGAGGACCGATGCAAACATTCGTTCTGCCTCGTGGGGGCGGCGCTCGCCCAGGAATCCTCGAGGCGGAACCCCCGAGGCGGCCGCCGCGTTCCGTTCACCCGGCTGAGTGGGGACGAAGCGCGCGGAAAGCGCGGAAAGTAAGCTCCGGACCCGCTCTGCGCAACGCGTACGCCCCTCCACGAGCCGCTCTCGGAGCCACTTCACGAGCCACTGCGAGCACGACCCGCGAGGCGCTTCGGCTTGCCGCCGCGGAACGTCCGCGCCTTACTCGCGCGGTGGACCTGGCTGCTCTCGTGCAACTCGCGATCGCCGACGCGCGCGCGTCCCTCGCCGACCCCTCGGCCCTCTGGTTGGCTCCGGAGCTCGACTGCTCGAATGCCCTCCCGCCGAGCCACGTCGCGATCGCGCTGATCCCGATCGAGGCGGTGGACGCGAGCGGCCACACCTCGATCGAGCTCGACGCGCCACGCATCTGGGGCATCTGCGCCGGGTCCGTCCGCTTCGTGGACGGCGTGCTGCACGGCGCCAGGCTCGAGCGTGTCTACATGCGGGACGCTATGCTCTCGTTCGACGTGGATCCGATCGCCGCCTGGCACGTACGCCGCGTCGCCAGCGGCGTCTCCGCGCGAGACGTCCAGCGCACGTGCGCGTTCCCGCTCTTCGCGGCCCCCGATCTCGCGCCGATGCGCGCAGCCGAGCGCTGATCGGTCGCGAGCCCGAAGCTCTACGAGCGGAGGGCGGGACGATTCAGAACAGGTCGAGCTGTCCTGGCAGCAGCCGATCACCTTCGAGCTTCACACCTTCGAGCTCGAGCAAGCGCCGCTTCCGGTCGAGCCCACCGCTGTAGCCCCCGAGCTTCAAGCCCGCCCCCACGATCCGGTGACACGGCACCACGATCGGGATCGGGTTCGCACCGTTCGCCGCGCCCACCGCACGCATCGCGCGCGGGCGCTTCAGATCGGTCGCGATCCCCGCGTACGTACGCACCTTGCCGCGCCGGACCGCGCGCAGGGCGCTCCAAGCGGCGACCTGAAACGCGGTCCCCCGAAGGTCGACCGGGATCTCGCGCGCGGGATCGACTTCGTCACCACGCGCGTAGCCGCGAAGCACCTCGCGCCACGCCGCGGGCGCGTGACGCGCGATCGCGACGCCTTCGACCAGCCCCTCGTCGCCCCAACGCAACCCCACCAGCCCGGTCTCGCTCCACACCAGACCGAGCGCACCGACGGGTTCGGGGAGCTCCAGGCGAGCTTGGCGCAGGCCCTCCGTGATACGCTGCGGATCGATGTTGGCTCGTCGGGCGCTCATGCTGTTCTGCGCCGTCGCTCTCGGCTGCGGCGCGAGCCCTCGCATGCTGCACCAGAGCGAGGCGTATTACGAGCGGTGCCATGCGGCAGACCTCGACCCGGCCCGCTCGACGGAAGACCGCCTGCGCTGCTGGACCGCGTGGGTGGAACACTACCGGGTCGGCATGCCCCCCGAGCGTGTGAGTCACGCCCGACGGCGGCTGGCCGCGTTGAACGACGGCATCGCGCTCGAGCCGCTCCCCGACGTGACGCCGAGCTACACCGCGACGTTCATGGCGCTCGAAGCCGCCGAAAGCCCCGAAGAGCGTGTCGAGCTCGGCGAGCAGGACGAAGGGGCAGCGGACGAGGTCGTTCCCTCGAACGGCGAGGCGAGCGCGGCCTCCAGCGTCACCACCAACCCTGGCGTCACGAACCCCGGCGTCACGAACCCCGACGTCGCGAACCCCGGCGTCCCCACGAGCACGACGGCCGAGGAGCCCTCCGCCAGCCCGCGTCCGACGGCACCCGGTCGGGATCCCAGTCGGATCCCAGACCGACCTCGGCCGCTGGCCCCTCGCGCGGCGAGCCCGACCCACCCGTGCACCCCCGTCTGCCAGCCACGCTGGGACGCGTGTGTGGATCGGGCGATGGCACGAGGAATCGATGGCCTGGAAGCGTGTCGCATCGAGCACCGCGTCTGCATGAACGGGTGCATGTAGCGCTCGTCGTCGCGCGCTCGTCGTCGCGCGCTCGTCGTCGTGCCGAGGAAGACGAGCAGGTCCCCGCTCTTGCCGGGGCCCGGCCCCGAGCGCGCGGAAAAGCGAGCCTGACGACAGATCCCGTGCTCGCGGGAGTCGACGTCAGCGGGTGCGCGGCGCGACGTCCGCGACCGCCGTCGGTCCGTCGATCGGCACGAGCTGCGTGTTCTTTCCGAAGCGCAACCGACGTCCGCGCCACACCACGGTTCGGCTGAAGATCGCGTTCACCCAGAGCGGGAACAACGCGAGGTCCTTCACGGTGCCGAGCCATGCGTAGCGCCATGCGATCGGTGCGCGCACGAGCCGGATCGCGACGTGGTCGAGCACCGCTTTCGTCAGCACCACGACGAGCGCGGTGATCGAGATCGCGACGTCGAAACCGCTCGCCAAGATCGCGAGCGCGGCGAGCGCGACGGGGTTCGAGCCGAGGTCGGCGACGAATCCGGGCAGGTGCAGCGTGATGCGCATCTTGAGCCAGCGACTGTGGCGCCCGAAGAAGCGCTCGGGCCCACACGAGACGTTGACGTTGTGCACGGGCGTCGGGCTCAGCAGCACACGCTTGCCGAGCGCCTTGTAGCGCTCCCCGAGCACGAAGTCCTCGCAGAGCACGTCGCGCACGCTCGCGAGCCCGCCGAGATCCCGATCGAGCTCGCTCTTGCGCAGCAGCATCGACTTCCCGCAAACACACGTGATGTTCGCGGCCTCGAGCGCGAGGCACATCGCGGGCGCGATGAAGCCCGAGAGCTGGATGTTCTCCATCGCGGCGCCCCACGAGCGCTCGCCCACGCCGACGACCACGCTCGTCAGCACCGACGCCTCCGCGGCGACGAGCTCACCGACGATCTTCCGCAGGTAGTCCGGCGGCACGCGCACGTTTCCGTCGCTCTGGTGAACGAGATCGTGCCTCGCCGCCGCGACCGCCGCGACGAGGTTGGCCACCTTCGGGTTCAACCCGAACGACTCGTCGCTCCGCACGAAACGCACGGGCACCTCGGGATGCCGAGCCGCGACCGCGCGCGCCACCACGAGCGCTTCGTCGTCCGGGTCGCTCGTCGCGATCACGATCTCGAACGGCGCTGGGTAGTCTTGGAGGAAGAAGCTCTCGAGGTTGTGCTCGAGCTCGTCCTCGAGTCCCTTGAGCGGCTTGACCATCGAGACAGGCGGCAACCCTTCGGTCGCGCGCGCCGGCTTCCGACGCGTGTGGCGCCAGGTCGCGAGGATGCCCACCGCGAACAGCAGCAGCGCGATCACCGCCACCGCCAAGAACCCCCAGGCGAGGTAGGTGAGCAACGTCGAGGCGGTCCACGCGAGCATGAGCTGCCGGACCATATGTCACGCCCGGGCGGGGTCGCCAAACCGTGCGTGCTCGAAGGCCGCGAACGTATCCGCCGCGAGACCCACGGAGACCGAGACCCGCGGAGACCGAGACCTGCGGAGACCGAGACCTGCGGAGACCGAGACTGCGGAGACCGAGACCTGCGGAGACCGAGACCTGCGGAGACCGAGACCCACGGAGACCGAGACCTGCGGAGACCGAGACCTGCAGAGACCGAGACCTGCGGC
>JALOQC010000630.1 GCA_025453555.1 Myxococcota bacterium | reverse complement strand
GCTGCGCGAGCTCTTCCAATGGGGCATCGCGAGCCCGGGCGGCAAACAAGCGCCGAAGGGGCTGCCGGAGAGCTTCCTGACGAGCGTGCTCTTCGGGACCCAGGCGGAGTCCGACGCGCTCTTCGGTGCGAGCTTGGAGAAGGACTCCGACGAAGCCGGGCGCTTGCGTCTGACCGACGCGCTCGAGGCCTACGCACAGGATCCCACGTTCAAGGAGATCCTCGAGCGCGCGCAGGCGAAGGTCGACGAGGCGTTCAGCGCGACCGGCAAGAAGCGCGGCGGCAAGGCTTCGCCCTTTCGTGAGCCGGGCGAAGCGGTGAAGGAAGCGAAGCGGCTGCTCGATCAGGCGCAGGAGCAGCTCGAGAAGGCGCGGCGCACGCAAGAAGAAGCGGAGCGGCTGCGCGAGGCGTTCGTGCGCGCGACCGAGACACGCGAGCGAGCGCACGCGGAGCGTGAGCGGACCGAGCGCGACGCGGAAGCGACGACGCGGCGTGTCGCGGCCCGGCGGGCGCTCGACGACGCGCGCGCCGCGTCGACCGCGTTCGAGGCGGACCGTGAGCGTGTGCGCGCGTTGGAAGCGCGCATCCGCGAAGCGGAGACGAAGCAACGTGACGCGGGCGCCCGCCTCGCGGAGGCAGAGGCGAACGCGAAGCTCGCGCGCGAAACGTTCGATCGCGCGAAGGAGACGCTGCGGGACGTTCGTGGGCGCGCGGCGGAGCGCGAGCTGCGCGCGCAGGAGCTCGGCGCGGAGCGCAAGGAGCTGCTCGCGCGGCTCGAAGCGCGCGAGGCGTGGCGTCGTCGCGCGGAGGAAGCCGCGCGCGCGAAGGATCGTGCAGCAGCGAGCGCACGCGCGGTCGACGAGGCGCGGGGGCGTGCGCGGGACGCGGAGCGCGCGCTGGAGGAAGCTCGCGCGACGGCGGCGCGCATGGACGCCGCGGCGAAGCTCATGGAGCGTCGTGAGCTCGTGCGGCGTGTCGAAGACCTGGCGGTCCGTGCACGAGAGCTCGACGCCGCGCAGGCGCGGGTCGCGGCGCGGGAGGTCGAGCTCGCGCGACCCGTCGAGGAGGGGCCGACGCGCGCGACGCTCGATGGGCTCCGCGCGCTCGCGTCGTCGCTGGCGGTCGCGGAGGCGAAGCTCGAGGTCGGGCTCTCGCTCGCGCTGCGTCGGCTCGGCGAGGCGACGGTGGAGGCGAGCGCGGACGGCGCGCACGTGCCTGCGGAAGGCAAGACGCTCGCGCTCGACGCGCGACGCGAGCTGCGCGTGAAGATCGCGCACGACGGCGCGCCGCTGGTGGAGCTCGTCGTCACGGGTGGCGCAGCGGACGCGCGGGCGGACGTCGAGGCGGCGCGGGAGCGGTTCGCAACGGCCGTGGCGGCGCAAGGGATCGATCCGAAGGCTCCGATCGAGACGGCGATCGCCGATCTCGCGGCGCGTGTCGACGCGGCGTCCGCGCGGCGCGAGGCCCGGCTCGAGCTGGAGCGTGCGCTCGGCGCGGATCGCGAGAGCCTCGTGCGCCTGCGCTCCGCGCGCGCGGAGCACGACGCGCTCGCCGCGCGGCTCGCGGCGCTGCCGTCGGACGAGCTCTCCGAGGAGCTGCAGAGCCATGCGGAGGCGCTGCTGATCGATCTCGGGGACGACGCGGAGCGTGAGATCGGTGCGCGTCGCGACGAAGCGCGAACGTCGGAGCGTCGCGCCCTCGAGCGTGCGGAGGTCGCGCGGCGCGAGCTGGCCGAGCGGAGCTCGCGCGCGCAGATCGACGCGGCGGAGGCGGTGCTCAAGGCCGACGCGGTCGGTCTGGCGGCCGTCGGTCCGGCCGCCGAGGCGAGCGTCGAAGACGACGACGCGACGCTGCGAGCCCGCGTGGCGGTGCTCGACGCCGAGCTCGAGGCGCTGACGAGCGCGACCGACGCGCGCGAAGCGGAGGAGCGTGTGTGGCGTGCTCGAGAAGCGCTCGACGCGAGCGAGCTCGCGGTCGGGACGACGCGCGAGGTCCAGCAGCAGCAAGCGCGCACGGTGGCCGCCGATCGTGCGCGCCTCGAAGAGCTCACGCTGACGCTCGCCCGCACCGACGGCGAGAAGCTCGCGGCGGACGTGCGTGCACGCGAAGCAGCCCTCGCGGCGCTCCCCGAGTCCACGCGCGAGGTCGACGAGGATGCGCTCCGCCACGCACGGATCGCAGCCGAGGAAGCCGATCGTCTCGCCACCGAGGCCCGCGAGCGACACCTGCTCTTCGTCGGGCAGCTCGAAGCGAGCGAAGGCAGCGTGGCGATCGAGCGACACCGCGAGGCCGAAGAGGCGCACGCGCTCGCGCTCGCGCGGGAGCACGAGGTGGAGGTCGACTTCGGCGCGTGGAAGCTCCTGCGCGACGCGCTGCGCGAGGCGGAGAACGCGGAGGGCCACCACCTCGGCGAAGCGCTCGCGCCGAAGGTCGCCGCTCGGCTCGCGGAGCTGGCCACCCAGACGCAGGCGCCCGCGCGCTACGCGGGAGTACGGCTCGACGCGCACCTGCGCACCGAAGGCGTGCTCGCGCAGGGGCAGACGCGCGACCCGAAGCTGCTGAGCGTCGGCACGCGCGAGCAGCTCGCGCTCCTCTTGCGCCTCGCGGTGGCGGAGATCCTGAAGCTCCCGCTCGTGCTCGACGATCACCTCACGCACACCGATCCGGCGCGTGCGAGCTGGTTCCGACAGACCCTTCGCGCGGCGGCCCACGACACGCAGATCGTGGTGCTCACCTGCCACCCCGACGTCTACCTCGACGACACGGATCGCCCGAAGGAGCGCGCGTATCAGGATCGCGCGGCGGGGCTCCTTCGCGCGATCGACGCGACGCGTGTGATCGAGTCCTGACTAGAAGCTCGTCCGATTGCCGCAAGCCGCCCTACCGGACGGCGCGCAGCTCGCGAAGCGAGCGAAGGCTCGTGGGAGGGGGCCCCATCGGGGCTTCATGCCCCGTGGGGGAGGGTCTG
>JALOQC010000209.1 GCA_025453555.1 Myxococcota bacterium | reverse complement strand
CGAGAGCCGTGGCGAGCACCGGCAGGGTGTCTATCAGGAGCTCGCGCGCGGCTTCGGTGTGCGCGAGTTCCGGCCGCTGCTGCACGCGTCGACCGCGAACAGCACACGGGTGAAGACGCCCGGGGAGTTCGGACGCAAGGACCTCACGGGTGACGGGTTCGGAGGGACGCAGCTGCGGCAGCTTCTCTTTGCCGTTCACACGACGCGATCGAGCGAGACGCCCGAGGCCGGCCTTCGCTTCCTGAAGGACGAGCTCGCGAACTACTGGGGCGAGCGGCAGCGGATGGTCGCCATCCTCGATTGGCTGGCCGAACTCGGGCGTGGCGAGGCTATGGAGCACTGGCTGGCGGACAGCGAAGCAGCCCGCCTCCTCGCCGGTCGCCTGCGGGGCGATCACGGGTGAGCATGATCAAGCGGCATTCCTCGAGGCGGACGCCGATCCACACGAGCGTGCTTCATGCGCGACTCGCGGGTGCGTGCGCCTACGACCGAATCGCCGGGTACTTTCGCTCGAGCCTGTTCGAGATCGCGGGGGAGCAACTCGAAGCCGTCGCGGGCCCCGTGCGGATCGTGAGCAACTCGGACATCAAGCCCGAGGACGTGAAGACCGCAGTAGCCGCCCAGACGGCCCTTCGGAACAGCTGGTGTGCGGGTCGCCCGGAGGATCTCCCCGACGCGGCAAGGCCCCGCATCCAACGTCTCTACGACATGCTGACCGCGACTCTGCCCGATGGTCGGCGGAAGCTGCAGATCAAGGTGCTGCCCGATGAGGTCTTCGGGCTGATCCACGGGAAGGCCGGTGTGGTTCGCTACCCCGACGGGCGCGCGACGACCTTTCTCGGGAGCGTCAACGAGAGCGCGACGGCCTGGAAGCTGAACTACGAGCTGCTCTGGGAGGACGACAGCCCCGAGGCAGTGCAGTGGGTGAGCGAGGAGTTCGACGCTCTGTGGCACCACCCGGCCGCAGTGGACCTGGCGTGCTGTCCCTTCATCGAAGCCGACGTCAAGCGCCTGACCGACCGCAAGGTGATCCCGCTCTCCGAGTGGCAGCAGGATCCCGAGCCTGCCGCAGTCGCGGTCGAGAGCCCCATCTACCGGCAGGAGCAAGGTCTTTGGCCGCACCAGAAGTTCTTCGTCCGCCTTGCGATGGAGCGGCATCGCCTGGGCGGCGCGCGGCTCGTGTTGGCCGACCAAGTCGGGCTCGGCAAGACGGTCCAGCTGGCGATGGCCGCCCTGCTCATGGCCCTCGAGGACTCCGGTCCGATCCTCGTGCTCGCGCCGAAGCCGCTGCTCCAACAGTGGCAAGGCGAGTTGATGGAACTGCTTCAGCTTCCATCGGCGCGCTGGTCTGGGAAGTGCTGGATCGACGAGAACGGAGTCGAGTACGCAGCCAATGGACGTGACGAGCTCCGCCGCTGTCCGCGACGCATCGGCCTGGTCTCCCAGGGCCTCATCACACGCGGTCACCCACAGGTGATCGAGACGCTCCTCGCGCAGCGGTACCTGTGCGTCATCGTCGACGAGTCGCACCGCGCACGGCGCTCCGAGATCCCGCGAATCGACGACGGTCCGGATCGCGTGAACGAGCGCGCGAAACCGAACAAGCTGATGTCGTTCCTGCTCAAGGTCAGCAGCAAGACCAAGAGCATGCTCCTGGCCACGGCGACGCCAGTGCAGCTTCACCCCATCGAAGCGTGGGACCTGCTGCAAATTGTCGGGGCCGGAAATCCATCCGTGCTCGGCCAGTCCTACCGGACGAGCCCGTGGTGGACTGCCTCGGAGTGCCTTGCGGTCGCCATGGGCGACAAAGGCCTCCCTGAGGATCCCTACGCCGCGTGGAACTACGTTCGAGACCCCCTTCCGGCGAGCGGGGAGGACGAGGTCGCGGCTCGGATCCGAGAGCGTCTGGAGCTTCCGGATGGCGAGTGGGTCCTCATGCCGGGCGACTACGACAAGCTTCCCGTCGCCCTCCGTCGCACGCGCATCGAGGGTGAGTTCTTTCCGCGGTTCGGCTCCACACTGAACCCGTTGCTCCGATGCATCGTGCGCCGAACCCGGCAGTATCTCGAGGAGACGACGAACCCCGTCACCCGCGAGCCCTGGCTTCCGCCCGTCCGCGTGCGCCTCTTCGGTGAGTCTGACGACGACGCGCTTGTACTGACCAGCTACCTGGAGGACGCCTACGCGGAAGCCGAAACCTTCACAGCGCACCTGGGCAAGCGAATCCGGGGCGGTGCTGGGTTCTTCAAGACGCTCCTGCTGCGCCGACTCGGCAGCTCGCTCGAGGCCGGACGCAACACGATTCGAAAGCTGCTCGGCATCGTCGATCCCACCGAGCTCGACGACGACCAGGTCGACGAAGAGCTCGAGGACGCGCGGCCCGAGGCCGTATCGGAGTTTCGGAACTTCTCCGACGAGGAACGCGTCGCGCTCGCGCGTTGCCTCAAGCTGCTCGAGGAGTGCCGTGATCCCGACCCCAAGCTCGCCGCCGTCCTCGGCTACCTGCTCGGCACGAACGCGCACGTCCGAGACCCTTGGAAGGAGCGGGGCTGCATCCTCTTCTCTCAGTACTTCGACACGGCGTACTGGACGGGAGCGCAGCTCGCCGCTCATCCAGCGTTCCGTAGTCAGGGAATCGGCCTCTACGCAGGCGGAACGCGGTCGGGTGTTTGGAGCGGCGGTGTGTTTCGCCGCTGCGACCGCGAGACGTTGAAGAAGCGGGTCCGCGAGGGAGGCCTACAGGTACTCGTCGGCACCGATGCGGCTTCCGAGGGCCTGAACCTTCAGCGCCTCGGTACGCTCATCAACATCGACCTTCCGTGGAACCCCACCCGCCTGGAGCAACGGAAGGGACGTATCCAGCGCATCGGTCAGCGCCACCCCGAGGTCTGGGTCGCCAACCTACGCTACCGCGGCTCAGTGGAGGATCGGGTCCACCAGCTCCTCTCGCAACGGCTCGCCGCGATCCACACGCTCTTCGGTCAGATCCCGGACACGCTGGAAGACATCTGGGTCCAGGTTGCCCAAGGTGAGCGCGAGGACGCAAACAAGCTCATCGACCGAACCATCGCCCTGAGCCGCAACCCCTTCGACGCGAAGTACAGCCGAGTTGAGGATGTAGATTGGGAGTCATCCCCCACCGTTCTCGATCCTGTCGAGCTGGCGGAGACGATGAGGCAGGGATGGTAGTGAGCAAGCGTCCCGAGACACCTATCAAGCTCACCCACCTGGGCGAATCCATCGTAGAGGGGATGTTCAACGGGTCGCCCGGAGTGCGCGAGCTTCTCAGCGATCGGCTGAGCCGGCCACTCGCGAATTTCGAGGCGAGAGCCGAAGTCGCGCTCGAGCCTCTAAGCGGACTGATCTTCGATGGCGGAAGTCGAATCGACGTCGCATTGTTCGGTCCCCACGGGCAGACTTGCGTGGCCTGCGAGCTGAAGTTGGGGACGACTCGACTCTCGGCCTCCGAGTTTGAGAAGCGGTTCCTTCAGAACGGCACTTTGTCCCACAGAAACAAGCGCATTCGAGCGAACATGATCGCGATTCTCGAAAGGCGGGAGCCAATACCGAGACTCGGTGATCTAATGGCAAACATTAACCACGTTCCACATCGCATCGACGAGAACTGGTTACTTGTCGTACGGCACGAAGCCCTGCTTGCCTGGGAGAAGAGTCGACGACCAGCTTTGTCGTCTGGCAAGATTGTCTCACTCGAGGAGCTGGTGGAGGCGTACGGAGGTCGAGAGGAGTTCAACATCCTCGTACGAAGCCGAATTGACTTTGACTACTTCGACCGGTGGGGTGTGAAGCTGTCTCAGGAGCGGCGAGCGACGAACTGATGAGGCAGCCGTGAACGGCAGTGGCCCACTCGCCTCCGCCGCCGCCACCTTCGGTCGTGCGTGATCGCCAAGACCGCGGCCGCGGGACCTCTCCTTGCCGCCAATCCCGTCACCGCCGAGCGACCACCAACTCGTACGCCTCCGCCGCGCTCGTCCCCATCGCCGCCGCGAGCGCCTTGGCGATCACCTTCGGCTTCTCGCCCGCCGCGACGCGCGCGGCCACGAAGGCGTCGACGTCGATCTCGGCCGCGTCGGTCGCGACGTCGTCCGAGGCTTCGACCACGATCGTGACCTCGCCGCGGACTCCGGTCCCGAAGCGCGCGGCGAGCTCGGCGGCGGTACCTCGCGCGGCCTCTTCGTGGATCTTCGTGAGCTCGCGGCAGACGCACACGCGGCGACTTCCGACACGCGTCGCGAGCTCTTCGAGGAGGGTCACGGTTCGGTTGGGGGCTTCGAAGAGGACGTGGGCGACCGGGTCGCGGGCGAGGTCGTCGAGGGCGGTGGCGCGTTTGCCCGCGGTGCGGGGGAGGAAGCCCCAGAAGCGGAAGCGGTCGGCGCGGAGGCCGGAGACGCAGAGGGCTGCGAGGACGGCGCTCGCTCCGGGGGCCACCGTGACGGTGACGCCGGCGTCGCGCGCGGCCGCCGAGAGGCGGAGGCCGGGGTCGCTGACGACCGGGGTGCCGGCGTCGCTGACGAGGGCGAAGGTGGCGCCGGCTTGGAGGGCTTCGACCAGGGACGCGATCTTGGCGTCTGGTGTGTGGGCGTGGAGGGAGCGGAGGGGGGTTCCAACGCCGTGGTGGGCGAGGAGCTTCTTGGTGTGGCGGGTGTCCTCGGCAAGGACGACGTCGGCTTCGCGGAGGACGCGGAGGGCGCGGAGGGTGAGGTCGTCGAGGTTGCCGATCGGGGTCGCGACGAGCCAGAGGACGCCGCCTCCCGCACGCCCCGTTCGTTCGGGGAGCGTGAGGTCGTCTTCGAGCTCGTCGTCGGCCTCCGGCACGTGGGCTTCGGCGTCGTGCATCGACTCGACGCCGCCCTCGCCTGCCCCGTCCTCGCCCGCTCCGCTCACGGCGCTTCGTACACGTCGAGCACGGCGCGGCCGAGCTGGTCTTCGAGGTACTTCTTCATCTTCTCGAGGAGGCGCTTTTCGACCTGGCGGACGCGCTCGCGGCTCACTCCGAATTCGTCGCCGAGCTGCTGGAGGGTCTTCGGCTCTTCCGCGAGCAGGCGCTCTTCGAAGATTCGTTTTTCTTTGCCCTTGAGGAGGGCTCCGTACTCGCGGATCTTGTCGCGGAGGCGCTCGTCGAGCTCTTCGGCCGCGAGGACGTCGTCGACGCGGGGGCCGCCCGCGCTCATGAGCTCGATGCGGGAGGTGGACTTGCCGTCGCTCTGGCCGACGGGCGCGTCGAGGCTGGCTTCGCCCGCGCTCAGACGGCGATCCATGGACTCGACGTCCTTGACCGGCACGCCCAACCGGTCCGCGATCTTCTCCGCGCTCGGCTCGATGCCCATCGCCGACAGGCGCGACTTCTCCTTCTGGAGATTGAAGAAGAGTTTGCGCTGGGCCTGGGTGGTGCCGAGCTTGACGAGGCGGAAGTTGTTGAGGATGTAGCGAAGAATGTACGCGCGAATCCACCACGCGGCGTAGGAAGAGAGTTTGACGCCCTTGTAGGGGTCGTACTTCTTCACGGCCTGCATGAGGCCCATGTTTCCTTCCTGGACGAGGTCCAGGAGGTTCTTGTAGGCCTGGCGGTAGTCGTAGGCGATCTTCACCACGAGGCGGAGGTTGGAGAGGATGAGCTTGCGGGCCGCGGCGAGGTCGCCGTGCTCGACGTAGCGCACCGCGAGCTCGTGCTCCTGCTCGCGGGTGAGCAGCGGGTAGCGCTGCACGTCCTTCATGTACATCGCGAGCGGATCGCGGCGGGCGACGGCGGTCGATTCGCTGGCGGCCTTCTTGCCCTTCTTGGCGCGGGTGCGCACGACGGGCTCGCCGACGTCGATCACGTCGACGTCGTCCACGAGCTCGTCGTCGGAGGGGCCGTCTTCGTCGTCGGAGTCGGCGGCTTCGCGCTCGGAGCTCGCCTCGAGCTCGTCTTCGTCGACGACCTCGCCGCCGAGCACCTCGCCGTCGAGCACCTCGCCGTCGAGCACCTCGACCGCGGGCTTCTTCGACGTCTCCTTCGGCTCCTTGGAGTCCTTCGGGTCCTTCGGCATCGCTTCTTCTCCGCCCCACTCCGACCGACACGATCTCGCTCGATCCTTCGTCGATCCATCCTCGGATCCTTCGATCCGAATCACGCCACTCCGGCTGGCGCCCTACGACTCGCACGCGCGCGCCCTGCGCGCCACCGCGCGAGCTACCCGGTCGTCGTCCACGCCCGATCGCTACGCCTTGCCGACCTTCTCCCACGTCGCGGGATCGAATCCCACGAGAACCGTGCTGCCCGCGTCGACCAGCGGGCGTTTGATCAGCTTCCCGTCCGCGGCGAGCGCGTCGAGCGCCTGCGCGTCGCTCATCGTCGGCAGCTTCTCGCCGAAGCCGCCGTTCCGGTAGGACTGCCCGCTGGTGTTGAAGAAACGTTTGAGCGGCAGCCCCGAGCGCTTCCAGAGCACCTCGAGCTCCGCGCGCGACGGCGGGGCCGTCACGATCGGGCGCACCTCGTGCGCGACGTCGTTCGCGCGCAGCCAGGCGATCGCCTTCTTGCAGGTCCCGCAGCCGTCGTAAGCCCACACGCGCCAAGCCATCGTCGGAGGCTCGTCCGACTCGCCGCTCGGGTCAAACGGGCTCCTCGAAGGTCGTCGGGACGAGCGTGCTCCTGAACGCGCGGGCACACCCGGATCCAGAGGAAGGGCAGCACGAGAGCACGAAGGGGTGCCTACGCCGGTCGGGCGCCCGCTGGCCGCCGTCCCCACGCTTCTTCGCCCCGTCCGACGAGTCCGGTCGCGAACCAGGAGAGTTTTCTGGTATCACCGCGCGCATGAGCGTGGCGCGGCTGCCCTGGTTGGAAGTCCTCTATCAAGTCCTCGACACGGACTTCGAGGAGCCTCCCGACCGCCGCACGGAGTCGGAGGTCCTCGCGGAGACGCGCGGGATGGACGAGCTGTCGATCCTCTCGTGGCTCCTGGTGGAGGAGATGGGCCCCGAAGGGCTCGAATCCTTCGAGGATTTGGTGGATCGACCGGGCGGCGAGCGGCTCTACCACGCGACGCTCGTGCTCACGCAGGCCCCTCTGTACCTCGACCACGGCTCGTTCCAGGACGCCGGGGTCAGCGCCCCCGAGGGGCACCCGAGCGCGCGCTTCCTCGTCCGGCTCCGCGACTACGCCACGCGCGGCGAGACGGATCGCGTTTGGTTCGTCTCCCAGCACAAGCTCCACAGCGTGGACTCGCGCGGCCGCGTGACCCGCGAGGTGGACGACGCGGAGACGTTCGTGAAGGCCCTGTCCTCCGCGATGCTGTAGTAGGATCCCCGCCCATGCGTCGCTTCGTAGTCTTGGCCCTCGCGACTGGGCTCGCCTGTTCGAGCACCCCGTCGTCCGAAGAGCCCGCGCCCGCGTTCGAAGTCTCCTGGCTCACGCCCACCGGTGCGCTCCCCGCCGACGTCGCCTCCGTCCGCCTCGTGCGGGTCTTCCCGGGCGGCACCACCGAGCTCGAGCTCTTCCAGCGCACGCGCACCGGCATCGACGAAGAAGGCGGCGACCTCGCGGTCCGCGACCTGCCGACCGAGCAGGACATCGACCTCGAGCTGCAGGGCTACGACGAGAGCTGCACGCCCTACGTCAGCGGCTGCCGCCCGCTCTACCTCGGGCGCACCCGCGTGTTCCTGCGCATCGGCGAGCGACGCTACGTGCGCATCGCGATGTACCAGGTGAGCGCGGCCGACGCGCTCGATCGTGGGCCTGCGATGCCGGGTCGTTTCCTCCACACCGCCACCGCGCTCGACGACGGGCGCGTGCTCGTCGCGGGTGGCTTCGACACGATCGGCACCACCGCGTGCCCGAGCGATCTGGCGGCCACGCGCTGCTTCGAGGCGACCGCGAGCGACGACGCGTTCGTCTTCGATCCCGCGACCGCGATCTTCCATCCCGTCCAAGGCGGGATGCTCGGCGCGCGTGGCGGCCACACCGCGACGCGCCTCGCCGACGGCCGCGTGCTGATCGCGGGCGGCGCGGAGTCGGCGATCCTCGCGCTCACCGACGTCGGCACGCCGGTCTCCGCGCGCGAGATCGTGATCGTCCCGCGCACCGCGGACGGAACCTCGACCGCCCGCGCGGACGCCGAGCTCTTCGAGCCGAACGCGAACCCCGAGGTCGGCGAGGACGTGGACCGCGACGGCGACCCGAGCCGCGGCGGCTTCACGGGCGACGCGGACGACGATCCGATCGCGCTCAACGATCCGCGCTTCCTGCACGCCGACGCGCTCGACCCCACGAACGGCGACCGCGTGGTGCTTGCGGGCGGGATCGCGACCCCCGCGACCTACGAGGTCTTCGACGCGCGCAAGGCCGGCGGCCCGGGCTCGTACGACAACACGGGCGCGACGCTCTCCACGCCGCGCCCCGCGCCCCGTGCGGTCGCGCTCGGCAGCGGCAGCACCGCGCGGGTCTGGATCTTCGGCGGCGTGTCGAGCGTGCCGAGCAACGCCGAGCTCGCGGACGTCTGGACCCCGGACGACGACGAGCCGAACGGCACGATTCGCTCCGCCACGGACACCACCCTCGGGCTCGCCTTCCCGGCCCCCGTGCCGGCGACCACCGAAGAGCACCCGGAGTACGCGCACGTGCGGCCCGCGGTCTCGGTGCTCCCCGGGGGAGACTTCGCGCTCGTCACCGGGTGGTACGGCCCGCGGTGTCCGGCCGGGATGACCAACGTGGCGCCCGTGTTCGCGGGCGAGAGCATCTGCGATCACCGCGGCGGCCTCGATCGCAGCTTCACCGTGCGCAACGACGGCGGCGCGACCACCCGCACCTCGCCGCCGTCGAGCGCGCGACACGGGCTCACCGAGGCGATCGCGATGCGCGACGAGCGCGTGATGATCGTCGGAGGCGTGGAGAACGGCAGCTTCACGACGATCCGCGCGACCGTCGTCTACGACCGCGTCGACGGAAACCGCGCCGCCGGCTCGGGCAGCACGAGCCTCGCGAGCGGGCGCATCTTCCACGCAGCCGCGCCGATCTTCGACAGCGGCGTGGTCGTCACCGGCGGCATCGCGTTCGACCCGAGCGGCACGACCGCATCGCTCGTCCGCACGAACGAAGCGATCGTGCTCGCGCCGCTCGATCGGGGCCGCGAGATGCCGAGCACGGACGGCGGCATGCCGGCCACCGACGCGGGCACGCGCACCGACGCGGGCACGCGCACGGACGCCGGCACGAGCACCGACGCGGGCGCGAGCACCGACGCGGGTACGAGCACCGACGGAGGCGAGTGATGCGGGCTCGTCTCGCCTGCCTCCTCGCGCTCGCGGGGCTGGCGTTCGTGGACGCGCGCGCGAGCGCCCAAGATCCGCTGCGCCTCAACCAAGATCCGACGAGCTTCACCGACGTCATCGACGCGTTCGACGAAGGCGACTCGTTCGACCTCAACGTGCACGCGGGCTTCCGACGCGAGCAGCGCAACGCGGTCCTGCGCCGCGAGACGCTCGATCCCACGCGCGGGGTCGGACGCACGATCGAGCTCGGCGACGTCGAGCACGTGCGCAACCTGCTCGACCTCGGCCTCGACATCGGCGTCTTCCGGGACGTGATGCTCTACGGACGGCTGCCGATCGTGCTCAGCGACGATCGCCGCATCGTCGCGGCCTCCGGCGCCCCGGGCGACGCGCTGATCGCGCCCTTCCCGACCTACGACTCGCCGACCTTCGGCGTGGTGCCGGGAGGATCGCCGCCGCTCTTCCGCATGCCCTTCGAGTCGCCCACGCGCTCGGGCATCGACGTGCTGCAGGTCGGCCTCGCGTTCGATCTCACGAACCAGGCGCGGCGTCCGGCGCTGCCGACGTGGATGATGCTCTTCGAGCTCGAGCTCGGCATCGGCAAGGTGATGAAGCCCTGCGAGGACGGCGCGGTCGAGCGCGATCGCAGCACCGGCGAGCCCGTGCTGGTCGACGGCGCGACGGTGCCCGTCTCGTGCGACACGGGCGTCAGCGAAGGAACCCACGCGTTCCGCTTCGAGACGCGCCTCTCGCGTCGCTACCGACACTTCGAGCCCTACGGTGGCTTCCACTTCCGCTACGCGTGGCCGGGCAAAGCCGCGGACGCGTTCCGCGCGGGCGGTCGCCTCGAGGGCTTCCAGAACGATCGGCCTCCGGTTCGTGGTGGTCTGACCGCCGGCGTCGCGTTCATCCCGTGGGAGAACCGCGGCACCTGGCAGCGCTTCGCGATCGACCTGCGCGCGGACGCGACCTACGTGAGCGAAGGCCTCGCGTACTCGGCCGTCTACGACGCGCTCGGCAGCTCGACGCATCCGTACCTCGCGGAGCCGAACCTCGAAGGCATCCCGCGCGTGCCGAACGATCCGGGTCTGCGCACGGTGCCCTTCACCGGCCTCACCACCGTGCAGGCGCACGCGCAGGTCCGCGGCACCGTCGCGATCGAGATGCAGGCCGCGCGCTACGTGCGCTTCCACGTCGGCGCCACCTTCAACTGGCTCTCCGAGCACGCGCTCACCTACGGCGACGCGTGCAACGCGAGCGCGAGCACCAGCGACCCGAACGACCCGCGCCTCGGCGGCTGCGAGGACGGCCTGCTCGACCCGCACTACCGCGGCGAGATCGACAGCCCGGGCCGCCGCTTCCGCTTGGACGACAACCTCGGCTTCGACCTCTTCGTGCGCGCGACCGCGCAGTTCTGAAGGCCCGCGCGGGGCCTTCACGGCGCGTGCGCTTCACGAGGCGCGTGCGCTTCGAGGCGCAGAGGCTCGACGTGATCGTAGACGTCGACGTGGTCGTGGTCGTGGTCGTGAACGGCGACGTGGTCGGCGGTGGTCGGCGGTGGTCGGCGACGACAACGACGGGAGCACGACGTCGCTCGACCGACACGTCTCACGCGAATCAGCAGGCGCTCCGCGTCGCTCGACGCGAGCTCTCCGCCAGAGCTTCACGCGCGCCAGAGCTTCACACACGCCAGAAGAGCTTCACTCCCGCCAGAAGAGCTTCCAGGGGTTGTGCTTCAGATCGCGCAGCATCTCCTGCACGTCGTCGTAGATCTCTTCGTCCATCACGAAGCCGCCCACCGAGCCGCGGCCCTGGCGGATGTGCGAGACGATGGCGCGCGCGTCC
>JALOQC010000629.1 GCA_025453555.1 Myxococcota bacterium | reverse complement strand
GACGGCGACGAGGCCGAGCAGGCACGAGCACGGCCCGCGCGGAGAACGAAGAGCGATGAGCGACACCGATTCGACGAAGTATCTCGACCTGTTCCCCGGCTGGCTGCGCGAGCTCGGCCGCGACGCGGAGGCGCTGGCCGCGCTGCTCGAAGAGAGCGCGATGCCCGGTCCGGCGCGCGAGGCGATCGCGGGCGGGATCAACTACCTCTTCAAGTCACTCGATCTCATCCCCGACGGGATCGACGACATCGGCTACCTCGACGACGCCTTCGTGCTGCGCGTCGCGGCGGACCTCGCGGTGGCGGGCGACACCGGCGGCGTGGGCGCCGACAAGCTCACCGTCCTGAGCCGGCTCGCGAACGAGGCCGACGAGGTGCGCGCCTTCCTCGGGAAGGACTACGCGCGGCTCGAGAGCTACGTGAAGGGTCTCAAGAACGGCGCCGCGCGCGGCCGCTCGGTCGCGGACGTGGTCGGCAGCGACGACGTGCGCCGCGAGCTGCTCTCGGACGTGCGGGGCTTCGCGAAGACCTACGACTCGCCCTCGTTCAGCCGCGAAGAGAAGAACCTCATCAAGCTCAAGGCGTTCTTCGACGCCAAGCTGCCGAAGTGAGACCGGCCTGACGGCGTGAGCTCATGAAGCTCATGCCCACGACGTGTACGAAAGCCCGCTCCGATCGAGCGGGCTTTCTTCATGGGCGCACACAGTCCGCTCGAAGCTCGAGCGTCGAGCCCTCACGGGCGACTCGACGACGACGCTTTCGCGACGATGAGGTGCGATGCGCTCAACGACGCGGCGGGACCAAGGTCCGGTAGCGCGCGCGCTGTGCTTCGTCCGCGTCGCGTTCGACGCCGTCGCAGCGCTCTCGCTCCTCGATGCGGCGATCGTAGCGCGCACACGCCACCAGCTCGGGCGAGAGGTCGGCGCAGGCCGCGAGGTAGTCGGCTTCGGAGAGGAGCTCCCAACGCGGGATCGGGATCTCGTGGCGAGCCGCGATCTCCGCGGAAACCCGCTGCGCCGCGACGTTCGACGCGAACGCCTGCCGGCACGGATCGCTCTGCGCGGCCGCGGCGTCGCGCGCCGCGTTCTTGGTGTCTTCGAGCAGCCGCGCGAGGCCCTGCAGACGTTCGATCGCGGCGCGCGACTCCGGGGTGTCGACCGCGCGCAGCGGTTGCAGTGGGTCGTCGGCTCCGCCGGCGGCGTTCGCTCCCGGTGCTTCCACGCGCGGCGCGTCCACAGGCGGCGCTTCCACGGGCGGGAGATCCACCGGCACCGCGGGCTCCGCGGGCGCCGGGGCGTTGCACGCGAGGAGGAACGTCAGACTCGAGAGGACGCGTCGCACGCGGGCGTCGTAGCACGTCTCCTTCGACCCGACGGAGCACGCGACGAAGGCGAGACGACGAAGGCCCACCGGATCCGGCGGGCCTTCGTTCGGTCGCAACGCGTGCTCACGCACGGCGCGTCGCGATCAATCGCGGCTGCGCATCAAGATGCTGAGCACGTACCAGAGCAGGAGCGCGAAGCTCGCGAAGAGGTTCAGCGCGGCCGCGACGTACTGATCGGTCCGGTAGTGATGCAGCACGTTGGACGTGTTGTAGAGGATCGACGCGCCTGCGAAGACGACCATCGCCCACATGAACACGAGCCCGAGCTGGAAGCCGAAGAGCAAGCTCGCGCCGATGAGCACGAGGGCCGCGATGCCGCCGAAGATCAGCACGCCGCGAAGCCAACTGAAGTCCTTGCGGGTGAGGAAGACGACGCCCGTCAGGCCGCCGAAGAGCACGAGGCTGATCCAGAGCGCCTTGCCGAGGATCGAGAACGCCATCTCGCCGTCCTCGACCGCCATGTACATCGCCATCACGACGAGCGGCGCGAAGAGCACGGACTCCGCGAGGGTGTAGAGGAAGAGCCCCGCGTACTGCATGCCCTTCGAGGTGTCGCTGCGGGCCCAGCGGTCGGCGAGGTAGCTGACGGCCATGAAGCCGCCGAGGAAGAGGAACCAACTGAACCGCCCCTGCGCCATGAAGAGGAGGCGCTCGGCGATGCCGGTCGAGATGAGCACCGCCTCCAGGAAGAGGAACGCGAAGAGCGCGCCCACGAGGTGGAGGTAGGTCTTGGTCAGGAAGCTCGCGCGATCCTCGACGCTCGCGTGCGTCACCGGTCCGCCGCTGCGACCCCCGCCGTAGCCGCCGCCCTGCTGCCATCCGCCCTGCCCGCCGCCTTGCTGACCGCCCTGCGGATTCCAGCCACCCTGCTGCCAACCTTGGTTCATGGCCGGAAACCTCCGGTGCGGAGGGGCGCTTGTCAACGGCACGACCTGGACGAGAGGCGATCTCGCGCGCGACGCGCCGCGTGTGCGACCTTGCGCGGTTCGCCGAGCGCGAGCGGACCTCTCGACGCGACGCATCGCACGAACGACCACGGCACGATGCGACGCGCGCGAACGACCGCGGCACGCCTCGAATCGCTTCTCCGAGGGCGGTCGCCAGACCCTCCCCCAGGAAGCCCCGAACCCCTCCCACGAGCCTTCGCTCCCTTCGGTCGCTGGGCGCCGTCCGGTAGGGCGGCTTGCGAAATCGGCCGAGCTTCTCTTCAGCGCGACTCGGTCGCCGCAGCGTCGGCCGCGAAGGTGACGACCACCTGCACGCGCCCGCGGGCCTCCGCTTCGTAACGAGCCCGTCCGAGCGCCTGGACCACGCAACGCGGGCCGCGCGCGTCCGCGACGGTGCTGCGCCGAGAGGTCGCCGTGCCCCGCGCGCCGTTCACCCGCAGGTCCACCGTCACGTCGCCCGCTGGCGACTCGCGCCGCGCGGCCTTGCGGCGGCAGTCGAGGAGCTGCGGAATCGACGCCCGCACCGCGCGGTGCACGCTCTGGATCTGGGCCGCCGCGTCGGCCTCACCCACCACGCGGAAGGTCACGAGCCCGTCCGGCGTGCCGCCGCGGGCCTCACCCTTCCCCTCCGCGTTCGTCGTCACCTGCGCGGTGTCCTCCACCGCGCGCAG
>JALOQC010000208.1 GCA_025453555.1 Myxococcota bacterium | reverse complement strand
ACGCCGAGCGCGAGCAGCGCGCCGCCCGAGTACGCGAGCAGGTGGGTCGGGACTTGGTAGCCGAGCCAGCGGTCTTGGCGATCGAGGAGCGCCGGATCGGCGTCGTCGGTCGCGACGTAGCGATCGCCGGCGTCGAGGCGGATCCGGTGGGTCGCGATCGCGCCCGCGTACGCGCCGAGGGCGAGCGCGGAGGCGGAGATGCCCGCCACGAGCCACGCGGGGGAGCGCGACGAGTCGACGGAAGGGGCCTCGGTGCGGGGCTCGCCGCGCAGGCTCGCGAGGAAGTCGTCCGCTTCGCCGCGCGGGCCGAGCGCGACGCGATCGCCGACCTCGCCGTGCTCGACGATGCGTGCGGTCCAACCGCCGCGCGCGGTGGGCTCGAGGGCGACGATCGACACGCCGAGGCGTCGACCGAGCTTCTTCAGCGCGTCGATCGCGTGCTCGCCGCGCGCGTGCACGATGGGCCGCGAGCCGATCGCCTGATCGAGGCGCGTGTCGATCGCGACGCGCGTCTCGCCGGGTCCGACCTCGACGCGGTGCACGCGTCCGCGGTGCTCGGGGCTGCACTCGACCTGCACGCGGTAGCTCCCCTGCGCGAGATCGACGAGCGTGAAGGGCGTCTGTCCGGTCGCGACGCCCGCGAGGCGCACCGCGCAGCCGGAGGGTTCGCTCTGCACCACGAGGCGTCCGAGCGGCTCGCGCGCGATCGCCTCGTCGACGCGTTGCAGCAGCTCGCGCACCTCGGGCGTGTGGCGGAACTGGCTCGGCTCCACGCGCGGCACGAGGCGCCGACACTCGCGCGCTTGGCGCTCGGCCTGCGTCGGGTCGCCCGTCTCCACGAACGCGCGCACGAGGTAGAGGCAGGTGTCGAGCACCTGACGCGCGCGACCGGCTTCGCGGTTGAGCTCTTCGGTCGCGCTCTCGGTGAGGCGCTGGGTCATCGCGAGATCGGCGCGCGCGGCTTCGTAGTCGGCGCGCGCGAGGTGACGCACGGCGGAGGTCGAGCGCTGCACCCACTCGTCGATCTGACGCTGGCTGAGCTCGGGCGCGGGCAGCGAGATCGCTTGCTCGAAGCGCTCCGTCATCGCCTCCGCGGCGGGCACCGCGTAGCCCGCCGCGCGCAGCGACTCACGCGTGCCGTCTGCGATGGGCGCCGCGCTCTCGGGATCGTTCGCCACCGGCACGACCCACAGGTCGCCGTGGGACTGAGCGCGCACGTTCGCGACGAACGAGAGGAGCGCGAAGAAGAGGATCGAGCCGCGCACGGCGGGCAATGTTCTCGATGGTGGGGCGGGGGGCAAGATCGCGACCGTCCGCGGCTGACCCCGCGGACGTAGCGAGCCCCGTCTGTTCGAAGACCGCGAGAATCGTCCAGCGACAGCGCTCTGGCGTGGACGCGTGACGTGGCTTCACCGCGGCTTCGGGCCGCTCGGGCTCGAGGTCATCCGCATCTCTTCTGCGGGCTGCGAGCCGTCCGGTGGGGCGGCTCGAGGTCATCGGCCGTCCGCTTCTCTTCACACACGCCAGCGAACGAAGAGGCGGTAGCGGCCGTCGTCCTTCCACGGCACTTCTTCGATCGCGTGCGAGACGACCTTCGCGCCGGTGAGCTCCACGAGCGCGATCACCCAGCCCACGATCATGTGCGCGTACCAGGTCGGCATGTCGGAGTATCCGGCGATCGTGAGCGCGGCGCCGTCGTCGCCGCGATCGACGATCTCGACGTCGCCGAAGTCGAAGTAGCGGCTCCACATGCGCGAGAGCGCGCGGATGGAGCGCGCTGGATCGCCGGGGCTCACGAACGATCGGTGGACGGAGCCGATGAGCTGCAGCGCGCCGAGGCGACCGGACTCCACCGCGACGGCGAGGTCGTGGTTGGCGAGCTCGGCTTGGAGCTCGAGCAGGCGCGTCCAGATCTCGAAGGGGTACCAGTCGGAGACGATGAGCCGCTGCGCGAGGAGCGCCTCGTCGCGCGGCGTGAGCTCGAGCTTCTTGCCGGCGCGCCGCATCGCGTGGACGTGGCGAATCAGAGGCACGATCGTCATGCCCTTCGCGCGGCGCTGGGTGGGCTTGGGCGTGAGCCACGAGAGATCGGCGTTCGAGGTGCGCGGCTCGGTTCGTCCGCGCGCGTCGCTGGAATCGCGTGTGGCTCGCGAGCTGGACTGTGAACCGGACTGTGAACCGCCCGACGGTGAGCCTGACGATGAGTCGGACCGTGGTGCATCGACCTGCGGCTCGGCTTCGGTCGGCATCGAGGTGCGCGACGAGCGCGACGCAGGACGCGACTGGCTCTCGGACTCGTCACGCGCCCGCCGACGTTCGCTCGCCGACGCGCCGCGTTCGACCGGACGCCAGCTCGCGGTGTGATCGGGCAGACCGTCTTCGAGGATCGGCGCGAGCGCATCGGCGAGCGCCGCCGCGTCACGCGGTCGTTCGTTCGGCTCCTGCGAGAGGCAGCGGTGCACGAGCGCTTCGTAGGCGAGCGGCACGTCGGGCACGCGCTCGCGCAGCGGCGTGAACTTGCCGCCGTGGATCTTCACGAGCACGTCGAAGGAGCTCGAGCCCGCGAAGGGCACGTCGCCGAAGGCGGCTTCGTAGAGCATCACGCCGACCGACCACACGTCGGAGGCGGGCGAGGCGTCGCGTGCGCTCCGTGCCTGCTCGGGCGCGACGTACTTCACGCTGCCGACGAGCACACCGGTCTCGGTGAGCTCCGCCGCGCCGCCGTCGCGCGCGATGCCGAAGTCGAGCAGCTTCACGCGCGGTCCGCCGAGCGGGTTGCTGACGACGAAGAGGTTCTCGGGCTTGAGGTCGCGGTGCACGAAGCCTTTGCGGTGCGCGACCGCGAGCGGTTCGAGCGCCTCGAGGAGCAGCGCGATCTTCTCGCCGAGCGTCGCGTCGGTGCGCTGGAGGACACCGCGGTAGCTCTGTCCGGAGAGGAGCTCCATCGCGACGAACATCGTGCCGTCGGTGTCGACGCCCGCGTCGAGCACTTGGACGATGCCGGGATGACCGATCTCCGCCGGCGCCCGCGCCTCGCGGAGGAAACGCGCGTGCGAGTGGCCATCCTCCGCGTGGTCGTGGATCAGCTTGAGCGCGCAGCGGCCGAGGGTCGCCGTGTGGCGCGCGAGGTAGACGGCGCCCATCCCACCGGCGCCGAGCTTTTTCAAGAGCTCGTAGCGTCCTCCGACGACGCGCGTCATGGGTCGAGCGTAGCCGATCCGTGCGCGCGTCGGCGCGTCGTCGCGTCGGGGGTCGCCCGACCGTGACGCGAACGGGCTCCGCGAACGACACGCACGAAACGGTCGCGGTCTGCGGCGACGCGTGCTTTCGTTCCGCCATGGCGCTCGATCACGCGGGGCTCTCGAACGGCATTCGGCGCGGATCCGCGGACGGCGTCTTGCTCGCGAAGGGGCGCGTGCGATTGCTGGTGTCGGAGCGCGGGGAGACCCCCGAGAGCGCGAAGAGCGAGCCGAGCCAAGAGGAGAAGGAGTCGTGAGCGAACGACCGAACGAACGACCGGGGACCTGGGTGCGTGATCACCTCGCGAACGAACGCACGCTGCTCGCGTGGGTGCGGACCTCGATCGCGTTCATGGCGTTCGGGATCGGCATCGCGAAGCTCAGCGTGCTCTTGCAGGTCGACGCGCTCGAGCATCCGGAGATCGCAGCGCAGCTTCCCAATGCGACGGTGTCGCAGCTCGTGGGCGCCGGCCTCGTCGCGGTGGGCGGGCTCGTGGGGGTGCTGGGCGCGATGCAGGCGCGGCGTTGGGCGCACGAGATCGCGGGCGATCCTCCGAACGCGGGCGCGCTCCTCCTCACGGTTGGCATCTCGATCGCGACCAGCGTGGGGCTCCTGGTCTACCTGCTCGCGTGAGCCGCGACGCTCGTGGTCCGCGGAGCGTGGGCGTAAGTGTTCGATGTGATTGCGAATTCGCGGTCGTGGTGGCTCGGTGGTTCTGCAATCCGATTGTGATTGCGACAGCGCAGGGTCGCTGAGCTAAGCTCCGGGACGATGTCGCGCCCGACCGATGCCGAGCTCCGCGAGACCCTTCGGGCCCGAGGCCTGCGGGCGACCGGCGCGCGCGTGCGGGTGCTGCGGGTGTTGCTCGACAGCGACCGGCCGCTCAGCCATGCGGAGGTCTGCGAGCTCACGGACGACGGTGGCTTCGATCGCGCGACCGTGTACCGGAACCTGACCGACCTCGTGGACGTGGGGCTCGCGCGGCGCAGCGATCACGGCGACCACGTGTGGCGCTTCGAGCGCGCGGACGCGGAGGTGCACAAGCATCCGCACTTCGTCTGCACCGAGTGCGGCTCGGTGGAGTGTCTGCCGGAGGACGCGGTGAAGGTGCGCGGCGTGGCGCACGTGGACGACGTGCAGCTCCGCGGGCGCTGCGAGACCTGCGTGGAGTGAGCGGCGCGCGTCGCCGAACCTGAGGCCCCCACGCCGGCCGAACGAGTCGGGGGCGGCGTGGTCGCCGCCGATCACGGACCTCGCGGAGGGAGATGCCAAACCACGCTGGGCGAGCGCATGCTCCTCCGATGCGACGGCGACTGCTCGGGCTCGGGCTCTTCTTCTTCTTCGGGTTCCTCTCCGGCTGCGGCGACGACTCCGCGCCCACCGACGGATCGGTCGATCCGCGTGACGCCTCGCTCGATGCTTCCCTCGACGGTGGCGTGCGCGACGCGGATCGTCCGGACGCGCCGTTGCCCTTCGACGCCGGCCCGCTGCGCGACGTCTCGCTGCGCTCCGCGATCACGCGTGTGCAGCCGATGACCGGCATCGTGCTGTGGGAGGACTCGTGGAACGGCGACGCGATCAAGACGAGCGACGCGATCGCGCTCGAGTACGCGTACGTGCCGCCGAGCTCGATCGTGGCCGCGCGCGACACCTACGATTGGGACGGATTCGAGGCGTTCCTCGATCGGATCGCGAGCCGCGGTCATCAGGCGGTGGTCCGCTTCTACTACGTCTATCCGGGACGCGAGACCGCGGTCCCCGACTATGTGAAGTCGCTCCCCGACTACGACGAGACCGTCGGAAACACCGAAGGAATGCGCACGGTATTTCCGGATTGGACGCACCCCGAGCTGCAAGCGTTTCATCTCCAGTTCTTCGAGCGCTTCGCCGAGCGATACGACCGAGATCCGCGCATCGCGTTCTTGCAGGTCGGCTTCGGGCTCTGGGGCGAGTACCACATCTACGACGGGCCGCGCGTGATCGGAGAGACCTTCCCGAGCAAGTCGTTCCAGACGACGTTTTTGCGCCATCTGGACGAGATCTTCGAGGAGCTTCATTGGAGCCTCTCCATCGACGCCGCCTCCGACGAGTACTCGCCCTTCGCGGAGGACGCGACGCTGCGGGCGCTGGACTTCGGGCTCTTCGACGACTCGTTCATGCACGAAGAGCACGACGGGTACAACGAAGAGAGCTGGGACTTCTTCGAGCACGCGCGGCGCTACGAGCGGAGCCCTCACGGCGGCGAGCTGAGCTACTACACCGACTTCGATCAGGAGCACGCCCTCGATCCGGAAGGAATTCACGGGCGCACCTACGAGCAACTCTCCGCGCGTTTTCACGTCACGTACATGATCGGAAACGACCAGCCGGAGCACCAGACCGTGGCGCGGATCCGCGAGGCAGGGATGGCGAACGGCTACAAGCTCGAGGTGCTCTCGTTCCGCACCGGCGAAGCGATCAGCGTGGTCGAGGTGCGGAACTTCGGGATCGCGCCGCTCTACTACGACGCGTTCGTGGCGGTGAACGGCGTGCGATCGGAGACGAGCCTGAAGGGCCTGCTGCCGGGGGAGACACGTGTCTTCACGGTGGCGTCGGGCACGGGGGCGTCGGGCGGTGAGGACCCGGAGCTGACGATCGCGTGCGATCGGTTGGTGCCGGGTCAACGCATCGAGGTACGCGCGGAGCTCTGACCTCGCTCGGCGTCGTGCGTGCGGCGTCGTACGTGCGCGACCCGTACGACATCGGCCCGAAACCGCGTACGCTCCGCCGCCGGAGGTCACTCGTGGACGCTGCGTTTCGTGGAAAGGTGCTCGCCATCACCGGTGCGGGCTCGGGGATCGGGCGCGCGCTCGCGGTGCTCGGGGCTCGGAGCGGGGCGGAGCTCGCGCTCTCGGACGTGAACGCACCGGGGCTCGCCGAGACGGCGGAGCAGGTGCGCGCGCTCGGCGCGAAGGTCTCGAGCCGCGCGGTCGACGTCGCCTCGCGCGACGCGGTGTTCGGATGGCGCGACGCGGTGCTCGCCGATCACGGCCGCTGCGACGCGATCGTCAACAACGCGGGCGTCTCGCTCACCGACACCATCGCGGAGATGAGCTGGGAAGACCTCGACTGGATCGTCGGGATCAACTTCTGGGGCGTGGTCCACGGGACGAAGGCGTTCTTGCCGCACCTGCTCGAGCGTCGCACCGGCTGGGTGGTGAACGTGTCGAGCATCTTCGGCATGGTCGCGTTCCCGACGCAGGGCGCGTACCACGCGACCAAGTTCGCGGTGCGTGGCTTCACGGAGGCGCTCGTCGCCGAGACGCGCGGCACCGGGGTCACCGTGTCCTGCGTGCATCCGGGCGGCATCAAGACGAACATCGTGCGCTCCTCGCGCTTTCGACGCGGACGTCGGCCCGGTGAAGACCGCGAGAAGGTCGAGCGCACGTTCGACAAGATGGCGCGCACCACCCCCGAGGCCTGCGCACGCACGATCCTGGACGGCATGGTGCGCGGCGAGCCCCGCATCCTCGTCGGCAACGACGCGAAGATGCTCGATCTCGCGCAGCGTCTGAGCCCGCGGCGCTACCGCGACGTGCTCGCGCGGATCGAGAAGCTCACCGCGCGTTGAACGTTCGGCCTCGACCGCACGTCGCCGACTTCCCCGACGAAGATCACGCCGACGAAGGTCGCGACGAAGCCGATCGCGACGAAGCCGAGCGCGGCCCCGACGATCGCGTCCGAGCCTCGGGCTTGACGCTTCGCGGGCGGGCGACATGCTGCCCGGCCTCATGCGCCTCGCACTCTTCGCTTCGTTGCTGCTCGCTCTCACCGGTTGCGCGGACAAGACGCCGCCCTCGTGGCCTTCGGACGCCGAGCTCACCTCCACCGACGTGACCGCGACGACGGCGACGCTCCGGTGGCCGGCCGCGACGGACGACGACCTGCTCGTGAGCTACCGCGTGCTGCAGGACGACGTGGAGATCGCGACGGTGCCTGCCGGTACGCAGGAGCACGCGCTCGAGCGCCTGGAGGACTCGACGGAGCTGCGCTTCAGCGTGCAGCCGATCGACGAGAGCGGGAACCGCGGCGAGATGCTGCACGTCCGCGTGACGACGGCGGACGGAACCGCGCCGACGTGGCCCGCCGGCGCGCAGCTCGTGGCGACGCCGCAGCTCGCGCCCACCGGAGCGCCCGATACGGCGGCCGTGGGAGCGGCGGTGGAGGTGCCGGCGCCGACCGTCACGTCGACCACGCTGACCTGGACGGCCGCGGAGGACACGACGGGTGTCACCGCGTACCGATTGGTGAGCGGCGCGAACGTGGTGGCGGAGCTCGGCGCGGTGACCTCGCACGAGCTGACGGGCGCGGCGCCGGAGGGCCTCGCGATCGTGGCGCTCGACGCGGCGGGCAACGAGTCGGCGCGGCTCGTGGCACGCGCGCCGGGCGAGGCGGCCGGGGAAGCGGTGGCCGACGCGGCGCCGGAAGAGACGTCGCTTGCGACGGAGCAGGCGGGCGCGCCGATCCCGGTCGCGATCCGACCCGAGGTGCGCGCGGCGTTGAAGAACCTCCGGATTCGTCCGGAGCTCCTCAAGACTCGTGCGTCCGAGCTGCAGCTCCGTCAGGGGCTCGATCTGCGCAACCCCGAGGCCAACCGCCCCGCGAACGCGCAGTGAGCGCGTGACCGAGCTCGCCCCGAGGCCAACCGCCCCGCGAACGCGCAGTGAGCGCGTGACCGAGCTCGTCTCGCCGGTGGTCTCGCTCGTGCGCACGCAGCGCGGGCGTTGGCTCTGGGCCGCGTGGTGGAGCGGACCTCCGACGCGGGTGCCGTTCCGCAAGCCGGACGCGTCGAACGGCGGCGCGGCGTCGCGCGAAGAAGCGCTCGCAGCGGCCGAGCTCGCGGCGGGGCGTGCGCTGCACGAGATCGACTTTCGCTGGGCGCGCGGTTGGAACCGCGTGCTGCGGGGTCAGCCACCGTTCACGCCGGCCGATCTGCGCGCGCTCGACGGAGTGAGCGCGCCCAAGACGAAGCGAGGGCCCCGACCGCCGAGGCAGGTGCTCGGGGTGGAGAAGGACGCGAGCGCGGACGAGATCAAGGCCGCGTTTCGCAAGCGCGCGTTCGAGACGCACCCGGATCGGGGTGGCGACGCGGACGAGTTCCGCGAGGTGCACGACGCCTACGAGCGGCTTCGCGGGGACTGACGCTCGCGAGCGGCTCCGCCGCGAGTGGTGTTGCGACGGTGCGCGACCACGTCGTGTGGCGCAGGGCGGACGCGCGCGTGACCGCTCTCGTGCGGTGCGTGCTCGCGCCGACGTCGTGTGAGGACGCGTGTGACTGCTCGCGTGCGTTGCGTCGTCGCGACGACGGGTGCGCGCTCAGGACGAGCGCCGCGCGACCTCGCGGGCGAGCGCGTGGTTGAGCGCCTCGTAGCTCTTCTGCACGTGTGGGCCGAGCACCTTCCACGGCAGCGCGAACACCGGGCCACCGAACTCTTCGCCGTGCACGAGGCGCGTGCGGCGCTCGTCGAGCGCTTCGAGGCGGAAGTAGTGTGAGCCGCGCGCGACCGGCGCGAGCGCCTTCACGCGCGGACCTTCCCAACGAAGCTCGCGTCCGTCCGCGCAGACCACGCGCGCCGCGATCGGAGCACGCAGTGGGCCGATGTGGAGCACGAAGTCGAGGTCGGCTCCACGGTCGGCCCGGCCGCGCATCTTCTTCAGCACCGGGTTCCACGCGTCGTAGGAGGCGAAGTCCGTCAGCACGCGCCAGATCGCGTCGGCGGGCGCCTCGATCACCAAGCTCGTCTGCACGCTGGGCATGGCCGCGTGGTCGCAGAGCGTCGGACGAGCGTCAAGGTGTGCTCGGCGCCCGCGTCCCACGCGTCCGAGGTCGCGGACGGTGGACACTCTTCTCCCCCAATTGGGGGAGAAGAGTGTGGCGAGTTGCCCGACAAGTTCGAAGGAAACCGCGGTGCGTAACCTGGATCTCCGATACTCTCGTGCGGCAGGGAAGACCGTGCACGCGACGTCGCGTGTCACGTACGCACGATTTTGGCCGTTTCGAATCAGGAATCTCGAGACACCGAGGAGCGGCTTCAAACCCTGCTTCGCATCGCGTCGCGCATGGGTCGTCTCGGCGGATGGGGGGTGACTCTTCCCGAACAGATCGTGCGCTGGACGCCCGAGACGCTCGCGATCTACGAGCTCGAGGACGAGGTTCCCGACGTGGAAGCCGGGCTCGGCTTCTACGTGGAGGAGCACCGCCCGATCGTGACGGCGGCGGTGCAGCGATGCATCGAGACGGGCGCGCCGTTCGACGTCGAGGTCGAGCTGATCACCGCGAAGGGCCGGCGAATCTGGGTCCGCGCGATGGGTGAAGCCCGACGCGACGAGAGCGGCGCCATCGTGGAGCTGCAGGGCGCGCTGCAGGACATCTCCGAGCACAAGGCGGTCGAGCTCTCGCTGAAGCGAAGTGAAGAACGCTTTCGACTGCTCGGTCGAGCCACACACGACGCGATCTGGGATTGGACGCCGTCGACGGGCGAGCTGTGGTGGAACGACGCCTTCGAGTCGTTCTTCGGAGTTCGTCCGAACGGATCGGCGACGCACACCGAGCTCTGGGAGCAGCGCGTGCATCCGGACGATCGCGACCGCGTGCTCACGGCCGTTCGTGCGTCGATCGCCGAGGGGGCCTCCGAGTACGCGATCGAGCATCGCTTCGTGCGACCGGACGGAACGGTCGCGATGGTGTTGTCGCGCGGGTACGTCCTGCGAGACCTGGCGGGTCGCCCGGTGCGACTCATCGGGGGCATGACCGACGTCACCGAGCGAAAGCGCGCCGAGGAGCGGGTCGCCGAACAGGCCGAGCTGCTCGAGCACGCCCAGGATGCGATCGTGGTGCGCGAGCTCGATGGACGCGTTCGCTACGTGAACCAGCGCGCGGAGGAGCTCTACGGCTGGCGTCGCGAGGAGATGCTCGGCATCGACGCGCGCGCGCTCCACTTCGCCTCCAACGTCGACGAGTTCGACGACGCCCAACGGGTCACGCT
This sequence comes from Myxococcota bacterium, assembly GCA_025453555.1. Lineage (GTDB taxonomy): Bacteria > Myxococcota_A > Polyangia > Polyangiales > Houyiibacteriaceae > JACKEH01. The sequence continues at coordinate 16,522 of JALOQC010000208.1, read as the reverse complement.
CGCGCGCGGGGAGTGGCGCGGCGACGTCGAGCAGCGCCGGCGAGACGGAACCAAGCTCCTGGTCGAAGGGCGATGGACCTTGCTGCGTCACGCGGACGGAACGCCGCGGGGGATCCTCGCGGTCAACACCGAGGTCGGCGAGCGTCGACGGCTCGAGCAGATCTTCCTCCGGACGCAGCGGCTCGAGAGCGTCGGCACGTTGGCGGGGGGCATCGCGCACGACCTCAACAACGTGCTCACGCCGATCGTGTTCGCGACCGAGGTCCTACGCTCGACCGAGACCGACCCGGCGCGCGCGTTGGATCTCGAGACGATCGCGGAGTGCGCACGACGCGGCACGGCGATGATCACGCAGCTCCTCACGTTCGCGCGTGGCTACCGAGCCGGGCGTGCGGTCACCGCGCTCGATCGCGTGGTGTCGGACGTCGCGCGCATCGTGAAGGAGACGTTCCCGAGGGACGTCGTGTGGACCGTCGACGCCGAGCCCGGGCTCTGGTCGGTGCGCGGAGACGTCTCGCAGCTCCACCAAGTCGTGTTGAATCTCTGTTTGAACGCGCGCGACGCGATGCCGCAGGGGGGCGCGCTTCGGGTGATTCTTCGCAACGTGACGTTGGACGAGCTCTTCGCGGGGATGAACCCCGACGCGAAGCCCGGGCGTTACGTGGTGCTGCGCGTGGAAGACTCGGGGCACGGCATGCCTCCGCACGTGGTCGAACGCATCTTCGAGCCGTTCTTCACGACCAAGGAAGCGGGGAAGGGCACCGGGCTCGGCCTCTCCACCGTGCACGCGATCGTCAAGGCGCATCACGGCTTCGTGCGGGCGTACAGCGAGGTCGGGCGTGGGACCGTGTTGGTCGTGCACCTGCCGGCCAGCGACGACGTGGCCGAGATCGACGCACCGCCGACTCCTCCGCGCGTGGAGCTCCCACGAGGGCAGGGGGAGGTCGTGCTCGTGGTCGACGACGAGGCGCCGATCCGCGCGATGCTCCAACGGACGCTGGAGCGCTTCGGGTATCGCGTGCTCTGTGCGGCTCACGGGGCGGAGGCGATCGCGCTCTTCGTGACGCACCGCGACACCATCGACGTGGTCATGACGGACATGGCCATGCCGGTGATGGATGGCGCCGCGCTCGCGGTCGCGCTCCGGACGATGAACGCGGACCTCCCCATCATCGCCGCGAGCGGGCTCGACACCAGCTCGAAGGTCGCGGCCGCACGCGACTCGGGCGTCCGCCACTTCATCACGAAACCCTACTCGGCCGAGACGGTGTTGCGCTCGTTGCGTGACGTGCTGACCCGAGGCTGAGCGCGAAACCCTCGGATTCGATTCGCCCGAGGCGTGAAGAGCCGGGGGTCGCGTCGACGCGTCGACCTCTCGAAGGAGAAGACGCCGCGCGAATCAACCCGAGTGGTTCGTGCTCTGAGTGGCCGAGATTCGGTCGGTCGAGGGCCGACTCTCCGTCGGCACGATCCCGCCTTCGAGGTGGCCACAACGAAACGACCGAGCGTGTTACGTTCGACGAACGAACGCGATGACCGCCTTGTTCTTGCTCGATACCACGCACGAGCTGGCCCGACGCCTGGAGCTCTCCGGGCTGGATGTCACGCGTCACACCCACGTCGATCAGCTCGACGCGGACCTCGCTGGCCGGCCGTTCGGAGTCGTGTTGGTCTCCCCTGCCCATCGCGACGCGGTGGACTGGGTCGCGTCGGCGCGCGCGAGGGCGGCGGTGTTCGCGGTGTGGCTCGGGGGCCCCGAGACGTGGCCGCGGGTTCCACGCTGGGAGGCCGGCGTGGACGTCGACGTCGTGTTCGATCCGTCGAACGACGACGAGATCCGACTGGCGGTGCGTCGCGCGACGGCGTCGCTGACGCGGGAGTCTTCGTCGAGCCGAGTGTTCCGGAGCGCGGCGACCGGCATCGCCATGACGGATCTCGAGGGCCGCGTGCACCAGATGAACGCGGCGTACGCAGGGATGCTCGAGCGTTCGCCGGAGGCGCTGCTCGGGGTCGAGCTGACCTCGCTCGTCCACGCCGAGGATCACGAACGCGTGCGCGCACTGGTGGGCGAGCTCCGCGAGGGTCGCCGCGATCACGCGGTGCTGGAGCAACGCTACGTCACCGCGTCGCGTCGCGAGGTCTGGTGTCGCGTGAGCTTCGCGGTGGAACGGAGCGCGGCGGGGACGACCACCGGCATGGTGTGGGTCGCGGAGGACGTCAGCGACTTGAAGGTCGCCGAGGCCGAGCTCACGGCGGCTTTGGCGCGCGAGCAACGAGCGCGGCAGGAAGCGGACGAGGCGAGCTCGACGTATCGTCGTACGGCCGCGCTCCTCCAGATGGCGTGCCGCGTCGTGCGGATGGGCGCGTGGTGGGTCGATCTCGGTGCGGAGCCGGCGCTCTCCTGGTCGGACGAGGTCTTCGCGATCTTCGGGCTGCGCCCGGGCCGCGCACCGACGGTCGACGAGGCGCTCGCGCGCTACACCCCCGCCGCGCGGGAGGCGGTGCAGGTCGCATTGGCGCGCTGCATCGAGACCGGTGAGCCGTACGACGTCGTGGGCGAGATCGTGCGGGCGGACGGCGTGCACGTGTGGACCCGCTCGATCGGCGAGGCGGTTCGAGACGCCTCGGGGCGCGTGACACGGGTGCAGGGGGCGCTGCTCGACATCACGGCGGAGCGCCTCGCGGAGGCGTCGATCCGCGAGAGCCGGCGGCGCTTCCAGCAGCTCGCCGACGCGATGCCGTTCATCGTCTGGACCGCCGACACGGACGGATCGGTGGACTACTCGAACGCGGCCTTCTTCGCGTACACGGGCGTCCCGCTCGACGCGCCAGCGGAGACGCGCTGGCAACCTCGTGTACACCCCGACGACGTCGCCGTCTGCTTCGAGACCTGGGCCGCCTGTGTGCGCGACGGAACGCCTTACGAGATCGAGTATCGGCTGCGTCGTCGGGACGGGGTGTACCGGTGGTTCCGCGTGAACGCGGTGCCGATCCGCGACCCCGACGGGAGCGTGCGCGTCTGGTACGGCACGGGGATCGACGTCGACGAGAACAAGCGACTCGAGCGCGACGCGTCGCGCACCGCGGCGCGCCTCTCCGCGACGATCGAGAGCCTCACGGACGCGTTCGTGTTGGTCGACGACGCCTGGCGCCTCGTGCACGTCAACGCGGAGGCGGAGCGGTTGCTCGGGCGCCCGCGCGCGGATCTGCTGGGCGCGGATCTCTGGAGCCACCTCCGCGACGACCCGGGCAACCGCTTCGAGGCGCACGTGCGACGCGCGGCCGACGAGCGGATCGCGGTCGACTTCGACACGCACTACGACGCGGTCGACACGTGGTTCGAGGTGCGCGCGTTTCCTTCGGACGAGGGGCTCGCCATCTACGTGCGCGACGTGACGGAGCGGCGTCGGCTGCTGGAGCGGCTCCGCGAGAGCGAGCTCCGGTTCCGACAGCTCGCGAAGGCCACGAACGACGCGATCTGGGACTGGAACCTCCTCACCAACGAGCTCTGGTGGAACGAGGGGTTCGAGACGCTCTTCGGCTACGACCGATCGGAGATCGAGCCGACCATCGAGTCGTGGACCACCCGCGTGCACCCGGAGGACCACGAAGCGGTCGTCGCGGGTGTGGGTGGACGCGGCGCTGGCGGGCCACGCGCCGGGATGGTCGGGCGAGTACCGATTCCGGCGGAAGGACGGAAGCTACGCGTTCGTGTTCGATCGCGGGCACGTCCTCTACGACACGGGAGGGCGACCCGTTCGGATGATCGGTGGAATGACCGACCTGACCGATTGGAAGAAAGCGGAAGAGACGCTCGCCGAACAAGCCGAGCTCTTGGCGCACGCACAAGACGCCATCTTCGTCGTCGACGCCGACGAGCGAGTCACCTATTGGAACTCGGGCGCCGAGCGTTTGATCGGGTGGTCCTCCGCCGAGGCCGTCGGGCAGCGGGTCGACACGCTGCTCCGGCTCGACGTGGGCGCGATTCGGCGTTGCATCACCGAGGCCGGTCGGGACGGTGGCTGGACGGCCGAGCTCGAGCTGCTCTCCCGCCTCGGCGAGCCACGAACCGTGGCGTCGCGGTGGAGCGTGCTCGCCGGACGGGGCTCGCGCGGCGTGCTCGTGATCGCGACCGACGTGACGCAGCGCAAGCTGATCGAGGCGCAGCTCATGCGCGCGCAGCGGCTCGAGAGCGTCGGGACACTCGCGGGAGGCATCGCGCACGACCTGAACAACGTGCTCGCGCCGATCTTGACCTCGGTGGAGATGCTGCGGGACGGCGAGCAGGATCCGGAGCGACTGGAGGATCTCGCGGTGCTCGAGGCCTCGGCCACGCGTGGCGCGGACATGGTCCGCCAGCTCCTCGCGTTCGCGCGCGGCCGCACGGGGGATCGTCGCGAGCCGACCGACCTGGCCGACGTCGTCGCCGACGTGCTCCGCATCACCCACGAGACGTTCCCGAAGAACGTCACCGCGCGCTTCGTGCGCGGCGTGAGCTGGCCGATCCAGGCCGATCCGACGCAGATGCACCAGCTCCTGATGAACCTCTGCGTGAACGCGCGCGACGCGATGCCGAACGGGGGCTTGCTCACGCTGGCCGTGGAGGGCGTCGTGCTCGACGAGAGCTACGCCGGCATGAACGTCGAGGCGCGCCCGGGCCCGTACGTCTTGGTCCGTGTCGAAGACACCGGGCTCGGGATGACGCAAGACGTTCAAAACCGGATCTTCGAGCCGTTCTTCACCACGAAAGAGCTCGGGAAGGGGACCGGTCTCGGGTTGTCCACCTGTCACGCGATCGTGAAGAATCACGGAGGATTCATTCACGTGTACTCGGAGCTCAACAAAGGCACTCGTTTCAAGATCTACCTGCCTGCCGAGGCCTCCCGAACCTCGATCGACACGATCGTCATGCAGACGGCGGGTCTCCCACGCGGCAACGGCGAGCTCGTGCTGATCGTCGACGACGAAGACGCGATTCGTCGGGTGACCTCACGGACGCTCGAGCGCTACGGCTACCGCGCGATCGTGGCCGCGAACGGTGCGGAGGCGGTGTCGATCTACGCGCAGCATCAGGGCGAGGTCGCGGTGGTCCTCACGGACATGTCGATGCCGATCATGGATGGACCCGCGACGATCGTGGCGCTCAAGGCGATCGACCCGAACGTGCTGATCATCGGTTCGAGCGGGCTCGACGCGAACGGGATGTTGGCCAAGGCGATGGGCGCGGGCGTGGTCGACTTCGTGCCGAAGCCCTACGGCGCCGAGGCGCTGCTGCAGCGGATCCATCGCGTGCTGCAAGGGCGGCGTCGCGACGGTTGAGCGTCTCGCCGCCACCCTTCGCACGACGCGACGCGCCTCAGCGGCGCACGAGGCTGCGCAGCAGGGGCTCGAGGCGGCGGGCTCGCTCTGCGGGGCAGACCGCCTCGTGGGCTCGGAGCGCCACGCCGACCGGGCCTTCCACGAGCGCGAACCCGTGCGTTCGGGAGGGTGCGGCTTCGTTCGGTGCGGCTTCGTTCGGTGCGGCTTCGTTCGGTGCGGCTTCGTTTGGTGTCGGGCCCTCGGGTGCCGAATTCGGCCGCACTTCGTTCGGCGTCGGGCCACCTGTCGCGTCGTTCGGTGCGGCTTCGTTCGGTGCGGCCTCGTTCGGTGCTGCGTCGACTGCGGTCGCGATGACCCGCAGCTCGCCCGCGACCTCCGCGCGCTCGTCGCCTTCGAGCAGCAGCGCGTCGAGCGCAGTCGCGTCGGGCGCGGCGTCGAAGCGGCGTGCGCGCACCTCGAGCACGCCGCCCGATCCGGTGAACCGCGCGCGGCAGCTCCCGTCGACGTCCGCCGCGCCGACGAAGCGCAGCGCGGGCCCACACGCTGCTTGGACGTCGGTGGCCGCGATCAGGAAGTGCGCGCAGTCGAGCGGCTCCGGCAGCGCGAGCGCGGGCGCGTCCTGCACGCGGTAGTAGCGGAGCGCCCAGGTCTTCTCGGCGGGGAAACCTTCGATCGTCGGCGCGGGGCGGAAGCGCACCGACTCGCGCACGCGTCCGACGTTCGGACACCAGAGCTCCTCGTGGATCTGCGCGGTCGCGTTCGGGAACGGTTTGCCGGCCGGCAGCTCGCAGCGGCGCCGCACCTCGACGCAGCCTTCGAGGCGTGTGCTCGCGACCTCGGCGGTCTCGCCGACCGTCGCGTAGGTCGCGACGCAGCGCGTGTCGCCGAGCTCGTAGCTCCACTCGTGCGCGAGCGCGACGGGCGCGTCGAGGTACGGGGCGAGCACGGTGCCGTCGGGCGCGACGAGCTCCACGCCCTGCACGCTCACGCGGTAGCGCTCCGCGCTCGTGCGGTCGTCGCCGAAGAAGACACCGACGCCTTCGGGGGTGACGGCGGTGACGACGAGCAAGCTGCGCTCGGGGTCGCCCTCGCCCTCGCTCTCGTTGGCCCAGCGATCGCCCGCATGCATCGGGAAGAGATCGGCGGGCGTGAGCGGCGGCGCTTCGACCACCGGCGAGGCCGGCTCGGAGCAGTCGCAGGCGGCGAGCAACGCGACGAAGAAGAATCGCTTCACGGGGTGGTCGCTCCGTTCATCGGCGCGTTCACATCCGTCGGCGCGTTCGCGTTCGTCGGTGCGTTCGCGTTCGTCGGCGCGTTCGCGTTCGTCGGCGCGTTCGCGTTCGTCGGTGCGTTCGCGTTCGTCGGCGCGTTCGCGTTCGCGTTCGTCGTCGCCTCGCCCACCGCGAGCTGCCGCTCCAGGAACATCACCGTCAGCTCCGTGAAGAGATCGCGGTTCTCCTTCTTGCGGAAGCCGTGCCCTTCGTTGCGCGCGAGCATGTACCAGACGTCGCGGCCGCTCTGCCGAACCGCGGCCACGATCTGCTCCGCCTCGCTCGCCGGCACCCGCGGATCGTTGGCGCCCTGCGCGACGAAGAGCGCGGAGCGGATCCGATCGACGTTCGTGAGCGGCGAGATGCGCTGCAGGAACGCGCGCATCTCCGGATCGCGCTCGTCGCCGTACTCCACGCGCCGCAGGTCGCGGCGGTAGTCGGCGGTGCTCTCGAGGAAGGTCACGAAGTTGCTGATGCCGACCACGTCGACGCCCGCGCGCAGGCGCTCGCCGAAGTGCACCAGCGACGCCAGCACCATGTAGCCGCCGTAACTTCCACCGTAGACGGCAACGCGCGAGGCGTCGAAATCCGATTGTGTTCCGATCCAATCGAGGAGCGCGCCGATGTCTTTCACGCTGTCCTCGCGGCGCATTCCGTCGTCGAGGCCGAGGTAGGTCTTGCCGTAGCCGTCGCTGCCGCGGACGTTCGGCGCGATCACCGCGATGCCGCGCTCGACCACGAGGTATTGCGTGAGGCCGCTGAGCCAGGGGCGCGACTGCGACTCTGGTCCGCCGTGGATCGAGACCATCACGGGGAAGGGACCTTCGCCGCGCGGGCGGTACACGAACGCGGGGATCTCACGATCGTCGAAGCTGCGATAACGAACGAGCGTGGGCTCGACGAAGGTCGACGCGTCGAGGCCGCCGATCTCGCTCTCCGTCCAACGCTCGAGCTTCGAGCGGCGCACGTCGTAGGTGTAGGCGTCGGCGGTGCGCGCGGCGCTCTCGAAGGTGAAGCCGAGCACGTTCGCGCGCGGCGCGAAGCGGAGGCCGGAGAGGATGCCGCGCGGGATCCCCTGCACGACGCGCACGCGGCCCGAGCGGGTGTCGAGCAGGCGCAGGACGGAGACGCCGTCTTCGTTGGTGGAGAAGGCGAGGGTGCGGCGATCGTTGGAGATCGCGACGTCCTCCACGTTCCACGGGACGTCGCCCGCGATCGTGGCCCACGGGGCGTCGGGGCGCGCGAGCTCGAAGCGGCGGAGCTGCCGGACATCGGCTGCGGTGTTGTTTGGCGCGGCGGGGTCAGCCGCGGTGTTGTTTGGCGCGGCGGGGTCAGCCGCCGCGGCGCCGCGATCGGAGACCACGTACACGCTGGTGTCGCCCGGTCCGAAGACCGCGCTCACGTACGCGGCGGGCTCGCTCTCGGGCGAGAGCCGCGTGACCGCGCCGGTCTCGAGATCGACCACGAAGAGCCGTGAGTCCGTGATCGACACGTACTGCTCGGCGAGGAGCTTCTTGCCGTCCGCGGAGAAGTCGAGGGGCGACCAATAACCTTCGCGATCGATGCGCCGCGCTTCGGCGTCGCCGTCGAGCGCGCGTACGTAGAGGTCCATGTCGGTGCCGTTGCGCGCGTTGCCGGAGTACGCGAGCCAGCGACCGTCCGGGCTCACGACGAGGCCGCCGTGCTTGCTCGTTCCGTCCGTGAGCCGTCGGGTGCGACCGCTGCGGCGATCGAGCACGTGCACCTGGTGGTCTTCGTTGCCGCCGACGTCCTTCAGGTAGACCACGAGCTCCGAGCGACCTGGCACCAGCACCGCGCTCGTGATCGGCTCTTCGGCGAAGGTGAGCTGACGACGCGCGCCGAGCGGAGCGCCGACGAAGTGGAGCTGCGCGGTCTCGGCGAAGCGCGTCGCGACGAGCACCCCGTCGTCCGCGAGCCCGAGCAGCGAGGCCGAGCGCAGCTCTTGGTATTGCGCGAGCCGCTCGCGCAGCGACGCGGGGATCTCGGGCGTTCCGTCGAGGAAGACGGTGCCCTCCGGCTCGGGCGCGGGCGGCGCTTCGGGGGTCGGCTCGGTGACCGCGACGGGAGCCTCGTCGCCCGCGGGGGCCGGCGCTTCGGGCGCGGCGGGCGGACACGGAGTTTCGCCGCAACCGAGCGAGACGACGAGAGCGAGAGGTACGAGTACGCGCATGGCCGCGCATCGTACTTGGCGCGTCAGAAAGGTCACTCGTGAAGGCGACAGCGAGCGGAGCAGGCATCCATGGCACGGATTCCTGCTCGCAAGTGGAGCTGCGATCAGAGTCGCTCGATGACCACCCCCACGCGCACGAGACGGACCTCGGCGCGCGTGGGACCGTCGGGCTCGACCAGCGTCGGGCGCGCGGTGATGCGCATCGGCAACATCCGATCGTAGACGGCGCGCGGGACGAAGTAGACCGCGTGCTCACCCGCGCCGAAGAGCTCGTCGGTCCACACGTCGAGGAGGGAGTCGCTCTCCGCTTCGTCGAGCCCACGCGCGAGCAGCGCGGGACGAAGCCGCGCGCGCATCGTGGACGTCGCGCCGCGGCCGACCTCGGACCAGCGGCCGTCCACGCGATCGTGCTCGACGTAGGTGCCGCCGCGCACGACGAAGAGCGGACCTTCGGCGGCGCGCGTCGGCGTGATCGTGGGCTCCACGCTCGGGTCCGGCGGCGCGTCGCGATCGCGGGCTGGCGCCGGCCGCCGGGTGGTCGTGGTGGATGCGGTCGTGCCGCGCGTGAAGCGGAAGAGCGGACGGAAGCGGACCTCGCCGTCGTAGAAGACGAAGCGCTCGAAGCCGCCGTCGGTGGTGGTGAAGCCGTCCGCGCCGACCTCGCGCAGGTCGTTCCACCAATGTCCGGCGGGCGCGGGCGCGAGGGTGCCGCCGCCCTGGACGGTTCCACGCCACGTGAGCCGATCGCGGCGAACGGTCGTGGCGGCGGGGTACATCAGCCAGGGGCGGCCGCCTGCGAAGCGCACGTCGATCGTGACGTCGAGCGGGGTGGTGGTGCGGAAGAAGAGCACCGGCTTGCGCACGGTGACGGGGTTCGGGCGCACCACGGGCACCGGGTCGGGACGCATTCCGGGGTTCGGACGCGGGGTGGGGCGCGCGGAGTCCGGCGGGCGGAGCGCGGCGGGCGCGCGGACCACGAAGGGCGGGGACTCTGCCGCGAGGTCGTCGATCGTGACGCGACCGTCTTGCACGATCCACACGCCCCACTCGTGCGCGTGGAGGATCGGCGGTGGAGGAGGCGAGCGCTGCCCGCGCTGGGCGTGGGCGTCGTCACGGCGCGTGAGCGCGAAGAGGCCGAGGGCGGCGAGGGTGAGCAGGAGGACGCGGCGAAGGGTGGTCATGCGACTCCGACATCCTCGCACGGTGTCGTGTTGGCTTCGCTCACCGGATCCGATGAACTGAAGCGGAATCGTTCGAGGCGAAGCGGACGCAAGTCCGCGAAGCTGAACGATTGGGCGAAACCATCGGGCCGCGGCTGACCTTCGCGGAGCTACCGCGCGCGGCTCACGTGGCGGCGATGCGGCGGCGGAGGGCCACGATGCTCTTGCGGGCGAACTTGAGGTTCTCGCTGCTCACTGCGGAGTCGGGGAGCGGGAGGTCGGGGTCGACCATGAGGCGGAAGCGCGCGCGGGTGCGGCCGTCCGCGAGCGGCTGGAGCTCCCAGCGCGCTTCGAAGGTCGTCATGTTGCCCTCGATCATGCGCGCGTCGACGATCCGGCGACCGTTCTCTTCGCGCGTCGAGACCCGCATCTGGGCCCAGAGGCGGTGCGCGTCGCGGAGGATCGCGACCTCCATGTAGACCATCGCGCGATCGCCGCGCTGCGAGAGCACGCGCGACTGGCGGAAGTGCGGCATGAAGTCGCGGTACGACGCGTAATTGCTGACGATCGCGGTCACCTCGTCGATCGAGGCGTCGACCGTGCCCTCCGCTTCGCCGGCGAGGATGCCGGTGCCCGCGACGCGGGTGGCTTCGACCTCGATGCCGAGCGTCTCGGGCGGTTGAGCCTGCACGAACGATGCGCCGAACGACGTCGGACCGAACGACGGAGCGAGGGGCGCCAGTGCGAGCAGAACGGCGGCGAACGATGCGATGCGGTTCATGTCGAGACCTCGGGACGCGTCGGAGCGGGTGGCGATTCAGATGTCGCCCCACACGTTTCGTCGGCGTGGGGCGCGGAGCGTGTCGTAGATGACGTTCGTGGAGCCGGCCCAGAGGCCGAGCGACCCGACGTCTCACGCGAGCGTCAGGCGTTGAAGCCAAGATCGTTCCGTCGCATCGCGCACACGATGCGACGAGCTCCGCGATCGCCGACGAGGGTGGCCGAGGGACGGGTGCAGCCCAAGAGGGCACGTTTTTGCAGAGAGTTTCGCTCTCGGATCGACCGACCCCACCGCGCGCTCCACCCCGACGACGGGCCGCTCGAGGGGGACGTCGCGACGTTTCGACGTGGCGTGGGCGACGTCGAGTGCGACGGCTCGACACGGTGAAGCGGCTTCGCTAACAAGTCCGGTCATGGGACGAGGGACGAAGGTGGCGGCGCTCTGCGCGCTCGTGGGGATGGCTTGTTCGGGGCGTGAAGGGCCGCCGGCGGAGGTCGACGCGGGGGCTGACGCCGGAGAGGGCGTCGACGCCAGCTTCGACGCGGACACCGACGCCGGCGAAGGAGACGACGCGGGGACGGATGCGGGGCCGATCGACGCGGGCCCGCTGACGGGCGACACGTACCTCTACGTGCTCGACGTGATCGATCTGGGCGCAGAGGGACCGGACGGAGTCGCGCCGGGCTTCGATCTCGACGGAACCACGGACGAGATCTGCCGCCAGGAGGACTGGACCTCGCCCGCGCCGGAGTCGACGCCGGGGATCGACAACTCGCTCGGGCCGATCCTCGCCGCGGGTGAAGCCGAGTTCCGCGTGCGGGAGGCGCTCGCGCTCAACGTGTCGAGCGGGCGGCTGATCCTCTTGGCGCGTCTTCGGGGCGTGGATTCGTTCGAGGACGATCCGCGCGTGGAGCTCGACGTGCTCTTCGGGGTGCTCCCGGACGGTGTGTTCGCGCCCATGCTCACGGGCTCGCGCTACGTGCCGGGGCAGACGTTCGACCTCGACGCGCGCGCGCTCGACGAAGACGGCATGACGGCGCTGAGCCAACTCCCGGCGAGCATCGTCGACGGCCGCATGCAGGCGGGGCCGGGCACGTTGCCGCTCACGGTGCCCTTCGGAACCGAGCTGGTGACGCTGGAGCTCGGGCAGGTGCGGCTCGCGGTCGACGTGAGCGAGGACGGGCTCTCGAACGGCGTGGTCGGGGGCGCGCTCGACGTCGAGAGCACCATCGCGGTGCTCTCGGACGTGGACGGGCTCGATCCGACGCAGGTGCGCTTCGCGCTCGAGACCTTCGCGGATCTCGATCCGCAGGTGGGCCGCAACGACTGCCGCAGCATCTCGGTCGCGCTCGTGTTCGACGCGACGCCTGCGGTGGCGGGCGCGGTCGTGACGCCGGAGTGAGGTGGACGTTCGTTGGAGTGAGGCGGGCGTTCGATCGCGCGGTCGCACGTCCTGGTGCGGCTTCGATCGATCGCGCCGCTCCGATCGACGTGCGATCGTGAGCGCGGCGCTCCGATCGAGGTGCGATCGTGAGCTCGGGCTGCGCGGTCGTGACGCAGCCGCTTCGTGACGCCGCCTCACCGTAACGCCGCCGCACACGCGGCGACATGCGAGCCCGATGATCGTGGAATCTCTCCCCGTGCATGCGCGCCTCGACCAACCCTTGAAGCTCGCGTGCGGGCTCGTGTTGGAGAACCGCCTGGCGAAGGCGGCCATGACCGAGTGCGTGGCCGACCCGCGCACGAACCAACCGAGCGAGCGCCACGATCGGCTCTACGCACGCTGGGGGCGAGGCGGGCTCGGGCTCTCGATCACGGGCAACGTGATGGTCGACCGTCGCTACCTCGAGCGCACCACGAACGTGGTGATCGACGCGCGCACGGACCGAGTCGCGCTTCGACGTTGGGCCGACGCCGCGCAAGCGACCGGCACCCCGACGCTCGTGCAGATCAACCACCCCGGTCGGCAGTGCAGCGTGTTCGTGACGCGTCGGCCGGTCGCGCCTTCGCCGGTGAAGGTCGACGTGCTCGGATCGTTCGCGACGCCACGCGCGCTCGAAGATCACGAGATCGACGCGCTCGCGACCCGCTACGCGGAGGTCGCGGGCGACGTGGTCGAGGCGGGCTTCTCGGGCGTGCAGATCCACGCCGCGCACGGCTACCTCGCGAGCCAGTTCCTCTCACCGCGCACGAACCTGCGCGACGATCGATGGGGCGGATCGCTCGAGAATCGCGCCCGATTCTTGGTGGAGGCGGTGCGTCGCACGCGCGCGCGAATCGGCAGCTCGGTCGCGCTCGCGGTGAAGCTGAACAGCGCGGACTTCCAGCGCGGTGGCTTCGAAGAGGACGACGCCCTGCAGGTGGCGCGCTGGCTCGAAGCCGAAGGGATCGACCTGCTCGAGGTGAGCGGCGGCAACTACGAGTCGCCCGCGCTGATGGGCATCGTCGACGAACGAGCGGAGTCGACGAAGAAGCGTGAGGCGTACTTCTTGGAATTTGCATTGAAGGTGCGGCGCGAGGTGCGCACGCCGCTGATGCTCACGGGCGGGCTGCGCAGCGCGGAGGTGATGCGCTCGATCGTGGCCGATCGCAGCGTCGACGTGATCGGGCTCGCGCGGCCGCTCGCGCTGGAGCCGGATCTACCGCGGGGGATCCTGAGCGGGCAGATCGAGCGCAGCGCCATGAAGCCGCCGCGCACGGGCTGGAAGTCGGTCGACGCGATGATCGAGGCGGGCTGGTACGGCGTGCAGATCGCGCGGATGGCGGACGGGAAGGAGCCCGATCCGTCGATCGGCCGCTGGCGCGCCCTCACGAGCTACCTCGGGGACGAGTCGGTGCACGCGGTGCAGCGCGCGTTCGCCTCGCCGTGAGACACACGCCACGCTGAGACACACGCCACGCTGAGACACGCGCCACGCTGAGACAAACATCGCGGTTCGAGGCTCATACCGCGTGAGCGCGGGAAGTCTGCGGTGGTGAACGTGTGCGAGCGGAGCGCTCGACGCCGCCACGTCGACTCGTAAGCTCTGCAGTCCCTGGACGTCTTCTCGTCGAGGAGCACGAAGAGCCATGAGCACGAATCGATTGGTCCTGAACGTTCAGGGAATGACCTGTGGGCACTGCAAGGCACGCGTGGAGCGAGCGCTGCGCGAGGTCGACGGCGTCGCGAGCGTCGAGGTCTCGCTCGCCGATCATCGCGCGACGATCGCGTACGACGACGCGAAGGTCGCGTCACCGGCGTTGATCGCGGCGGTCGAGGACGCGGGCTACGACGCGAGCGCGTGACGCGACGCGGACGGACGCCGGCGCGTGAGGAGACACGGAGCCGACTCGCGCACCTCGTCGCCGACGTGACGAAGCGCTCGACGAACGCCGCGCCGAGCGTGTAGCAAGGTCGGATGACGACCCTGCTCGGCCTGGCCGGTAGCCTTCGGCGTGGCTCGTACAACGCGGCGCTCCTGCGCGCGGCGATCGAGCTCGCGCCCGAGGGCGTCACGATCGAAGAAGGCACGATCCGCGGGATTCCGCTCTACGACGGCGACCTCGAGGCCGAGCAGGGCATCCCGAAGAGCGTGCAGGAGCTCAAGGAGCGCATCGTCGTCTCGGACGGTCTGATGATCGTGACGCCCGAGTACAACAACTCGATCCCGGGTGTGCTGAAGAACGCGATCGACTGGCTCTCGCGACCGGGCAGCGACATCGCGCGCGTGTTCGGCGATCGACCGATCGCGATCCTCGGGGCGAGCCCGGGTCGCTTCGGGACGGCGATGGCGCAGGCGGCGTGGCTGCCGGTGCTTCGTGCGCTCGGCGCCCGGGCGTGGTTCGGTCCGCGCCTGATGGTCGGGAGTGCAGCACAGGTCTTCGACGCCGACGGCAAGCTCGTCGACGAGCGCGTGCGCGGTGAGCTGACGAAGTTCGTCGCGGGCTTCGCGAAGTCGATCCGGTCGTGATCGTCGCGCGCGTTGCGACGCCGTCGCGTCCTGCGGGTCGACTTCTCGACCGAGTCGGCGGGGTCAGCCGCCGACTTCTCGACCGAGTCGGCGGGGTCAGCCGCTCGACCGAGTCGGCGGGGTCAGCCGCCGACTTCTCGACCGAGTCGGCGGGGTCAGCCGCCGACTTCTCGACCGAGTCGGCGGGGTCAGCCGCCGACTTCCTCAGCTCGAGTCGCGCACGAGCCGCGCGTAGACCTCGCGGATCCGCTTGCGTTCGGCGCGGCTCGCCTCCGGATCGAGGGGCTCCTCGTGATGCACGAGGCGCGCGAGCTCCTTCTGGCAGAGCAGACGGAGCTGGGCGTCGGAGCCGTCGAGGCCTTCGAGCAACCACTCCGCGCGTGGTCGGCCGGCGTGCTTCTTCCACCAGCGACGCCAGCGCCAGAGGGAGCCCGAAAGATCCGTGCCGGTCAGCAGGCGGAGCACACGGTGGGCGTTCTCGCGAATCTGTTCCTCGCGATCTTCGAGCAGCGGGATCACGTCGGGCACGACCTCGCCGCGGCGGAGGACCCCGAGCGCACGGAGCGACACGATGCGGGTCCCGAGCGGAACGCCGAGATCGACCGCGAAGGTCCGCAGTCGCACGCCGGCCGCGTCGAGCGCGTCGCTGCGGCCCGCCGCGAGGAGCGCGTGCAACGAGACGTCGCGCACGCCGGAGTCGCCGTCGAAGAGGCGCTCGGCGAGCGCGCCGACGAGACGCTCGCGTGCGTCGGCGCTCACGGGCCCGCCCGGGCTCGCAGCGCCGCGTGAGCCGCTGGTCTCGGAGCCGCCGGAGCCGCTGCTCTCGTGTGGGGAGAGCCCGAGGAGGTCGCTCGCCACGAGCGCGGCGTAGTAGCGCGCGTCGGGCGAGCCGTTCTCGATCAGCTTCACGACGGTGGGGATCGCGGGCTCGCCGAACGCGACGAGGAGCGCGCCGAGCGGGCCGATGTCGCGGCCGGCGGGGAGCTTGCGGTGCGCGAGGTGGCGGTGGAACCAGAGCAGGCCGGGGAAGTCGACCTCGACGAGCTCCAAGATCGGCGGACCGAGCTTGAGAAGTGCTTGGACGGCGGGTCCTTCGTCGCCCGGCCCGCTCGCGCGCAGCGCTTTGAGCGAGGGGAGCGCGCGGTCGTAGAGTGACTTCGCGACGGGCGCCGGCGGCGGCTCGGAGGCGGTGCGCGGGGCCTCCACGGAGGCGTGGAGCTGCTCGGTGCGCACGGCGCCGCGCTTCTTCGGGCGCGGCGTGTCGGGGCGCGACGGGGCTTCGACTGCGCTCAGAGTCGCGGCCCCGGCGCGCGGGGTCGACCGCGTGGGAACCGCGGGCGCTGTAGGGATCGCGGGCATCGGCGTGGCGGGGGTCGGTGCCCGAAGCGCGGTCTGGCTCTCCGTCACCGGGATCGGCCGCTTCGTCCGCTCCGACGGAGGGCGCTGCACGCCGGTCTTGGGCGTCGGGATCTTCTGCAGCGGCACACGACCGAGCACCTCGGCGCCCACGTCGCGCACCGAGTACACGAGCCCTTTCGGCTTGTCCTCGTCGTCGTCGCCCATGCCCGCGCGCAGGGTAGCGCGATCGCGACCGCCACGGGCTCACCTTCGACGCCGAGCCGTGGTCTCATGAGTTCTCGTGACCTCACGAGGCGATCTTCGGGACACGAGACGCTGACTAGAAGCTGATGGCCGATTACCGCAAGCCGCCCTACCGGACGGCGCGCAGCGAACGAAGTGAGCGAAGGCTCGTGGTCCCCGACCACGAACTCGAAGACGCCGAGCGCGTAGCCACCGCGCACGTGCCCGACCCGCGCCGCCGCGGACGTCTTGGGCGTCTCGATCCGCTC
>JALOQC010000628.1 GCA_025453555.1 Myxococcota bacterium | reverse complement strand
CGGGCTCTCGCTCGTCTTCGAGCCGAAGGAGCCGGGGCTGATGGACCGGCCGCCCCGTGACGTCGACGAGCCGCTGCTCTCGGCGAAGCTCGGCCTGCGCACGTTGATCGTGTCCGTGCTGATGGCCGCGGCGGCGTTCGGGCTCTTCGAGTACGCGCAACGAAGCCGACCCGACGACATCGAGGTGGCGCGCACCCTCGCGGTGAACACCATCGTGGTGGTGGAGGTCGCGTACCTCTTCGCGTGCCGGAGCTTGCGGCTCCCGATCTGGCAGCTCGGTCTGTTCGGAAACCGCTACGTGTGGATCGGCGCGACCGTGATGCTGGGCGCGCAGCTTCTCTTCACCTATGCGCCCTTCATGAATCGACTCTTCCACACCGCTCCGATCGAGTGGTTCTGGTGGCTCTGGTTCACGGGCGCGGGGATGATCGTGCTCGCGGTGATCGAGCTGAAGAAGTGGGTCGGCCGCGCGAGGGCGCGCGCGGGGTCCCGCGAGATCGCATGATCGGAGGTTCGCCCCGTCGAGGCGGGGTCGTCCGCAGTCGGCGGTCGTCCTTCGGTGGGACCTTCAGCGGGGACTCGTCGGAGGAACGCCGCGGCCCGGGATCACGTGACGAACGCCACCTCGAGGATCCTCGACGTCCCCCGCGTAGCGCGGGATGACGTGCAGGTGGAGGTGAAAGACGGTTTGACCCGCGGCGGATCCGGCATTGAAACCGACGTTGTATCCGTCTGGGCGATGGCTCGCGTCGAGCGCGCGTTTCACTTCGTCCACCAACGCGAAGAGCGCCAGGCGTTCCTCGTCGGTGGTGCCGAAGAAGTCGACCACGAGACGCCTCGGGATCACGAGGGTGTGTCCGTCGGTGACCGGGTTCGCGTCGCGGATCGCGAACGCCAGCGTGTTCGACGCGACCCAGAGCTCCGACGAGACGGCGAGGAAGACGCTCACGGCACGCTCAACGCTGCACCGGGTACTTCGAGAGCTTGCGTTGCAGCGAGCGCCGGTGGAGCCCGAGCCGCTCCGCGGCGTGGCTGATGTTGCCGTTCCCACTCCATGCGCGCGAGGGAGGGCGCTTCGATCTGCACCTCCGGCGGGTCGGCCTCCGCGGGCAGATCCTTGCGCGCGAACGCGGCGAGGATCTCGGCCACGTCGGCCGGCTTCGTGAGGTAGTGGGTCGCGCCACGCCGCACCGCTTCGAGCGCGGTCGCGATGCTGCCGTAGCCGGTGAGCACGACGACGTTCGTGCACGGCTCGAGCGCGAGCAGATCGCGCACGAGATCGAGGCCGCTTCCGTCGGGCATGCGGAGATCGACGAGCGCGAGCTCGGGTGCGTGCTCGCGCGCGATCGTGAGGGCCTCCGGAGGTCCGTTCGCCGACCAGACCTCGAAGCCTCGCGCTTGCAGCGCGCGCACGAGCCGCGAGCGGAAGACCTCGTCGTCGTCGACCACGAGGAGCGTGCTCGGTCCCTCGAGCGCGTCGGTCATGACGCGCAGTCTGCGACAGGGCCGGAGGGATCTCCATGCGTCACGAGGTCGCACCGCGCATGGAGGCGGCCGAGGCCCCGCGCCTGAGCTCGTGCACGCGTGGATCCGTCGCACCCGCCTCGATCCGGCGCGACTCGATCGCGTCGCACCCGCCTCGATCCGGCGCGACTCGATCGCGTCGCCGCCGTTTCGACCCGGCGCGACTCGATCGCGCCCGCGTGCGTCGTACACTTCGCGCGTGCGCGACGAGCTCGTGATCTTGGACGGCCCGGTGGGCACCGAGCTGCTCCGTCGGGGCGTGCCGACGCCGTTGCCCGCGTGGAGCGCGGGCGCGATCGACGGCGCGCCGGAGGTGCTCGCCTCGATTCACGCCGACTACGCGGCGGCGGGCGCGCGGGTCCACACCACGAACACCTTCCGGACGCGGCCGCGCACCTTGGGCACCGAGTGGGCACGCGTGGCGCGGTGCGCGGTCGAGATCACGCGCCATGCGATTCCGGTAGGACATCGCGTGGCCGGCTCGATCGCGCCGATCGAGGATTGTTACCGACCGGATCTCTCGCCCGGCGTGGGGGCGCGCGCCGAGCACCGCGCGCTCGCGGAGGTGCTCGCCGACGCGGGGGCCGATCTCTTGCTCTGTGAGACCTTCCCGCACGTCGGGGAGGCGCTCGCCGCGGTGGAGGCCGCCGTGACGACGGGCCTACCGACGTGGCTCGCGCTCACCCCAGGGCCGGAGGCCGATTTGTTCACGCCCGACGCGCTCGCGCACGGCGCGAGAGAAGCCGTGCGTCGTGGCGCGGCGGCGGTGCTCGTCAACTGCGTGCCGGTGGCGCGGGTGTCGGAGTACCTCGACGCGCTCCTCGCCTCGGATCTCGGGGTGCCGGTGGGTGCCTACGCCAACGCGGGGCATGTCGACGAGGGCATGGGCTGGACGAGCGAGGACGCGCCGGACGCGGCGACGAGGTACCTCGAGCACGCGCGTACGTGGCGTGAGCTGGGCGCGTCGATCCTCGGCGGCTGTTGTGGAACCGGCCCCGCGCACGTGCGCGCGCTCGCGACGCTCGTGGGGCGCTGATCGATCGGTCCCGCACGGTCGACCCGTGGCGGTGGAGCGCTCGCGACGCTCGCGGTGGCGGGTCGATCGCGACGTGGACGAGCTCGCGACGACGAGGCGGGCTCCTTCAACCGGGTGCGCCGCCAGGGAGCGAGAGGATCGCGTGCGTGCCTTCGCCGACCGTGCTGGTCAGCGTGAGGGTGCCGCCGAGCGCTTCGGCGGTGCTGCGCGCGAGGAAGAGGCCGAGGCCCATGCCGATGCCTTCGGGCTTCGTGGTGAAGAAGGGCTCGCACGCGCGCTCGAGGGTCGCGGCGTCCATGCCCGCGCCGTGATCGCGGACCTCGACGCGATCGTCGGCGAGGAGCAGCTCGACCTGCGCGTCGGGGGCGCTCGCGTCGAAGGCGTTCTGCACGAGGACCTCGAGCGCTTGCAGCAGCGGAGCGCGCGGGGCGAGGGCGCTGCCTTCGCCGGTCACGACCAGACGACTCGCGCGTGCCCTCGGGAGCTTGTCGCGCAGCGCGCGAGCGAGCGCGACGAGGTCGAGCCGCTCGGGGCTCGCGCCTAGCACGTCACCGGAACGCGCCGCGAGCGAGTCGAGCACCGCGCGGCAACGCGCGACCTCGCTGCGGATCAGGCGCGCGTCCTCCGCGAGCGAGCCTTCGAGCTGACGTTCGAGCTCGCCCGCCACGATCGCGATGGTGCCGAGCGGCGTTCCGAGCTCGTGCGCCGCGCCGGCGGCCAACGTGGTGAGGCTCGCGACTCGCTCCGCGCGCGCCGCGCGATCGCGCACGGACACCAGCGCCTCCCGTTGTTCGCCGAGCGCGTGCGCCAGGCGGCGCACGAAGAACGCGAGGATCGCGCTCACCAGCACGTACGCGGCGAGCATCCCCCAGAGGTGCGCCCCGAGATCGCCGTGCACGTGACCGAGGCCCGGCAGCGCGCGGTGATCGAAGAAGATGAGCGCGTAGCCGGAGACGGTGTGGAGCCAGACCGCGAAGGTCCAGCCGGGACCGAGGAGCAACGCGGCGACGAGCACCTGCGTGAAGTAGAGGACGCTGAAGGGGTTGGCCGGGCCCCCGCTGAGACCGAGGAGCGCGGTGAGGAGCCAGACGTCGAAGACGAGCACCGCGCCGAGCGTGGCTTCGCCGAGCCCACCTTCGCTGCGGGACGCGTGGCGTCGCTGGAGCAGCGCGTTGGTCAGCGTGTGCAGCGCGACGAGCGCGAAGAGCGGGCGGCGATCGAGCGAGACTCCGGTGAAGGGCGCCAAGGTCAGCACGAGCCCCTCGGAGGCGACCGCGACCCACCGCAGGCGGAGCAGCCACGCGCTCTGAGGTCGTGCGTCGAGGATCGGGTCGGCGATCACGCGCGGACGATAGTACGCGCGCACGTCGGCACCAGAAGCCGCGCTCGTCGGATCGGCCCGTCATCGGAATCGTCGATGGGTTCTGGCAAGCCGCATCGGCGACTCCGATGGAGGTCCCGACGCGGACCCTCCACTCGGCGCCGGCTCACGCACGA
>JALOQC010000627.1 GCA_025453555.1 Myxococcota bacterium | reverse complement strand
CGTGAACTCGCTGTTCGCGTCGGTCTCGAAACGATCGAGCATCGGCGAGTACGTGCGCACCGTCATCTCGCCGTTCGCGGGCGAGAGCTCCCACAGACGCATCCAGCCGTTCCCGCCGTTCTCTCGGCTCTGGTAGTCCGCGAGCATCGAGAGGATCGGGTGCCCCTCGAAGGTGTCGACGCGCCGCTGCTCGTTCGAGACGTGCCCGCACGTCATCACGTGGAGGTTCGGCACGTCGCGCAACGCCGCGTAGATGGCCGCGCCCTGCGCGCTGAAGTTTCCCGCGCCCGTCAGGATGTAGTGCGCGTTGAGGATGCCGAAGGCGTCCGGATGCGTCTCGAAGATGCGGCGCGCGAACGCGAGCATGGCGTCGCTCGGCTCCGGATCGAACTGCAGGTTCACCACCACGAACTCCAGACCGCCCGCGGTGAAGGTGAACCAACTGTCGTTGTTGTCCGAGCTCGTGCGGCTACCGCCGTAGTAGGTCCGCCCGAGGAAGCGCTCGCGCCCGAAGAACTCGTTGTATCGACGCGCCGGTCCGACCTCGCTCACCACCGAGAGATCGTGATTTCCCACCGCGACTCCGAACGGGATCCCGTCCGCTGTCGCCGTTGTTGACGATGTCGCCGTTGTGGATCACCGCCGCGATCCCGTAGGCCTCGCGGTTGTCGACGATCCACCGCGTTTGTGCGTGGAAGTATGCGTCCAGCGCGCGGCTCTCCACCGTGTAGTACTGGGTGTCCGGAAGCACCGCGATCGTGAAGTCGTCGACCTCGGTGATCTCGCGCAGATGAAACGTGACGTCGATCGGCTCGCCCTCCGGATCGGCGACGTCGACCGCGAGCTCGATCGGCGCGCTCGCGTCGAGGTCCGCGTCGTCCGCGATCGCGGCGTCGATCGTCGGCGGCACGCCGCGCTCGAGGATCGGACCACCCGCTTCGATTCGCCCCCCGGCCGCCGTGGCGGGGTTCTCCCCGATCGTGTCCGCGAGCCCCTCCGCGCCGTGAAACGACCAGCGCCCGACGAGCCCTTCGCCCGACGTGAGCCGCGCGAAACGATCGCGCGCGAGCTCCTCCTGCGTGCGCGCGCGATCCCACACTCGCAGCTCCGCGAGCGCGCCGTGCAGCCGCCCCGCCGGGACGCCCGTCGAGTCGAACGCGGTGCCGACCCCGAAGTGCTGGATGCTGTCCGCACGCGGCGTCGCGTTCGCGCGCGCTTCGCCGTCGAGCTCGCCGTCGAGGTAGAGCCGCCACGTCGTGCCGTCGTAGGTCGCGGCGACGTGATGCCACTCGCCGCGCGGCACCCGGCTCCGACCGAGCACCGGATGGTTCGCGCCGCTCGCCATGTCCTCGAAGTCTGCGCCCAGCACGTCGCCCACGAAGCCGAACGCGTAGTTGCAGTCGACGTTGCTCCCGTCGTCCTCGCCGCGCCCCTTGCCCGCGATGGGGACCACCGAGATGCCACCGACGCCAGTGCCCGTCGCCACGCCCTTCCCGTCGCGTCGGACCCACGCCTCCACCGTCAGCTCCGCGAGCCCGAGCCCCGACGCGACCCCCATCGTCGCCCCGTCGTCGACTCCGTCGAGCCCCAGCGCCTCGCTCGGCGCCGCGCTCTCGCAGACCGGACCGGCGTCGACCGGGATCGTCGCATCGACCACCGTCGCATCGGCGGCGGTCGCATCCTCCCGAGCCCCCGCATCTCGCCTGACCTCCGCATCGCGCGGCGAGGCGACGAGCTGTGCCGAGCAGCCGAGGCCCGCGAGGCCCCCGAGGGAGAGGAGCAGCCCGAGTCGTGACGACGTGTGCACGGGTCGAAGTGAGCACACCTCATGCCGCGGCGTACACCCTCGAAACACGCGCAATTTCGTGTCGCTGCGCGCGCGGGTCCGCACGTGGCTCCCACGATCGTCCGGCGATCGTCCAGGCGGCGGTCGACGGCGCCTCGTCGCTGCGGTCGGAGGGCGGCAGGCGTCGCGCGTTCCACGCTCGCGGCGTTAGTCACCTGACAGTGCAGAGATCGCGCACGGTCCTCGAGCGGGGCGACCGAGCTAGAAACATGACCAACATCAGACACTTGCGAGACAGACCGACCCTGCGCACGCATCTTGCTGCGGCCGGTCGTCTCGGGAGTGCTCCCGATCGCTTGCCTCGCGCCGGCGGTGTGCGCCGGAAAGGAACCTCGCTGATGAGACTTCGTCACCTCCTCGTGTTCGCCCTGGGCCTCGTCGCCCTCGGGTGCGGGGACACCCAACCCGCGGTCAACCGCGTTCAGCCGAACGTCGTCGAGAAGGCCATCTTCGACGACGGGAGCGCCTGGTACTTCCTTCAGACCGTGATCGACTCGCCCTACAGCGCGCCCTACACCTTCGTGGGCGAGCAGGGTGAAACCGAGAAGATCACCTGGGAGATCCAGGAAGATTACCTGATCGCGCGTCGCGCTTATCAGCACATCGCGGGTGCGGACGGTGAAGGCATCGCGGGCTCGAACCCGACCGGCGCCGCCATCGCGATGTACAAGATCGTCAAGCACTTCGACATCCGTCGCTCCTACAACCCGGTGACGGGCGAAGAGCAGAACATCATCGAAGAGAACGACTACGACCGCCCCTGGTACGACCGCGAGTTCATGCGCGTCGACTGGTCGGAGAACCTCATCACGAACAACGACTTCCTCCTCGGCGCCAAGCTCTTCGACGGCATCGAGATGGAGCCGGTCTCGTACTTCATCCCGCCCGGAACGGGTCATCCGCACGAGCCGAAGTTCGTGCACGCGCCCGGCGCCAGCGAGGACGAAGAGGGCCCGGTCCACTACATCGACATCGTCAACAAGATGTTCGTGCGTCCGACGACCGCGTACATCGACGGCTTCGGCGAGATCCCGACGTGCTTCCTCAACGGCAGCAGCCACCTCGACTGCGCGCCCGGTGAGATCACCGTCCGCAACAGCTTCCTCCGCGTCGATCCGAACCGCGACTACGAGCCGATGGAGTACACGGGCGACCGCATGGAGCGCTTCGGGTACTTCGTGACCGAGCGCGCCGGCTACGACCCCGAGTACGGCGCGGTCGAGTCCGCCCGCATCCGCTTCGTGAACCGCCACAACCTCTGGCAGCAGAGCCACCGCCGCGACGACGCGGGCAACCTGATCCGCTGCACCGAGGCGACCGAGATGGCGATCTGCGGCGGCAACGGCAGCCGCTGCGACCTCGCGTTCGGCATGGCCCGTCGCGAGACGGTCGACGGCGCGTGGGCCGGCGCGTGCACGATCCCGTACCGCGAGCGCCAGGTGCGCCCGATCGCGTACCACCTCAGCAGCAACTTCCCCGAGGACCTCAAGTCCGACTCGCAGAGCGTGGCCGACGACTGGAACGAGGTCTTCGTGGCGACCGTGGCGTCGCTCCGCGAGAACGAGTGCCTCGAGAACGGCGGCGACGCGGCGAGCTGCGCGGCCGAGCGCACCCGCGAAGACGAGGCGTGTGGCCCCGTCGGGACGAGCGCGCAGATCGGCGACCTCCGCTACTCGATGATCGGCTGGGTCAACGAGCCGCACGCGTCGAGCCCGCTCGGGTACGGCCCGTCGAGCGCCGACCCGGAGACGGGCGAGATCATCATGGGCAACGCGTTCATGTACGGCGCGGGCGTCGAGACGCTCCAGGCCTTCGCGCGCGACATCATCGGACTGCTCACCGGCGATCTTCGCGAGTCGGACGTCACGAGCGGCGAGGTGGTCGAGGCGTGGGTCGAGCGCAACCGCGAGCCGCGCAGCCGCACGACCTCCGCGTCGGTCGCGGGCGTCGACGGCACGATCGAGAACCCGATGGAAGGCATGGACTTCTCGTGGGTCAACCGCTTCCGCGGCGGTGACGCGCGCCCCGCGCCGACGACCATCGGCGACCTCGTCTCGCGCGTTCGGGAGACGCGTCAGCGCCTTCGCACCGCCGGTGCGTTCGGCGACGACGTCGACCTCGGTGAGGCGCGTCTGCAGAACCTGATCGGCACCGACATCGAGCGCATGCTCACGCCGGCCGAGATGCGCATCGCGCGCGGCATCGACCCGAACGCCGCGGTCGACGACGCGACCCTGAACCACGCGTCGCCGCTGCGCGGCTTCGGTCTGCGCGCCCAAGAGGCGATGCAGCGCGCCCACGACCAGATGCACCGCCTCGGACACTGCCGCATCCACGCGGCGGAGTTCACGGACGAGGGTCTGCTCGGCCTCGCGCGCGCCATCCAGCGCGCGGTCGAGGACGGCGACGGCACGATCGAGTGGTACGGCCAGAGCTATCAGCTCCGTCAGGCCGACGGCACGATCGACTACGCGGCGGTCTCGGGGATGCTCCGGCACCCGATGTTCCACGGCGTGACCTCGCACGAGATCGGCCACACCGTCGGTCTTCGTCACAACTTCAGCGGCAGCTACGACGCGATGAACTACGCGCCGCGCTACTGGGAGCTCCGTGACGACGGCAACATGCGCCCGCGCGCGTGGGACCCGATCACGGACGCGGAGATCGACGGCCGCATCCACGAGTACCAGTACTCGACCGTCATGGACTACGGAAACAACTTCGTGGTCACGGACGCGCACGGCCTCGGTCACTACGACGCGGCCGCGATCAAGATGGGCTACGGCGACCTGATCGAGGTCTTCGCGGACGTCCCGGCGGCGAACGCGCGCGAGCTCGCGTGGTTCTCGTTCTTCCAGGCGAACTGGCCGGTCCCGCTGAAGATCTCGGCCTTCGAAGGCGGTGAGCTCTCGGCCTACAACTACACGGACATCCCGGAGATCGTGGGTAGCCGCGAGGCGCTCGAGCGCCGCGTGGACGTGCCCTACCGCTCGCTCCAGGCCTTCCCGGAGCTCGCGAGCAACGGCATCACCGATCCGACGGTCGACGCGCAGGGTCGTCTGCGCGTGCCCTACCTCTTCTGCTCGGACGAGCAGCGGGACCTCGGCCCGGACTGCTACCTCTACGACATGGGCGCGGACACCTACGAGACGGTGAACAGCGTCATCGACAACTACTGGAACTACTACATCTTCAACGCCTTCCGGCGTGGCCGTCTCGGCTTCGACACGGGCCCGTACGCGGACCGCATCTACGGCCGCTACTTCGAGAAGCTGAAGTACTCCAACCAGATCTACTCGCTCTACACGCCGATCTTCATCGACATCTTCGGCGAAGAGCAGGCCGCGCAGTTCCTCAACCGCGAGGACGGCATGGCGCCCTACACGCTCGCCGTTCAGTCGGCCTTCCGCCTGTTCACGCGCGTCATCGCCACGCCGGAGCCCGGCTCCTACGTGCGCACCGTGCGCGGCGACGGCTCCGAGGGTCTCATCGCGGGCGGCGGCGGCTTCGGCGGCGGCGTCGGCGTGAGCGCGTTCGACGGTCGCGCGATCGAGACGACGTGGAACTTCGACGACGGCTACTTCTGGTTCGACCAGCTCGAGCGCGTCGGATACTTCTACGACAAGGTCCTCGCGATCATGGCGCTGACGGATCCGCAGACGAACTTCCTCGGCCGCGACACCTCGGCGGACGTTCGTCAGTACCAGATCAACTTCTACAGCTCGTTCGGGCCTGCGATGCAGGGCTTCCTCGGCGGGCTCTGGGGTGACGACTGGAACGCCTTCGCGCCGCGCGCGGTGGGCAGCGAGCTCGTGTATCCGACGCCGGCGCAGCTCGCGGGCGAGACGATGCCGGGCCTGCCGATCGAGCCGAACGCGAGCTTCTCGATCCAGCTCTACTCGGCCGTCTACGGCATGGCGTGGATCCCGGAGACCTTCGACCGCTCGTTCTTCCAGCGCTCGCGCGTCTGGATCCGTGGCGGCGCGGACGAGGTCGTCCCGGATCCCTCGATGACGACGGTGGAGTTCACCGACACCCGCACCGGCCTC
>JALOQC010000626.1 GCA_025453555.1 Myxococcota bacterium | reverse complement strand
CTGCTTCTTCACGATCATCGGTTCTCTCGAACCCGACCCTGCGAGTCCAGTCCATTCACGCACCCAGAGGTGTCAACCCCGGGCGGGGAACGTCATAGAGGTGAACGCGCGGACGGACGATCGCGAGCCAGGTCGTTCGACCGTCGCAAGTCGTCTAGAAAGTACTCGTGTGACCACTGAAAGAACCTGCGGAGACAGTCTCTGCTGCTATCAAGATTGAACCCTTCCGAGCATTTGGAAAACATCGCCGTCGTCCACTGGTCGATCAACGGTTCGCTCCAGGCTTCGATGACGAGCAGTGGCACCGTGTGAATGCGCGCGTCGGTATCCCGCATGTAGGCACCTACTCCGTGAGGCGTAGCGACCAGAACCGACCATTCCCCAAGAGCCTCAGTGACGTAGGTTCGCCACGCGTAGGCCCGTAGGCGAACCGAATCGAACGTGTGGCGTCTTCGATGCGCACCACGTTTCCCTCGGCGTCGTAAGCCATTGTGCGCGGCAAGCCCGTCGGGCTCATCACCTCGACGCCCCGGTCCTCGGTGTCGTACCGCATCTGCACGCGCCCACCGCGGGCGTCGTCCACGCGCGTGCGACGACCGCGCTCGTCGTACCGGTACGCGACGACCCCGCCGTTCGGCAGGCGGAGCGCGTTGACCATCTTCGAGCTGCCGTAGAGCGCGCCGAGCTGGCTCTTCTTCTTGTCTTCGCCGAGACCTTCGAGCTCCCGCGCGCGGTCCGCGTCGGTCTGCAGTCGACCGAGACACCACCGGCGTTCGAGAGCGCGCGGTAGTCGAGGTCCATCGGGTTCTGCGTCGCGAGCACGAAGCCCACGCCGTACGCGCGCCTGCTTCATCAGCGCGAGCTGAAGAGCTCGTCGAAGACGATCAGGGCGCGGAGGCGCTGGCTGCCTTGGAGGCTGCGCACCCAAGTCAGGACCTCTTCGAGGATCACGCCGAGCACGAGCACGCGCTCGTCGTCGTCGAGGTGCGCGACGCTGACGATGGTGACCGGCGTTGCACGCGGTCGGAGCAGCGCTGCTCGCCTTCCCGTGCGCGCCTCGTTGGGGACTTGCGTCCGTTGGAGGCCCGGTCTTTCGGCGCGAGCGCGCGGCGGTTGCGTGGTCGATGTCGTTTTTCGGGAGCTGGGCAGGGCCGAGGCCCGACGCCTCGCCCACAATCACGCTCTAGGCTCGACACCGCGCCCGACATCGAACATTCGGAAAGCGCCCGAGAATCGAAGCCTTCGCGCTGCGGGATTGTGTGCCTCGGCGACGAGAAGAGAGGTGCCGCCGTTCGTATCGCAGGGATGTCATCGCCAAGAGCGTCGACACTCCCGACGACGCCAACGCTTGGTAATCCAAGAGCGTCGACACTTCCGCAACACCAACGGTTGGCGATCCAAGAGCGTCGACGCTCCTGACAACGCCAACGGTTGGCGATCCAAGAGCGTCAACGCTCTCGACGACGCCAACGGTTGGCGATCCAAGAGCGTCGACGCTCTCGACGACGCCAACGGTTGGTGATCCAAGAGCGTCGACGTTCCCAACATCGCCAACGGTTGGCGATTCAAGAGCGTCGACGCTGCAAATCGACGCCCTTGGCATGGATCCCAGTGCCTTCGCCCACCTGGCTGGTGCTGCTCGGGTGTTGAGTCTTCGCCACGGTCATTCGTTGTCCATGCCCGGCGATTCGCGGTGAGCGGGCAGCCGGAACCCTCGTCGGTGAGGTTCGAACCGATGACGGCTTCCGGGGTTCACTCGCGCGCAACTCTCGAGGGACCGGCCCGGACGCGCCGACTCGGTGTCGACGCGCTGCGCAGCCGAACCAAGCACAGATAGCCGTCCTCCTCCAATGAACGTCACGTCGAAGCGCAAAGCTCGATGTCACACCCGCATTCGATCTTCGCGACATGTTCGACGTCGAGGACCAAACGCTGAACGAGCACGAAGACTCCCCCGATCGCGAGGAAGACGCCTTCGACGCCGAAGCGGCGGAAGAAGAGCTCGCCACCCTCTCCTCTCACCTCGACGCCGCGACCTACCGACAGCTCGTCTTGATCCGCCAGCTGGACGACAGCGGCCACTGGGCGGACGCCGGAGCCACCACCTGCGCCGCGTGGCTCTCGTGGCGCATCGGCATGAACGAGAACGCGGCCCGCGAACGCCTCCGCATCGCGCATGCGCTGCGTGATCTGCCGAAGCTCTCCGACGCCATGCGCCGCGGCGAGCTCTCGTACTCGAAGGTCCGCGCCATCGTCCGCGTCGCCACGCCGCAGATGGAAGACCGCCTCCTCGACTACGCCCGCTACACCACGGCGTCCCAGCTCGAACGCATCTGCGGCGGCATCCGCCAACAACAGCGCCTCGACACCGAAGAAGGCGAGCCCCTCGACGAAGCCGAGCAACTCCGCCGAGCCTTCGACGCTCGCGATCTGTTCCTGCGCGCCCGCGGCGACGGCACCGTCCAAGTCGTCGTCACCCTCATGCCCGACGAAGCCCAACGCGTCTTCGTCGCCGTCGAGACCATGCGCGACGCGATGCGCGAAGAGTGCCCGTCGTTGCCGCCGACCTACGCCGACGCCTTCGTGCGACTCGTCGACGTCGGCTACGAAGAGGCCACCGTCGAGCTCACGAACCACTCCGCGGAGTCGGCGCTCGAGACCGACCGCCGAGGAGCCGACGCCCCCACGCCTGTCTCCGCGGAGTCGACCGTCGACGAGCCGGACGAGCGCGCCCACCGCGAAGCGACCGACCGCGCCCACTCCGCGGAGTCGCGCGGTGCTGTGGTGGACACCCACGACTCCGCGGAGTCACGCGACGCGGCATCGGACGCCGCGAACCACTCCGCGGAGCCACGCCGCGCCCACCGCTCCCGCATCGCGTCCTCGAGCACGCCCCCGCCCGAGCGCCCCACGACCCGAAGAAAGAAGGTCTCCGGCGGCGACACCCAACGCGTCACCATCCAGCTCGCGCCCCACCTCCTCGCCGACGGCCTCGTCGCCAACCTCGACGACGGAACCTGGATCGCCCCCGAGACCTGGCGCCG
>JALOQC010000625.1 GCA_025453555.1 Myxococcota bacterium | reverse complement strand
CGGCTCCGCGCTCGCGCGCGGCCCGATGGTTTCGCGGAATCGTGCAGCTTCGCGGACTGCGTCCGCTTCGCCTCGCACGATTCCGCTTCAATTCATCGGTGGCCGCCCACGACTCGCGCGCCTCGCCGCTCGCGGGTCGCCCTCGTGCTACGCCTCGCGCGTGCTTCGACGCTGGTGGTTCGCGTGTGTGCTCGGCGAGTCGGCGGCGGTGCTCGTCGTCACGCTGCTCGGCGTGCTCGTCTCGCGCGTCGTGCCCGAGGGCTCGATCCTGCACCCGCTCTCGTTGCCGCTCACGGGCGCGATCGAAGGCGCGATCGTCGGCCTCACGCAGGCGCGCGCGCTTCGTCCGCTCGGCGTCGACGCGCGGCGCTTCGTGCTCGCGACCACGCTCGCGTTCGCGGTCGCGTGGGTGGGAGGCGCAGCGCTCAGCGCGTTCGAGCCCGCGGCGCCCCCGAGCTTCGGACTGCTCCTCGTCGCGGCGGGGCTCGCGGGCACGGTCGTCGGATTCCTCGCGGGCCTCGCGCAGAGCGTCGCGTCGTCGGTGCGCGATCCCGAAGCGCGCTTTCGTTGGGAGCTCGCGAGCGCGGCCGGTTGGGGCGCAGGCATGGTCGCGAGCGCCGTCGTGAGCGACGCGATCTGGGGCGCGTTCTCGTTCGGCGTTCTCGCGATGGAGACGGGGAAGGGCGCGCTCGTCGGGGTGATCGTGGCCGCCGTGACGGGCCCGGTGCTGCGCGCGACGTGGTTGCGCGATTGATCGCGCGACGGATCGTGAGTCACCACTCCACGACCCGCTCGCGCGCGCGTTCCTCCGGCGATCAGCTCGACGCGTCACGCGCCTCGACGTGCGCACGCTCCTTCGGCGCCGCGCCGTTCGTTCCGCGCGGCCACACGTCGGCGAGCGTCTTGCCGCCCTCGATCCCGAAGTCGAGCGTGCGGATCGGGAAGGGGATCGTGATGCCCTCGCGATCGAACGCCTTCTTGATCGCGACGATCATCTGGTGCTGCACCACCAGCACGTTTCGTTGCGCGACGTAGTCGAACCACACGTGCGCGCGGAAGACGATCGCGCTGTCGCCGAAGCTCTCGAAGAACACCTCGATCGGCTTGCCCTCGATGCGGTTCTCCACGGCTTCCAGGGCGGTCTTCACCACCCGCTCGACCTCCTCGAGATCTTCCGCGTAGCCCACGCCGCAGCGCAGCTCCGCGCGACGCTCGCGGGTGTCCGAGTGGTTCGTGAGGATCTCCTCGTCGAGCTTCTTGTTCGGGATCATCACCTTCTTGCCGTCGAAGGTGCGGACGGTCGTGGTGCGCAGCGCGACCTCCTCCGCGGTGCCGACGATGCCGTTCGACTCGATCACGTCGCCGCTGCCGAAGGGGCGGCGGAGCGAGAGGCCCACGCCGCCGATGAAGTTCGCGGCGAGCGACTGAAACGCCAGACCGAGCGCGAGGCCGACGACACCGGCGCCGGCGAGGAGGCTCGTGACGGTCTTGTCGAGCTGCAAGACGCTGAGCGTGATCATCAAGCCGGCGACCAACACCGCGAAGCGCACGAAGCGCGCGAAGAGCGTCTGCGCCTCGGCGTGCAGGCGACTTCGCGCGAGCACGCGACGAGCCGTTCGATGCGCGAGCTTCGCGATCATCCAGAAGACGACCGCGAGCGCGAGGCCCGCGACGAGGTGAGGAAGCCACGCCGCGAAGCCCTCCGCCCAGTGGACGAGGGTTTCTTGCAGGCGCGCGAGGAACGCGTCGAGATCGAAGTCCATGGGCGGCGAGGTCGCAACGTGCGTACCGAACGCGCGTGGGGCGAAGCGCCGCTCGAGCGAGGCATCGCGCCTCGTTCGGGGCGGGGTGCCCCGTCCAGCGCGCGGTCGCGACACTGCACACTTCTTCAGCGCTCGCGGCCGTCGAGCCCGCGCATCGCTCGGTTCTCGTCGCCTTTGTCCGTCACGTTTTGGCCCCTTCGCCGACGAACGCGCGCCCGCACGCGCGAGCGCGCCTCCGGGTGAGGACTAGAGATGGGCTCTCACACTATGCTCGCCGCCGTGCGCCGCTTCCCTTGGCTCAGCTTCGTGTGGCTCGTCGGCTCCGCTTCGCTCGCGTTCGCGCAGGAAGCCCCGCCCGCCGCGCCCGTCATCACGCCTCCGCGTCTCGTCGAGTTCGTCGAGGCGAGCTATCCGCCGCAAGCCGAAGCCGAAGGGCTCGAAGGCCGCGTGCTCGTCGCGATCACCATCGCGGCCGACGGCGCGGTCACCGACGTGCAGGTGGTGCGGCCGGCGGGGAACGGCTTCGACGAAGCCGCGGTCGACGCGGTGCGACGCTTCCGCTTCGAGCCCGCGCGTCGCGACGGTGCGCCGGTTCCGGTGCGCATCCAATACGAGTACGTCTTCGAGCGCCGTGTCCCGGAGCCGCCGCCCGAGCCCGAGGTCCCGGACGAGCCACCTCCGCCCGCGCCGGGTCGCCTCGAAGGTCGCGTGCTCGGTCGGGAGGACGGCGCGCCGATCCGCAACGCCGAGGTGTTGATCTCGAGCGCCGAGCTCGGCGTCAGCCGTCGCGTGGTCGCCGGAAACGACGGGCGCTTCGCCGCGGACGAGCTGCCGGCCGGCACGTACACCGTGCTCGTGCTCGCGGACGAGTACGGCGAGCTCTCGCAGACCGAGGAGGTCGGCAGCGGTGAGATCACCGACGTGATCTACCGCCTCGAGATCGTGGCGGTGGACGACGACGGCGACGACTTCGGCTTCGGCGCGGAGGCGGTGATCGATCCGCCGCCACGCGAGGTCACGCGCCGCACGATCCGTCGCGAAGAGCTCACGCGCATCCCGGGCACGCGTGGTGACGCGCTCCGCGCGGTCGAGCTCCTCCCCGGCGTCGGTCGTCCGCCCTTCGGCGCCGGCGCGCTCATCGTGCGTGGTGCGGCGCCGGGAGACAGCCAGACCTTCTTCGAAGGCGTGCCGGTCCCGCTCCTCTACCACTTCGGCGGTCTGACCTCGGTCGTGAACAGCCGCTTGCTCGAACAGATCGACTTCTACCCCGGCAACTTCAGCGCG
>JALOQC010000624.1 GCA_025453555.1 Myxococcota bacterium | reverse complement strand
ACGCGAGGCCGAGTCGGCGTTCGCGCAGGGGAGCGACTGCGTCATCGTCGCGACCAGCACGCTCGAGCTCGGGATCGACGTCGGTGACCTCGATCGGGTGATCCAGATCGACTCCCCGTCGACCGTGGCTGGATTCCTCCAGCGGCTAGGGCGCACCGGGCGGCGTGCCGGGACGATCCGGAACTGCCTGTTCCTCGTCACCGACGACGACGCGCTGCTGCGGGCGTGCGCGCTGTTGACGCTCTGGCGGGAGGGGTTCGTCGAACCCGTCGAGCCGCCGGCACTGCCGTTTCCGGTCCTCGGGCAGCAGCTGCTGGCGAGCGTGCTGCAAGAGGCGGCCGGGATCGAGCCGGAGGCGATCGACGCGACGCTCGACGGCTGGCTGCGTACCGCAGGCATCGGCGATGAGGACTACCGGTCGCTGCTCGACGGTCTCTTCGCGAGCGGGGTGCTCTATGCCGACGAGCGCGGCCTCGGCGTCGGCGACGAGGGGGAGCGTCGCTACGGCGCGAAACACTTCCTCGAGCTCTTCTCGGTCTTCAACTCGCCCCCGCTCGTGACGGTCAACCACGGGCTGACCGAGGTCGGGCAGGTGCACCCGACGACGTTCCGCCGCCGGGAGAAGGACCAGCCCTTCTTTCTCACGCTCGGCGGCCGCGGCTGGCGGGTGACACAGCTCGATCTCGAGCGGAAGCGGGCATGGGTGGAGCCGGTGGAGCGGCGCGGCAAGTCGCGCTGGCTCGGCTCGGGACCGCCGATGCACTTCGAGCTCGCGCAGGCGGCGGCGCGGGTGCTGCACGACGGGTTCGACGAGGCGCTGCTGTCGAAGCGGGCGCGCGAGGCGCTGGTCGGGCTGCGGAGCGAGTTCGGGTGGGTGCGGCTCGATGCGACGAGGCTCGTGGTCGAAGCGGACGCCGACCGGACGCGCTGGTGGACCTTCGCCGGAGACCGCTACAACCAGGCCATCGCAGCTCGGCTCAGGACGCCGGAGCTGAAGGTCTCGGCGGACGGCCTCGGGGTGACGATCAGGCGGGGGAGCGAGGCGACCGGGTTCGCGCGGGCGCTGGAGGAGGCGATTCGTCAGGCGCAGGTAGAGGTCGCGGCGTCGACGGGGCCGGAGGCGGATGCGGCGGTCGACGAGGACGTCGGGGCGCTCAAGTTCGCGGAGCTGGTGCCGAGGGCGGCGCTGGTGAAGATGGGGTGGGTGCGGTTCCACCCGGGGCGGGAGGCGGCGGTGATGGTGGGGCGGGGGATCGAGGTGCGGGTCATCGCAGCCTGACTGGTTGCACTCCTCCAACGACGGGCAGCGACATGCACACCATGGACGACGCGGCGGCTGATGGACGAGCGGGGCCACGTCCCCTCAGTGACGTACCTGGTGTCCTCCTGCGCGTCTCAGCTCATCGAGAACGTGGCGCCGAGATCGGGCTCACCCCGTTCCCGGCGAAGCCCGGACCATTCCGATGACGTGGCCCGAGCCCTTGCTGCACGACCTCGAGCGCCTCGTCGAGGACCTTGTCGTGGTCGAACCGGGGACGGACGGTCATGATCTGGCGACGAAGCTGGATATCCTGGAACGTGTCGTGGAGCTGCTCCGGCTGCGCGGAGGACGCGTGCGGAACGAGCGCAGTGTCGGTGCGCTCCTCGGTGGCGGGCTCGCGGTCCAGCATAACGGCAGCGGAGGTGCACTGCGGATCGTGGTAGGGGCGTCCGGGTCGCGGTACGGCGTCGACAAGCCGCGCACACCCGACGAGCTGCATGTGCCGCTCCTGCTCTACCTGCTGCGAGATCGCAATGCCGGGGAGCGGATCGGGGACGACCTGCAGCACTTCATCCTTTCGATCGTGAACGACCTCGGGCCGGCTGACGTCGAGACGACGGAGACCGGTGTAATGCGCATCGCGACAACGACGCGCATGGCGGCGCGGGCGCTGCGCCACTTCGGGCTCATCCGTGACAGCGACGAGACGCGGACGAAGACATGGGACCTGACGCTGCTGGGTATCCTCTGCGCACTCGACCTGGGGGAGTGGCATCCGGCGCCTCGGCTTCCGAAGCGAGGAGAACGGACGCCCATCGTCCGCAAGCGGGGAGGGCCTGAGCGCCTCGCGTTCTCGGTCGAACAGTCGATCGAGAGCTTCGTCGACGAGCGTCGCGTGCGCGAGGAGCTTTTCTCACTGCTCGGGGACCATCCCGACCGAGGCGCCCTTGTCGACACCGTTGCGCCCGTGGTCGCCGCACGCTGCCGCGACTTCCAAGAGTACTGGCACGGAAGCCACGAGCGGGACGGCGCGCCGGACGCCGAGGCCCTTCAGGGGCATGTACGCGCGTTCCATCATCGGATCGAGGCGGTCATTCCACCCTCTCGGGTCGCGACGTTGGCAGCACGCGCGTTCTCCCTGAAGCTTGAGCGCGAAGGGGTCCGTGATAGGGTGGAGTAAGTGGGACGTCCACTTGGAGCGATGAACGAAATGAGCGAGCAAGTGCCGGGTAGGATCCACAAGGACGCACTGGGGATCTTCGGTCGGCAGGTCCGCCAACGGTTGCGTGAGGCCGACCTCCCAGTGTTCACGCCTTCTCGCGGTCTCCACGTCGAGTACGGCGATGCGATCGGTGGATTCGAGGCGACCTTGGGGACCGTCGACCTGCCGGGGGTCGGCGACATTGGTGCCTATCTCGACCGGGTTCCCGGCGATGGTGGTTTCTCCTTCTACGTCTGTCTCCACGTGACGGGGCTCGACCGCGTCAGGGATCTCGCAGGTCGCCTCGCCCGCCACGTCGGAGCGCCCATCGAGATCGATGCCGATGGCTTCCGGCAGACTGACGACGGCTGGCGCTATGCGAGGCGCCTCCCTGCTCGCCGATACGGGCGCCCGTTGCTCGAAACCGGATGGGATGGCGCCGGCAAGAACGTCGGGATGTACGTGGCTCGTTGGGAGCCCGATGCAGACTTGACCGGTGCCGTCGACATCGCCGTGGAGTTCCTCTCCGAGAGCCTGTCGGCGCTCGACGGGTGGCGCTTCAGGAAGGCCGGTGAGGTAGATGCA
>JALOQC010000207.1 GCA_025453555.1 Myxococcota bacterium | reverse complement strand
GCGCCTCGTCGGCGCACGCCGAGGGATCGACGAGCTCGTGCACGCCGCCGAGCATACCGTCGCGGAACGACGCGAGCGTGACGTCGACCGCGCAGCTTCGAGAGCGCACGCGCGTGAGCACCCACGGCGTTTCGTCGCTCGATCGGATCGGCGCCGGCAGCGCATCTCCCGGGGTCGCGTTCCCGTCGCGCGCGACGCGATCGATCGACGCTCCTTCCACACGAAGCGCGGGCGGTCCCTCCGAGGACGCGACGAACGTGAGCGCGACGTGCGCGACGTCGAGGCTCGGCTCACCACGGTACGCGAAGGCGAGCCGAGTCGCCGTGATCCCCGGAGCCGCCGCCGCATCGAGGGCCTCCGCGGAAGCGACCGCGCCCGCGTCGATCGCGAGGAGCGCCTCTTCGAGCCGACCCGCGCGAAGCCACGCGTCGGTCTCCGCGACTCGCGCGGCGCCGAGCAGTTCCTCCGGACACTCGAGCCCCCACGAGCCGGGCCCGACCCGAAGCGACGCCGCATCGCCGCGACAGAGCGCCCGCGCGAGCGAGGCGCCGAGCTCGCGCGACTCGCTCATCGCGGCCCGCACCGAGGTCGCGGGCTCGCCCGCATCGAGCGCGAGCCCGCCCGGTCGATCGAGCCAGCGCAACACGAGCTCGCGCCCCGCCACCGACACCGTCGCGCGCACGTCCTCGTGTCGGTCGTCGTCGAGATCCTCGAACGCGAACGAGAGCGCGGTCTCGCCGCGGGTGGAGGTCACGAGCCGCACCCGCGGCGCAGGCTCGTTCGAGAGGATCCAGCGGTGCGTACGTTGCTCCAGTCTCGGTGCCGGTGTCGGTGTCGGTGTCGGTGTCGGTGTCGGTGCCGGTGTCGGTGCCGGTGTCGGTGTCGGTGCCGGCGTCGGCGTCGGTGTCGGTGTCGGTGCCGCCGCGCCCGCGCTCGGCGTGCACTCGGTGTGGACCTCCGCGACGAAGCTGCTGCGCGTCGGGTGCGCGAGGGTCGCACTCCGAACCGTGCAGCCTTCGAGCGGGAGCGGCGACGGCGCGCGCACGCGAAACTCGGCGCCCTCACGGATCGCGACCGACACCCCGACGGTGCCCGCGCTCGGATCGCTGCGCAGCAAGAGCGCGTCGCGATCGCCGTCCGCGTCGAGATCGAGCACGAGCAAGGCGTGCGCGAGCGCGGCGTCCGGGATGGCGACCCCCTCGACCGAGACCTGGTGGGTGCCCGACGCGAAGGACTCACCACGGCGCGGCTCGAACGGCGCTTCTTCTCGCGTGCCGGCGCCCGGGTCGGTGGGGACGTGCACGGGGACGCGCGGCTCGTCGTCCCCGCACGCGAGCACGAGGAACGCGGAGGACGCGAGGAGCGCGGGCAAAACCGCGCTCGGGCCGAGCGATCGCCGCACGCGGCGCACGAGGAAGAGGGTCACCGCGCAGAGATAGCAGCCGAACGAGGCGGCGCGCGATCCGAAGCGAGCCCCGCCAAGCGCGCGCGTCACGTCGTGGCCCAGGTCGAGAGCGCGAGCAAAGCGTGAGGAGACGCGCGGACCAAGTCGCATCGCAGCAGGTGTAAGCGCGCGACGTTGAAAGCCGACGCGCGCTGCGAGTACGGTCCGGTCACTTCGGGGTCGCATGAAGCGTTGGTGGGCGTCTTGGGTTTGGCTTTGCGTGTCGTCGTTGGCGGCTTCGTCGTCGGCGGTGGCGCAAGACGCTTCCGTCGAAGGCGCGATCGGCGACGCCGTGAGCACCGAAGAGGCACCGGCGGAGGGCACGACGCCGCCAGCGGAAACTCCGAGCGGGGACGTCGCCGAAGCTGCGGCGGACGCGCCGTCCGAAGCACCGTCCGACGCCGCGAACGAAGCCGCGTCTGACGCGAGCGCTGCGAACGCCGCGGAAGACGACGAGGACGCCGCCATCCGCGCCGCGCTGGAGGCAGCGGGCGCCGAGCCGGTCGACGAGGAGGCCCTCCGCGCGGCGCTCGCCGAGGGTGCCGAAGACGAGGGTGCCGAAGAGACCGCCGCCGACGCGACGGCCGACGCCCCCACGCTCTACCGCGAGCGCGGTCCCTTCGCGCTCTCCGGCGAGTACCGCTTCCGCTTCCACGCGATGACCGACCTCGCGCTGCAGACGCAAGAGCGCGCGGGCTACCCCGACGAGCTCGGCCAGAACGTCTTCGGCACCCAGTGGCTCCGCCTCACGCCGCGCCTCGCCGGCCGCGGCGTCGAGCTCGTCGGTCAGATCGATCTCTTCGACGGGCTCGTCTTCGGCGATCGCACGCGCGGCGTCGACACCGCGGAGCTCCCGCGCGACGAGCACGACGCCTTCCGCGCGGGCGGTGTCGATCCGCGCTGGCTCTACGTCTCGTGGCGCTCGCCCGTCGGCCTCGTGCGCGCGGGTCTGCAGCCCTCGCATTGGGGCCTCGGCCTGCTCGCGAACGACGG
Organism: Myxococcota bacterium; assembly: GCA_025453555.1. Classification (GTDB taxonomy): domain Bacteria; phylum Myxococcota_A; class Polyangia; order Polyangiales; family Houyiibacteriaceae; genus JACKEH01. The sequence goes on along the minus strand of JALOQC010000207.1, from coordinate 8,895 downwards.
CGACCACGAGGTCCCCTTCGGCGACTACCGCTACGGCAACCGCAACATCCGTTTGCTCTTCGCGACGCGCCCCTTCGGCGCCGACGTGCCCTTCAACGTGATCCTCGCGGGCGACCTCGTGTACGCGGATCCGATCGCGCGCCTGCGTGAAGATCAGCGCGCCTGGCAGGCCGTGGTGGCCGCGCTCTACGGCGACGAGGATCGTGGCGTCGGCGCGTACGTCGTGTACCGCCACCAGACCTCCGACGCGCTCGGGGGCGGCCCGATCCCCGCGCAGATCGAGGAGCGGCTGAAGGTCTGGATCGTCGACTTCTTCGCGCGCTGGGACTTCGCCGAGCCGTCGGGTGGCAAGCTCTTCGCGGGCTTCGAGGGCATCTACTTCCACGGCACCGCCAACCTCGCGCGCACCACCGAGAACCCGAACCAGGACGTGCGGCAGGGGCTCTTCGCGATGCAGGTCGGGCGCGAGGGCGAGACGGTCGACGCGGTGCTCGAAGGTGGTTGGTCGAGCGGCGACGCGAACCCCGACGACGGCGTGCAGCGCCGCGCGAGCATGCACCCCGATCACCGCATCGGGCTCATCCTCTTCCCCGAGCTGCTCGCGTGGAGCAGCGCGCGTGCGGCGAACCTCGCGCGCTCCGACGAGCTCGTCGGCCGCCCTTCCCCCGGCAGCGATCTACTCCCCACCGACGGCGGCGTGTCCGGCGCGGCCTACCTCTTCAACCACTACACGATCCGCCCCGTCGAGTGGCTCGACGTGCGCGCGGGTTGGGTGTGGGGCCGCGCGACCACCGACGTCGTCGATCCGTACCGCGCGCGCGCGGAGTCGCGGCAGGTCGGCTGGCGCGGGGGCGATCGGCGCAACCGCGATCTCGGCATCGAGGTCGACGCCTCGGTCGTCGCGCACCTGACCCTGCCGCGCGAGCTCGATCTCGAGCTCGGCCTCGAAGGCGGCGTCGCGGTGCCCGGCCGCGCGTTCGACGACGCGAACGGCGGGCGAATGAACACCGTCGGTCTGCTCCGGCTGCGCGCCGGCTTGGCGTTCTGAGGCTCACGATGCGCTCGTTCTCGTTCGTGCTCCTGCTCGCGCTCGCCTGCGGCGACGACGACGTCTCGATCGACTCGGGCACCCCCGAGGACGCCGGCGTGGTCGAGGACGCGGGCGATGGTGGCGCGACCGAAGACGCGGGGCCTCCCCCGTTCGAGCCGGACGTGCTCTGTCCGGGCCGCGCGGGCTGCGAGGACGAAGGCGACGACGCGCTCTTCGTGGGCGCGGCGATGGTCGAGATCACGCCCGCGTTCGGCGACGACGTCGACATCCTCACCGTCGACACGAACGGCGACGCGATCTGGGATCCCTTCGACGGCGACGAGTTCGAGGACCGCAACGACAACGGCCTCTTCGACCCCGTCTTCATCGCGGGCTTCGGCAGCCCGCGTCCTGCCAGCGGCATCGCAGATCCGCAGTGGGCGCGCGCGATCGTGCTGCGCCAGAACGAGACCACGGTCGCGCTGGTCTCGCTCGACACCTTCTCGGTGTTCCTCGACGACACCGACGCCATCCGTGAACGCGTCGACGCTGCGCTCGGGGTCGACTACGTGGCCACCTGCGCGAGCCACACGCATCAAGGCGCGGACACCCTCGGCATCTACGGCCTCGACGAGAGCTCGAGCGGCGTCGATCCCGACTACCTCGAGCGCGTCCGCGACGGCGCTGCACGTGCGGTCGAGATGGCCACCGCGAACCTCGAGCGCGCACGCATCCAATACGCGAGCTTCGACTTCCGCGATCAGCCCGGCGGAACCTACCGCTACGTCAGCGACGCGCGCCACCCGCGCATCATCGACGACAAGGCGCTCATCCTCCGCTTCGAGGCGGTCGACGACGACGCGACCATCGCGACCTGGGTGAACTTCGGAGCTCATGCCGAGTACTGGGGCACCCGCAACTCGCTCCTCTCGAGCGACTTCCCCCACCACCTGCGCGAGGGCATCGAGGACGGCGTGGCGGGCCCCGACGGCGGCGTGGTTGCGGGCCTCGGCGGCATGGCGGCGTATTGCGAAGGCGCGATCGGCGCGCAGATCGGCCCCGGCGAGATCCGCCCACAGACTTGGGAAGGAATGGAGCTCCCGCGTCAGGGCGAACAAACCAAGCAGGTGGTCGGCGAACAATTCGCGTACTTCGTGCTGCGTGCGCTCGAGGATGGGGAGACGGAAGAGACGGCGGATCTTCGGGTGCGGTCGACACGTTTCTTCGTCGACGTCCAGAACCGCGGCTTCCACGTCGCGATCCTCAATCAGCTCTTCCTGCGCGAGAGCTTCAACTGGGATCCGGACCGCATCTTGGTGCCGGGCGTGAACGAGCCCGACGTGCGCACCGAGATCGCCATGGTCGACGTCGGTCGCATGCGCATCCTCTACATGCCGGGCGAGGTCGATCCCGCGCTCTTCGTGGGAGGCTATGACGGCAGCTTCCGTCCGGAGGACGTGCCTTTCCTCGACGAAGGCGTCCCCAACTCGCCCGACGTCTCGCGCGCGCCCGAGGGGCCGTACCTGCGCGAAGAGGTCGGCGGCGGCTTCGACTACGTGTCGCTGGTCAACCTCGGCAACGACCAACTGGGTTACATCCTGCCGGACTTCGACTACGTGCTCGATCCCGACGAGCCGTACATCGACGAGGCGGAAGGCGACCACTACGAGGAGACGGTTTCCGTCGGCATCGACGGTTGGCAACGACTTCATGCGCAGCTCCGATTGCTGCTGGAGTACGAGCCTTGATCGGGATTGATCGGATCGGCGCCGCGCGCGCGACGAACACCAACTTGGACGGCGCCGGGGTGCGTCGTGGAATGGGGACGAAGTGATGACGAAGCGAATCTTTCTCGGGGCCTTGCTCGCGTTGGCGATCGGCGCGTGCGGTGATGACGATGCACCGACGCCCGACGGCGGTTCCGTCGACGCGGGCCCGCGCCCGGACGGCGAAACGCCGCGCGAGGACGGCGGGACCGCGGACGGCGGCACGCCCGTCGACCAACCGCTCCTCCAGCTCGGTGACGGCGCCGACCCCACCGATCCGAGCGGCATCGGGATCGACCCCGCGAGCGCGGAGCCGGCCGACTACTCGTGCTTCGGCATGCGGACCACGCCCGACAACTCCGGCGCGGACCAAGAGTTCACCCTGGAGGTGAAGGAGTTCCGCACCGACGAGGTCATCGAAGGCCTCTGCGTGAGGTTCTATCCGGACAACGCGCCGGTCGTCGGTGACACCTGCGATCCCGACTCCGATCTCGTGACCGACGCGATGGGTCGCGTGACGGTGACGGCGCCGGGCGGTGGCTGGTACGCGTACCGCGTCTTCCCGAAGTCGGGTCCCTCCCCCTCGCTCACCATCGACGGCTCGGTGCAGATCAACGAGACCGCGCCGACCTCGGATGGCAGCGCGGAGGGCAACAGCATCTCGGCCGCCACGCTGAACCTGATCCCCACCGTGCTCGGCTTCCGTCGCGCGGCGGGAACCGCGATCGTCGCCGGCACCGTCTTCGACTGCAACGAAGACCCCGTCTACGGCGGGACGATCCGCATCTACCGCGAGGACGGCACCGCGATCGCAGAAGGCTCGCGCAACGACGACCCGCACTACCGCTACTTCAACGGCGACGACTTCCCGAGCGCCGAGCAGCCGTGGTCGCACGTCGACGGCATCTTCGCGGTCGCCAACATCCCCGTCGGCTCCGACGGCGAGTTCGTGTTCGTGGAGGCGTGGGGCAAGCGCACGGCGGACGGCCCGCTCGAGATCATCGCGTGCGAGCGCATGCCGGTCTTCGGCAGCACGATCTCGATCATCAACCTCCAGCCGCTGCGCGCGGACGCCACCGGCTGCCCGGGGCTCGCGGACTGAGCCCGAGCGCGTGAGCCGACGAAGAGCGCGTGGGTGACCGCGCGCTCTTCGTTCGCGCGCGTGACGATCGCGCGCCGCGACGATCGAGTGATCCGAACGAGAGTTGGGGCGACCGAAGAGGTCGATGGAAGCGGGACGGTGGAAGCCATGACGGCTCGATGGATGACGTGCGCGCTCGTGCTCGGGCTCGCGGGAAAGATCGCTGCGCAGCCCGCGCCGCCACCCGCGCCGCCACCGGCGCCGCTGGAGCCGGTGCCCGCGACGGAAGCGCCGACCTCCGAAGCGACGACGGAGGAAGCTTCGACGGATGCGACCGATACCTCGACGAACGCGGACGCGAGCATCGACTCGAGCACCGACTCGAGCATCGACTCGAGCACGGGCGAAACGACCGAGCCCGTCGTTGGCGTCGCGGCGCCCACGTCGCCGCCCGGGCCGCCGCCCGTCCCCGACGCCCCGCCACCGCCGGCGCTCGACGCCCCGACCGACGCCGGCCGCATCCCGGTCAACTTCGCCCTGCACGGCTACTACCGCGCTCGCTACAACTGGTTCGGCAACGTGCCGCGCCAGGCCACCAACCCCGGCGAGATCGGCATCGTCGCGGGGAGCCGCGCGCACTTCGCGTACCAGCGCCTGCGCCTCGAGCCGCAGGTCACCTACGGCAACGATCCCACCAAGCCGGTCGCGGCCGTCTACATGCAGATCGACGCGCTCGACAACGTCGTCTTCGGCGACAACGCGCGCATCATCCGCACCCCGATCTTCGCCGCCGACCCGAGCTACACGGACTACGAAGGCTTCGACCTCGCCGACTCCTTCCGCATCGAGCGCGCGTGGCTCGAGCTCCTCTTGCCGGTCGGTCAGCTCCGCGTCGGCCGCATGCCCTCGCAATGGGGCCTCGGTCTGCTCGCCCACGACGGGAACGGCCTCGGCGAGTGGGGCGACCCGCTCTTCGGCACCACCTTCGACCGCGTGCTCTTCGCGACCCGACCGCTCACCGTCATCAACGCGCTCACGAGCGGCGACACGCGGCCGACCCCGCTCATCTTCGCCCTCGCGTACGACAAGCTCGTCGAAGATCCCGTCCGCCCCGGCACCGATCCTCCGGCCCCGAACACCATCACCGTCGGCCCCTTCGGCCCCATCGGCACCGTGCCGTCCGAGCGCAACACCGTCCCCTTTCAAACGTGGATCGGCGAGGGCAACGACGTGAATCAAATGGCGGTCGCGCTCCTCTGGAACGACACCGAGGCCGGCCCGCGCTCCACCGACCGCTTCACCGCGGGCGGCTACTACGTCTACCGCTGGCAGCACCGCGGGGGCGCGCTGCGCCCGCTCCCGAGCGAGGAGCAAGCCTCGCGCGTCCACATCGTCGACCTCTACTGGAAGCTCGACTACGGGCTCGGCGGCTCGCGGCCGTCCCTCTACACGGAAGGTGAGATCGTCCACATCGGCGGCCGCACCAACACCGTCTCGCTCGCGGGCGGCTGCGACAACGACACCGGCATCTGCAACGAGACCGACGCGAACCTGTGGGGCGGCGCGTTCCGCGTCGGAGCCCGCAAGCACGGCGTCTGGGGCGCGCTCCTCGAATGGGGCTTCTCCAGCGGCGATGGACAGTACTTCAACGACGATCGCCTCCGCGCGCGCCCGCTCCATCCCGATTATCACGTCGGCCTGATCATGTATCAGGTGGCACTGAGCACGATGACCTCGATCGGCTTCGGCGAAGAGATTCGTCCGCTCTGGTCGCGCGGCGGCGTGTGGAACTCGCACTACATGCTCCCGCAGTTCCGCTTCCACCTCATCCCGGGCTTCGAGCTCCACACCGCGGTGCTCGCGGCCTGGGCGCGCGAGCTGAACCCCTTCGTCTACACGAACGAACGCGACGACTTCACGGACACGGCGTGCGGCGCGTTCGAGCGCGACTGCGCGATGGGCGTCGAAGTCGACGTCGCGCTCCGCGTGAAGTGGGGCACCAACGACCTGCTCCGTTGGGACACCGAGGTCGGCTACATGTACGCGGGCGCCGCGGTCTCGGGCGGCTCCAACCTCCAAGAGCGCCACCTCTGGACCGTGCAGTCCCGCCTCGCGATGGTGTTCTGAGGCGGCCGAATCACCGCGGGTCGCACGGGATCGGCTCCCGCGACACCGCGACCTCGTCGAAGTAGACCGTCGTCGGCTCCTGAGCCGCGCTCGTCCACGCGAGGCCGAGCCCGAAGTGCAGGTAGGGCGCGTCGGGGAGCGTGTCGATGTCGGTCGCCTCGGTCACGAGGTCGACGTTCTCGCCGTGCTCCACCCAGCTCCGCGCTTCGCCCACGTCGCCCACGATCACGTGCGTGCGCACGCAGACCCATTCGTCGCGCGGGAACCTGTATTCCGGATTCGAAGTCGCCGGGTAGCGCATCAGCGACGCGCCGACGTACATGAACGATCCGGCGGCGTCGAGGTTGAAGCTCGCCGGCGCGTCGAGCGGATCGAAGCCACGATGCGCGCCCGCGTGCATCAAGCTCACGTGATCGATCGGCGAGTCGCTCGGCACGTAGACGTACGAACGGAAGTGCAGGTCCCCCGACGCGACGACCTCGTCGTCGTCCGGCACCACGTCGTCTGCGGGACACCGACCGCCCGGACGAAACGGGCAGACCAAGCCCTGCGCCCACGACGCGGGGTTCGTGATGCGCGCGCGCAGCATGAAGAGCCCGCGGTACGGCTCGACGCCGTCCGTCGCGCGCACCGGCCCCACGCTGCCGAAGCCGACCTGGCGCCCCCAGTTGAAGCCTGGGTTCTCGAATCCATCGCAAAACGCGCTCGATCCGAGGCGACCTTCGCTCGTGCACTCCGAGAGCGAGTTCACGCCCGAGTCCTCCGGTGCGTCGGGCCCCGCACCGTCCAGGCCCGCATCCTCCGCGCCCGCGTCCACGCTCGCGTCGCGGCCCGCATCGCTCCCCGCGTCGAAGCCGGCATCGCTCCCTTCGCGCACGCAACGCTCGCCGACCTCCACGAAGCCACGCGCACACGGCGGCATGCGATTCGAGGCGTCGATCGGTTCGAACGCGCAGCCACCCAGCACGAGGGAGACGCCGAGCACGATCCAGACACCGAACGATCGCGCGCCGATCATCCGAACCTCCAGCGAAAGCCGCCCGGACCGAACGCGGGCACCGCGGAATCCTCGGAGTCGCCGCCGAGCACGAGCTCCACGATCGCCCAAACGATCCCGGTCAGCGTGAGCACACCTCCGACCCCGAAGAGCGCGTTCGCGCTGCGCCCGAGACGGCGCGCCTCGTCCTCGAGCCGCAGCGTCGCGCGGTGCGACTGGCTCTCGTCCCGCGCGTCGTCGTAGCGCGCGTTCGCGGTGAGCCCGAGCACCGCACCGACGCCGAGCGTGAGCACGCCGACGCCCGCGAGCGAGAACGCCGCCACGCGCAGCCCCGTCGGTCGCGCGGGCGACGTCGGCACCACGATCTCGACGGGCGCCTCCCGTCGACGCTCCACCTCTTCTTCGAGCGCACGTTGCCGACGGAGCGTGTCGAGGCTGCGCTCGACGTCCGGTCGCTCCTCCGCGTCCGGCACCTCGCGCAAGAACGCCTCGTACGCCTCGATCGCGCCGACCACGCGCCCCGCTCGCTCGCGCGCGCTGCCGAGCGAGTAGAGCAACTGCGGCTCGGGGCGCAGCGCGTACGCCTGCTCGAAGAGATCGGCGGCGACCTCGAACTCGCCGTTGCCGTACGCGGCCGCCGCGCGCAGGAACACGCGATGCGCCTCGTCCTCGGATGACGCGGCCTGCGCGACGAGGTGCGAAGGCGCGAGCGCGAGCGTCGCGACGAACGCGAGCGCAGCCGCCACGCGTCGCACGATCCGAACCAAGCGATCGCTCTCCACGCTCATGGGTCGAGCCTCACGCTCAGCCGCGTCGGTCGCGCCCCGATGCGCACGCTGCGACGCAACGACGAATCGCCCGAAGGCGGCGCGAACCCGAACGGCCGCAGCTCCACGCGCGCGGTCCCCGCCGGCAACGTGAGCGAGAGCGGCGTGCGCCCCACGCGTCGCCCATCGACGTGCACGTCCGCCCATCCGCCCGGCGTCGCCACGTGCAGCTCGCCTTCCGTGACCTCGCGCTCCCGGCTCGGCCGCGCACGTTCGTCACCCCGCGCGACGGATGGCCGCGACGCGCTCATCGCGGTTGCGGAGTCCGGCGCCGTCGCCGTCTCCGACGCCACCGAGCCCTCCGACTCCGCCGCGGTCTCCGACTCCGCCACGGCCACGGGCTCCGACTCCGTCTCCGTCACGGCCACGGCCTCCGACTCCGTCACGGTCTCCGACTCCGTGTCGGTCGCGGTCTCCGAGCTCGAGCCGGTTGCGTTCACCGCCGAGATCGCCGACTCGCTCGCCGCCCCCAGCCGCACCTCCGCCGCCTCGCGCGGCCATGCTGCCCACCCGATGCCGCTCGCGATCACCACCAACGAAGCCGCCGCGCCGATCGCCCAACCGCGCCGTGTGCGCCGCACCTCCGTCGAATCGACGCCCGTGCTCAGCACCGCGGAGTCGAGGTCCACCTGCACGTCGAAGGACGTCGCCGCCGCGGCTTCGTCGCGCGCTCTCTCTGCCTTCTCCGCGCGCGCATGCTTCGTCCGCACGGTCGGCGGCGCGCCTCGTCCCGACTCGCTCGGGAAGAGCCCCTCCATGAACGCCGCGACCTCCACCATCCCGGTCGGCGTGCCGCGCACCGCGAGCCAACGCTGCAACGCGATCCCGAGCTCGCGCGCGGTAGCGTAGCGATCCTCCCGCGGGCTCAGCGCGCGCTGCACGATCTCGACGAGCACGGGATCCAGATCCGGTCGCGCCTCCCGCAACGAGCCGAGCTGCCCCTGCGTGATCGACAGAATCAAATCCACTTCCGTCGCGCCCGACACCAGACGTTTCCCCGCGAGCAGCTCGAAGAGCACCGCGCCGAGCCCCCACACGTCCGCGCGCCGATCGATCTCCTCGCGACG
>JALOQC010000623.1 GCA_025453555.1 Myxococcota bacterium | reverse complement strand
ACGCCCCGTGGGGGAGGGTCTGGCGACAGACCCTCGAGAGGAAAGGCGAGCGCACCCTACTACAGGCCCTCGGGACACGCGCGAGCGCGTGATTGTTCCGAGAGAGAGGCGGCGCACGTGGAGACGTGACCGTGTGGTCGACGTGGTCGTGAACGTGAACGTGAACGTGGACGTCGTGGTCGGAGGTGGAGGCGTGCAAAAAGTCTCGAGCGACGACGCCGCCGTTCACGTCGCCGTCGCCGTTCACGTCCACGTTCACGCTCACGTCGACGCTCACGGGCCGTCTCGCGATCACGACACGAGCACGACCACGTACGTCAGACGCGCTCGACGTCCTGCACGCCGGTGATCTTCGCGATCCCGCCGGTGATCTTCGCGATCCCGCGCATCACCGTCCGCAGCCGGTTCAGGTCGTCCACCGTGAACTGGAAGAGGTTCACCGCGCGACCGTCGTCCTGCGTCCGACAGATCGCCTCGCTGATGTTCAGCCCGTTCTCGGTGAACACGCTCGACACCTTCGCGAGGATGCCGGGGCTGTTGTTCGTCGTGACCTTCAGCGACACCGGCAGCTCCATCTTGGTGTCGGAGCTCCAGCTCACGTCGATGCGCCGCTGCGGGTCCAGCTCCATCGAGCGCGGACAGTTCTTGCGGTGGATCGTCACCCCACGGCCGCGCGTGATCCAGCCGACCACCGGATCGCCCGGCACCGGGGTGCAGCACTTCGCGAAGCGCACCAGCACGTCGTCGAGCCCGTCGATGCGGATCGACGCGTCGCCGTCCTTGCGCGTGACCTTGCGGACCGTCTTCTCGAAGAAGCTCGGCGCGAGCGTCTTGCGGGTGTCGGGCTCGGAGGGATACGCGACCTCGAGCACCTTCGAGACGTCGATCTTGCCGTAGCCGATCTGCGCGAAGAGCTCTTCTTCGTTCTGCAGCCCGAAGTGCTGGAGCGTCTTGGCGATCTCGCCGCTCTTGATCCAGCGGTTGAAGGAGAGGTCCTTCTTGTGCAGCGCGCGCTCGAGCAGATCGCGCCCGAGCTTGAGCGAGCGAGCGCGCTCCTTCGTCCGGAAGTGCGCGCGGATCCGCGAGCGCGCGCGGCCCGTGACCACGAAGTCGAGCCAGTCCTTCGAGGGCTGCTGGTTCTTGCCCGTCAGGATCTCGACCACGTCTCCGTTGCGGAGCTTGTGGCGCAGCGGGACGATCACGCCGTTTACGCGCGCGCCCGTGCAGTGCTCGCCGACCTCGGAGTGGATCGAGTACGCGAAGTCGATCGGCGTCGCGTCGCGCGGGAACGTCTTCACGTCGCCCTTCGGCGTGAACACGTAGACGTCCTCCGGGAAGAGATCGACCTTGACGGACTCCAGGAACTCGGTCGGATCTTCGAGCTCCTTCTGCCACTCCATCAATTGACGAAGCCACGCGAAACGCTCGGCGTCTCTCTGCTCGATCCCGCCGCTGCGCTCCTTGTATTTCCAGTGCGCCGCGATACCGAGCTCCGCGGTCCGGTGCATCTCGTGCGTACGGATCTGCACCTCGATGCGCCGCCCACCCGGTCCGATGACCGTGGTGTGCAGCGACTGGTACATGTTCGGCTTCGGGAGCGCGATGTAGTCCTTGAAGCGCCCGGGGATCGGGGTCCACTCGCTGTGCACCACGCCGAGCGCGGCGTAGCAGTCCGCGACCGTCTCCATCACGCAGCGGAACGCCACGTGGTCCTGCACCTGCTCGAAGTCGATCCCCTGCCGCTTCATCTTCTTGTGGATCGAGTACAGGTGCTTCTGACGCCCGCTCACTTCGAGCGCGAAGCCGCGCGACACGAGCATCTTCTGGAGCTTCTTCGTCACGTCCTCGACGTAACGATCCGTCTCCTTCGCGGTCTCGCCGATCTTGCGACCGAGATCGCCGTAAGCGTCCGGTTGCAGGTATTGAAACGAGAGGTCCTCCAGCTCGGCTTTCACCCAGTGAATGCCGAGGCGCCCCGCGAGCGGCGCGTAGATCTCCATCGTCTCGGTCGCGATGCGCTCCTGCGAGTCGATGTTCATGTGCTCGAGGGTCCGCATGTTGTCCAAGCGGTCCGCGAGCTTCACGAGCAGCACGCGGATGTCGCGCGCCATCGCGATCAGCATCTTGCGGAAGCTCTCCGCCTGCCGGTCTTCCTTCGAGGCGAAGTTCACCTTGCCGAGCTTGGTCACGCCGTCGACGAGGAACGCGACCTCCTCGCCGAACTGCTGCGCGATGTCCTTCTCGGTGACGTCGGTGTCCTCCACCACGTCGTGCAGCAGCGCCGCGCACACGCTCGCGGTGTCGAGGCGCAGCTCCGTGATCACTCCGGCCACGTGGGTCGGGTGGATGAAGTACGGGTCGCCCGACTTCCGCTTCTGCCCCTCGTGCATCCGCTCGCTGTAGCGGTACGCCTTCTCGATGAGCCCGACGTCGGCTTGCGCATGGTAGGCGCGAACCTTCGACATCAGCTCGGGCAGGGGAAGCATACGGGGGTTAGACGCCCGAGAAGCGCGTTCGCGACGTCGCGGGTCACGGGAACGTAGCACCACGGACTTCGCGGCGACAAGATCGTGGACCGTGCCCGAACGCACCGATGCATCGGTATTTGCGAGCGATGCGGACGTGCCCGGCGGTCCCCGTCGCCCGGTCGTGACGCGCGCGCTCCGGGCGGTGTCGTGAGGGAGCACGAGCCATCCCGACGCGCTCGCTTCCTGGGCGGCGCCCGGGGTAGGCTTCCTGGGTGTCGCAGCCCCCGATCGCTCCGATCGACCGGTTCCTCGCCGCGCTCCGAGCCCACCCGCGCCGCTTCGCGCTCGGGGTGTTGCTCGTGGGCGTGCTCGTGGTCGGCCCGATGCTCGGGGACGCCGTCCCGCGCGACGTCCACCTCCGCTACGCCTTCGGCCCCGAGCACGCGAGCGTGCGCGAGGCCCACGTCGCGTTCGTGCTCGACGGCGCGGAGATCCAAGCGGCCCGCTTCGCGCGACCCGACGGCTTCCCCGACCGGCTCGACCACGAGGTCTCCCTCGCGCCCGGCCGCTACCGCGTCGAAGCCACCCTCCGCGCCGACGGCTCCCTCCGCCGCGTCGAGCGCCTCCTCCGCGTCCCCTCGGACGGCGTCGTCCTCCTCGATCTCTACGAGCGTCCCCGATGAGCCTCTCCACCATCCTCCGCACCGAGCACGGCCGTGGCGCCGTCGTCGAGCTCCCGCGCCTGGCCCTCGTCGTCCTCGGCGGCGACCAGAAGGGCGTCGAGCACGTGGTCTCCGGCGACGTCTGCCGCATCGGAAAGTCCGAGCGCGCGCACTGCGAGATCCTCCGCGAGGCGCGCGGCTACCTCATCCGCGACCTCGGCTCGACCAATGGTACGCTGCTCGACGGCGCCGAGATCCGCGAGGCGTTCTTGCGGCCGGGCGCGATCCTCACCGTCGGCAAGGTCGAGCTGAAGGTGCGCACCTACGCGGAGCGCATCGAGATCTTGCCGTCGGAGCGCCAGCGCTTCGGCGAGGCGGTCGGCAAGAGCCTCGGCATGCGGCAGATCTTCGGGCTGCTGGAGCGCCTCGCCCCGAGCGACGCGACGGTGCTGCTCGGCGGCGAGACCGGCACCGGCAAGGACGTCATCGCACGCGCGATCCACGAGGCGAGCCCGCGCAAGCCGCGCCCGATGGTGGTGGTCGACTGCGGCGCGGTGGTCGCGAACCTGATCGAGAGCGAGCTCTTCGGGCACGAGAAAGGCTCCTTCACCGGCGCGACGGCGGCGCGGCAGGGCGCGTTCGAGCTCGCGGACGGCGGCACCCTCTTCCTCGACGAGATCGGCGAGCTGCCCCTCGATCTGCAGCCGAAGCTGCTGCGCGTGCT
>JALOQC010000622.1 GCA_025453555.1 Myxococcota bacterium | reverse complement strand
GATCGTCTGCCGCGGCTTCGCCTCGCGCGAGGACGTCGTCGGCTCGGACCTTCGCGACCGCGACGAGCTCGATTGGGCCGAGCCCCGCGACGTCTACACGGACGTGATCGGCGGACGCTCGGTGCGCATGGCGTCGTACGGCGAGACGCAGCGCGACCTCGTGATGTGGCTCGTCGAGTCGCTGTGTGGGCTGCTCGAGATACCGCGTGTCGTGCCGTGGCAGCGGGTCGCGGATGTGCGGCGGCACCCGCACGCGGAGTACGCGATCGAGGTGCCGAAGGATGCAGGGAGCGGGAGCGGAGCGGGAGGAGCGAGTGGGGGCGGCTGGTACGTGCCGCTCTTCGACCGCGATCCGCGGCGACGCGGTGGACGGGCGTCGACGTGGAAGGGCGTGATGGGGCACTTCCACGTGCACGAGGACAAGATGGACCCGGGCACGGAGGTGCTGCTCGCGCTCTGGAGCGAGGGGTTCAACCCGCTGGGCGCGAGGACGTACGTGCGCGCGGCGTGATGTGCGCGCGAAGGGATCGAAACGAACGCGCCCGCTCTCTTCGGAGGGCGGGCGTTTTGTCGTTCCGTCAGCTTTTCACCTCACGCACCGTCGCCTTCGCAGGCTCACCGTCCGCTCCCACGAGGATCGGCGCGAGCCACCAGAGTTCGAGCTTCCGCGCGTCCGGATCTGCCTTCGGCCCCACCCAGAACGAGTGCCAGTGCGCGCGTCGCACGTGGGGCGTATACGTGCAAGGGGCGGAGCGTGGGCGCGTGTCGATTGGCCCGAAATGACAATTCGCGCTTCTCCCGCTACGATCACCGCATGCTCGACCTCGTGACCTCGATCGCCGCCACCCACTCCGTCGACGCCACCATCCTCTCCAACCTCGTGCTCGACGCGTACCGCTCCGCCGCGCGCGAGACGTGGCCCCGAGCCGGCGGCCGCTTCGAGGCCTTGTGGGACGCGCGTGGGCTGCCCGAGCTGCGGCTCTACCGCACGATCGGTGACGCCCCTGACGAGCTCTCTCTCGACGACGCGCGCCGCTGCGGGCTCGACGATCCGTCCGACCCGCTCCAGCCCGGCGACGAACTCGGCCTCACGGTTTTCTACCGACCCGAGGACTCCGAAGCGCGTGCGCTCCAGGCCCGGCAGTACGGCCCCGTGCTCGACCTCGAGCAGCCTACCGGAGGCTTCGGTCGCCGCGCCGCCACCGCTGCCCAGCGGGCTCTTCGTGGCGCTGTTCGCGTGCGTGGCGCGCTCGCCATGCGCGCGGCGTTCGAGCCGCTTGTCGGGCGCATCGTCGTCGGCCGCGCGCGCCGTCACGAGTGGGGCGCGCTCGTCGTCGACGTCGGGGGCGTGGAAGCGCGGCTCTCGGCGGGCGCGGGCGGCGCGGACTTCCGGCCGGGTGACCGCGTCGTCGCGCTCGTCGAGGCGGTGCGCGACACGGTGATCCTGACGCGCGCGGGCGACGCGTTCCTTCGTGCGCTCGTCGCGCTCGAGGTGCCGGCGGTGGAGCGGGGCGACGTCGAGATCGTGGCGGTCGCACGGGAGACGCACCGCGCGAAGATCTCGGTGCGGTGGGCGGGTGGGGCGACAGGGGGTGGAGAGGCGACAGGGGGTGGAGACGCGACGGGCGAGCGGTCGGCGGACGCGGTCGAGGCGGTCGTGGGCGCGCGCGGGGCGCACGTCGTGGAGCTCGTGGCGGCGCTCGGGGACCTGCAGCTCGACGTGGTGGCGTGGCATCCGGACCCGGTGCGGGCGGCGATCGAGGCGCTCTCGGGCGTGGAGGTGCTCGACGTCGAGACGGACGGCGACGATGAAAGGGGCGTGCTCACGGTGCGGGTCGCGCGCGAGGACGTGCGTGCGGCGGTCGGGGCGCGGGGTGCGAACGCGCGGCTGGCGGCGAAGCTCGCAGGGTGGCGGGACGTGCGGATCGTGGCGGTCGATGACGGGCGGGGCGGGGCGGATGAGGTGGACGACATCCCGGACGTGATCGTGCTCTCAGAAGAGGGCGCGCGCCGCTTCGAGGAGCTCGTCGAGATGGAGCACGAGACGAAGCTCGGCGACGTGAGCCAGCTCGCCGACACGGGCGACTGCACGGGCATCGACACGTTCGTCTTCGGCGCGGCCGCAGCCGCAGCGTGGGACGAGGCAACGGCGGCCTACGAAGCGCAGGGGCTCAACATTACGGACGTGATCACGCAGGCGGCGAAGGCCTTCAAGGCGATGCGTGGCGTGCCCGCGTCAGAAGATCTGCCCGAAGACGGCGAGATCTGACCCGCACACCTCACGCGCGGCCGACCACGACGCGCCACCCCAGAGCCCGCGATTCGGGCACGCACCAGAACGCGTCGCCGACCTCGCGCAGGTAGACGAGGCGCCAGCGGCCCGCGTCGTAAACGATCGCCACGACGTCCGGACGCGCGTCGAGCGAGCGGGTGAGGATGGTGGTCACGCGCGCTTCTCGGAACGTGGCGCGCGCAGTTGCGTCACGGGTTGCTTCACGGCTTCGCCTTCGGAGGCCTCCTCGGCCCCGTCTTCGCGCCGTCAACCTCGTGCCACCAGCGGCGCGCGATCTCGGGGTAGTAGCGGGCCTCCCACGCGCCGCGGCCGAACTCGACGCCTCGCGATCCACCGATTGCCGCAGTGCGCAGCTTGTTTCGCTCGTACATCTCCCCGCCTGGGAAAGCTCCCAGGTAGCCATAGACCGGATGCACGGGCAGGTCGTGGAGCGTGAGGTACGCGAACACGTCCTCGGTACGCCACCATCCGATCGGTCGGCACGTGCGCACGCCACGCGTGCCGTCACGCCGCATCATCAGCTTTCGAGTCATCGACTCGTCGGCGCGCACGCCCGACATGTAGCGATCTCCGAAGCGTCGCGAGCACTCCGCAAAGCCCGCCGCCGTACGCCGGCCACCGTTCTCGTCGCTGCCCACGGGCGCGCGCACCTCGTGGTAGTCGAGCGAGAACCGCGTGAGAAACGCGTCGCGCACGAGCGGGCAATCGGGGTTCTCCTCGTCGTCGAGACGCACCCACGCGCACGGCACGTCGACCCCGTGTGTTGCCGCGATGTGCGCG
>JALOQC010000621.1 GCA_025453555.1 Myxococcota bacterium | reverse complement strand
TTCGGATCGAAAGGCATGGAGTCGTTCGAAGTTCAACTCGAGAAGTGACGGAGACGAAACCGATGCGACGTCTACTCGGTGCAGGAAGTCAAGCGCGATACGGGCTTGGTTCTCGATCGCTTGCGGTGGTGCTCGCCTACCTGCTGATGGCGCTGCCGATGTGGAGCGTGACGGCATACGCCGACCCGACGTGTCCGAACTTGGACACCGTCGAGGGGCTCGCGGACGAGCAAGCTCGGTACGTGAGCGTGGGCGGCTTCAACGCTCCGCTGATCCGTCGACGCCGTGAGGCAGGTCCGATGACGGAGTCTCAGTGCGGGGCGATCGGAGAGCATCTCGACGACCCGAACCGGGAGTCGTGCTCACTCTACGGATGCGACGCGCTGTTCCACGAGGCGGCGCCGGACGAGTCCGTGGTGCGCGAGATCGCGACGATGCGGGACTTCCACGCCGCCGTGGTGGCGGACGACTACCAATGGATGGTGGACGACGGTCTCCTGATCGGCGTCTGGGTGGATGAGGACGATCCTCGGCAGGTCTACGTGAACTTCGCAGGAAGCACACCGACCCCCGAGGACTGGAACATGGACGTGAACTCTCTGGTAGAGAATCTCTGGGACGAGGCGTCGTTGTCCTCCGCGTATCCCCGGTTGATTCAGCGCGCGCTGCGGCACTTGTTCACGGATTCGACGTCGCCCATCGCGGTGGGAACCGCGGAGGCACCGATCTTCGTGACGCTGTCGGGTCACAGCCAGGGAGGAAACGTCGCTCAGTTGGTGGACGCCGCCTTGGAGTCGGACGTGACCGCGTCGGAACGACAACGCTTCACCTCCGGGGGTATCCCGCAAGAACCGACGGGTGATGGGAACGAGCGGTCGTTCCGCTGGCTGCACGGGGAGCTCGCACGACGTCACGTCCAGCTGCGAGGCACCGTGGCGGTCGCGAGCCGTCCCATGCTGTATCACCGCGACCGGAACGAGAGCTTCCGAGGGGTGGCGCGACGGGCGGTGTTCGTGAACGCAGCCCAAGACTACGTGCCGCGCCTCGGCGCACACGCGACCTGGTGGCGGCGACGTCCGGACATCGGCAATCCGTTGCGCTCCGAGAGCGGCACCTTTCTCCGAACCCTCTCGGACGTCGGACAGAATCTCACGAGAGTCCTCGGGCTGGGAGTCAACTCTCCTCGAAGCAATCGACTGGAGGTGGAGACCTGTCTGTCGGAGCCGCTCGCGGAGACTAGGTTCGGCAACCTCGACTGCGAGCGCATAAACGTCGTTCGGGAGACGTCGCAGGTCTGGTTCTACAACACGCGCGACGAAGGCGCGGTGGCGACGCACGGCAACGCGTACATCGCGCCGGAGGTCGTGGCGCCGCGCCCCTCCGAGTCGAGGAGGTGGTCGCGCTTCTTGCTCGGCGACGACCTGCTCGCCGTGGACGTCTCGAGGCTTCCGGACAGCGAAAGCGAGCTGACGGTGGACGTCCTGGCAAACGACCTCGAGGTGGGTGAGGGACGGCAACCTGCCGACACCGAGCTCCGGAACGTCCAGGTGCTGCGCAGCAGCCCGGCGCTGGAGTCGGCGCGCGTCGTGGACGGCAGGTTGGTGCTGCGTCTACGCAGCCGAGCCGACCTCGAGCGCAACGTTCTGCAGCGCGGTCTCGCCGGTGTCGGGCGGTTCACCCGCACACAGCCCCGACTCCACGACATCCAGCTCACGTACACTCTCGCCTCCGCGCCGCAGCGTCGTGGCTTCGTTCGCGTCGACCTCTACGACGGCTCCGACTCCGACCGCTATCCGTTCGGTGACGAGACCACCAGCCCGTTCCAGGGCGGCCCGTTCTTCGCCGCCGCCGCCGACCGTGCGGTCGACATCGCGCCGGTACAGGCACCCATTCGCGCGTACCTCCCGGGCCTCCATCCCGTCGCCCAGCGGGGCCGGGACTGGGTCACGCGCCCGCTTCGCCTTCGATACCTGGGTGGCTACGGACCCGATTGCCTGGGCCCGGCCGACTTCCGCGACGAGCCCATGGGCAGCCCGGTCGTGAAACGACGACGCAGCATCACCGACCCGTTCGGCACCGAGGTCACCGTCTGCAACGCCGACGGGAGCGGCGCGTACGACGCACAGGCCGCCCGCGATGCGGTCCAGCCGCAGATCTGCCGCGACGGCCTGCCCGACCAGACGTGGGTCTCGCCGAACCCCGCACGCATCCAGTCCTCGGTGCGCACGGGAGACGAGGATCGCCTCTTGGCGCAGCAGCTCGTGCAGTGGCGCCTCACCGACGGCACGCCGGAGAGAAACCCGATGGACTTGCGCGATCCGGGGGAGCAGCCCCTGCTGAACCGCGCGCATTGGCTCTGTCAGGAGTGCCCCGAGGACCATCCTTGGAGCGAAGAACAAGAACAGTGCGAGTGCCCCCTCGGATGCGACGGCGAACCGCTCACTTGGGACGGCAGCGAATGCGTGGGAGAGGTCGAGTGCCCGCCACCCACCCCGACGTGTGTCGAGCCCGAATGCTGTCTTGGGCCCGAATGCGCGCCCTGTGCGAGCGGAGAGGTGCGTGATGAAGATGGAGAGTGCAAAGGGTGTCGAGATGTTTGTCCGCTCGAATGGACCTGTCGAATTCAGGCAACGTGGCCGCACATCCCGGGGGCCGAAGGTCTCGTAGACGAGTGCGTGGTCGGCCTACGGGGAAACGCCGCTCCGCAGGTGTCTACAGGGCCTGATGGTTCGCAGAGCCTGGCCTCCGAGGTGTGCGGGGTTGAAACCGGGAGCGGAAACTGCCGGTCCTGGGGCGATCGAGTCGAGATACTCTCTTGCACATCTCGCCGTATGTACCATTGCCCGAGCGGGTGCTGCTGAATCGAGGACGCACGTCTCGGAGCGAGCTTGCTCACGATGACCGAATGGAAGCCAGTGGACGACTCGTGCAGGCCTCCGAAGCGGCAGAACGACCGCATGGGGCAACTGCCACACCGAGCTCGTCCATCGTGGGCGTCTCACCCCACGATGGACGAGCGGCTTCGTCGAGGATCCCGAAAGGGGCGCTGCGTCGAACTCGTCGTGAGATAGGCG
>JALOQC010000620.1 GCA_025453555.1 Myxococcota bacterium | reverse complement strand
CACCGACGGAAGGCCGAACGGGACGCGTCCCGAGAAACCCTGTGGACGAGGAGACGACGCGCTCGCGCGTTCGGCTCCGAGCGCTCCACCGGGTTTCGCTGGGACGTGTCCCGTTCGGCGCACACGCGTCCAAGAAGCCCAGAACCAAGCGGCCCCAAAGCAGGACCGCGGACAGGACTGAAGACAGGACCGAAAGCAGGACCACGAACGCAGGACCGAAGGCAGGACCGAAGGCAGGACCGAACCAGATCACCACCAAGCCGCGAACGATTCCGGACCGTTGACTGCTTCTCGACCACGTGCCATGCCCGCAGCCCACTCGCCGGCCGCCTGCGCCCGCGAGACGAAAGTGCCCCCGCGGCCCACGGAGACGAGCCTTGGCGAACGACGACGAGAAGCGCAGCCCCGACGACGCCGAAGACGAGCGCGAAGCGCCCGAAGGCGAAGAGGACGAGCAGGACTCGCACGAAGGCGACGACGAGGGCGACGAGTCGGAGTCGGAAGAGGGCTCGGACGAGTCCGACGGCGAGGAAGACGAGGACGAAGGCGACGAGCCCGAAGCAGCGGCAGGCTCTGCCGCGGCGGCGGCCGCCGCCGCCAAGAAGAAGACCGGCCGCAAGCACAAGGCGTCCGGCAAGATCTCCGCGGGCCAGCGCCTCGCGGCCGCCAAGGCCGCCAAGGCCGCCAAGAAGATCGCCCAGCGCGGCAAAGAGGCCGAGGTCGTCGAAGAGCAGGCGGTCGAGACCGCGACGGTCGCCAGCACCTGGCTCGACCGCAACCGCAACAAGCTCCTCGGCGCGTTCGCGGCCGTGCTCCTTCTCGGCGGCGCGTTCTTCGGCATCCGCGCGATGCAGCAGAAGTCGGCCGCCGAGGCCTCGCAGCTCCTCTGGGAGGCGACCGAGATCTTGAACGCCTCGATCGAAGCGCCGGGCGACGACGAAGACACCGCAGAGGACGCAGTCGACGCCCAGGCCGACGAGGACGAGGTCACGTACGAGACCATCGCCGCGCGCGCCGACGCCGCGCTCGCGAAGCTCGACGAGCTCTTCGCCTCGCACGGCGACTCGCCGGCGGCGGCGTGGGGTCGCCTCGAAGAGGGCCGCGCGCGTTACCAGAAGGGCGAGCACGCCGAGGCGCGCACCGCGTTCGAGGCCGCGCTCGCCCAAGGCGGTGAGGCGCTCGCGCCGCGCGCGCTCGAAGGCATCGCGTTCACCTACGAAGCGGAAGAGAACTGGGACGAGGCCGTCGCTCGCTTCGAGCAGCTCCGCGAAGAAGGCGGTGCGCTCCAGATCCTCGCGGACTACCACCTCGCGCGCATCCACCTCGCGAAGAACGAGGAAGACCCCGCGAAGACGAAGCTGCAGGCGGTGCTCGAAGCGCTCCGCGAAGAGGGCGCGCCCGAGCTCGCCTACGTGCGCGACCAGGCCGAGCTGCGCCTGATGGCGATCGACTCGAGCCTCGTGCAGCGCGACGCCGCGGGCCAGATGGACCCCGCGGAGATGCAGCGGCTCATCGAGCAGCTCACCCGCCAGCAGCAACAGCAGGGCGGCGCACCGTGAAGCGACGGGACGAAGCGACGTCGTCGTCGCGTCGCTTCGCCGCCGCGTCGAAGCGAGTGTCGTCTCTCGCACTGGATTCCTCGGCGAATCGTCTCGGGCTCCTCGGTCGGTCCCGCGACGCCGCGATCGCGCTCACGCTCGGGGCCGCGAGCCTCGGCTGTGGCGCCGCCGCGGGCCCCTACGACTACGACGTGGTCGGCGTCTCACGCGCGGAGGCGACCCCGATCGCGGGCAGCCGCCTGAGCATCCGCTGGAGCCGCGAGCTGCGGCCCTTGCTCGGGGGGCCGTACACGCCGGTCGAGACGGCAGCGACGGCGATCGATCCCCGACGCCAACGCGTGTTCGTGGGCTCGTCGAGCGGTGTGTTGATCGCCTTCGACGGGAACGACGGCCGTGAGCTCTTCCGCTACGACCCACGCGCGGGCGTGGAAGCCGCCCCCGCCATCGACGAAGCCTGGGGCGACCTCTACCTCGCCTCCGACGACGGGATGATGCACGCGCTCTCCGGGCGCACCGGCGACGTGCGCTGGACGAAGCCGGCCGGGAGCGCGGTGCGACAAGCGCCGATCCTCGGCGAGGACGCCGTGTACGTGGTGACGGAGGACGATCGCGTGGTCGCGCTCTCGCGCGAGGACGGCGAGGTGCTCTGGACGTTCGTGCGCGAGGTCGACGTCGAGTTGGCGATCGAAGGTCACGCGGGGCTGACGCGTTCGGCGGACGGGACGACGCTCTACACGTCGTTCACCGACGGGACGATCGTGGCGCTCGATGCGAGCGACGGCTCGCTTCGCTGGGAGCGTCCGACGGTGTTGGACGACGACGATCCGGAAGAGGGAGACGCGGTACGCTTCTTCGACGCGGACGTGACGCCGATCGAGATCGGCGAGGTGGTCTACGCGGCGAGCTTCCGAACGGGGCTGTACGCGCTGGAGCGCTCGAGCGGGACGGTGCTGTGGCGGGAGCCGGTATCGGGCGTGGTCGCGCTGGCCGCGCACGGGGACTACCTGGTGGTCTCGAGCAGCGCGGACGGTGTGTACGCACTGGATCGGGAGACGCGCGAGGTGGCGTGGCGTCGACCTCTGGAGCGAGGCGCACCGGGGCAACCGGTGATTCACCCGTCGGGTCTGGTGCTGGTCGCAGAGTCGACGGGGTCGTTGGTCGTCGTGGATCTGCGGTCGGGGCGAGAGCTGGGACGTCTGGACGCGGGACGTGGGTTCGGCGCGCGGCCTGCGCTCGCGGGGCGGCTGGGCTGGATCATGTCGAACGGCGGGCAACTGTTCGCGTTCGAGATCTGATTCTCGCGTTTGATTTTCGCGTTTGATTCTCGCTCGGTGCGCTGCGGGACTTCGGGTGTCCGGGTTTCCGGTTCACTTCTTGGACGCGTGTGCGCCGAACGGGACGCGGCCCTGCGAAACCCGGTGGAGCGCTCGGAGCCGAACGCGCGAGCGCGTCGTTCTCCTCGTCCACAGGGTTTCTCGGGCCGTGTCCCGTTCGGCTTGCTCTCGATGGCCTTCGACTT
>JALOQC010000206.1 GCA_025453555.1 Myxococcota bacterium | reverse complement strand
AGTCCCTCTGTGGGGCCCGTGAGGTCGAGACACGAATCCCTGACTAAGTCGAATCGGGGATCGAACGGTGCGTGGTGAGCAGACCCGGCTTTTTTCACCGGGGCGCCTGAAGCGCATCTCCAAAAGATTCCCACCTACTGAGCACAGTAGGGGTTCGGCTCATACAAGCCCACGGCCCATACGGTAAGGACGATCACGAAGGGCCGGTGCTGACGCGCCGGCCCTTCTCCTTTCCGTCGAACGGCTCGTCGCCACGCGCCGGATCGACCACCACGTAGCGTCTGCGGACCGCCCGCGACCTCGGCCGCGCGACCGAGCCGACGGCGCATGCACCGAGTCCTCGGCTCGCGTCACGAGCTCCTGCGATCGACGGACGCGCCAGCCGCTCAATCCTTGACGGGCGTCGCCTTCAATGCCGCCTTCCCGTCCTTCTTGTAGACGGTGAAACGGACGGTCTTCGCGCCGTGCTTGCTCACGATCGCCTCGCGGTTCTTCCGCAAGGTCTGCTTGAACTTGTCGAGGGTCAGACCCGCGGTGGGCTCACCGCACTCGGTCTTCAAAGCGAGGAACTGCTCGAAGACCTCCTTGAAATGCGCCTCGTCCTCGTTGGCTTCCGCCGCCGCCGCGAGCAGCTCCTTCGGCACGTGCGCGACCATCGTCGCGCCGTCCTCTTCTTCGTCGTCGAGCCCCGTCGAGAGGCTGCGCGGCTCGGGCTCCGGCATCGGCTCGGGGCGCGCGGGCGCAGGCGGCGGCGGGGCTGCCTTCGGAGCGGCCGGGGGTGCAGGCGGGGCGGGCGGCGGGGCTGCCTTCGGAGCCGCGGGTGGCGCAGGCGGCGCGGCCGGAGGTGCCGGGGCGGGCTTCGGCGCCGCGCGCGGCGGCTCGGGGATGGCGTCCGCCCCCGGCTCGTCCTGCGAGAAGCCGAAGTAGCCGCCGCCCTTCGGCGCTCCGCCCGAGTCCTTCGGGCCGAGGATCTCGTCGAGGTCCTTCGCGGGCTTCTTCACACCCCCTGCGGCTTGGGCTCGTTCGAGCGCGGAGTTCACGTCGGCCGCGATCTGGCGGAACGCGCCGCGCATCGCGGCCTCGTCGACGCGCTGCGAGTGGCCGGAGCCGATCGCCTGCGCCGCCGTTCGGAACGCCTTGAGCGGACGCGCGAGCTCGAGGAACACGAAGAGCAGCCCGAGCAGCCCGAGCAACACCGGCGCGCCGATCACGATCGGCCAGGGCACCGCGTCGAGCGACTCCTGCGAGCGGAAGAGATCCGTGGGCGACGCCATCGGGACGTGACCACGCGCGATCGCGTAGCCCACCTGCGCGTGCGCCGCCGACCCGCGGACGAACGCGAGCGTGAAGCGACCGCTCGGCAGATCGCGCGCGTCCGCCGGACCGGAGGCCATCGCGCTCGTGACCGCCGCGTCGCCGAGCGCCGCCGCGAGGCCCTCTTGCAGCACGTTCTGCTGCACCGCGCCTTCGGCCGCGGGGACGTGGGTGGCCACGAGCGAATCGCGCAAGAAGAACGCGAGGGTCGCGCCCGGGATACGCGTCGCGAGCCGCTGCGCGAGGGCCGCGCTCACCTCGGAGCCGTGCACCACGGCGCCGACGTACTGACCGCCGTCGATCACGGGGCGGGCGGCCATGCGGTAGACCTTGCCGTTGTAGACCCAGACGTCGTCGCCCACGTAACCGCGGAGCGCGCGTTGGACGAGCGGGAACGCGGCGAGCCCGGCTCCGGCCGGAGGCGCTTCGCCGCCGAGCTGCGCGACGATCTCGCCTTCACCATCGACCGCGAAGAGGAGCTGCGCCGCGCCCTCGCGGAGCTGCTGGTTCAGCTCGGCCAGACGCGCCCCGAGCGGGGTGCGGATCGCGTCGTCGAGCGTGCTGCGGTCGCGACGCGCCGTGGCTTGCTTGAGCGCGTTGCGCACGTCGGAGTGCGCGGCCATCGGCGCGATGTCGTCGACGCGGAGGCGCGCGTCGTAGCGGAGCCAGAGCTCGATCTCGGCGCGGTCGCGACGCAGGCCCTCTTCGACCGCGGCGGCCGCGGTTCGGTTGATCTGGTCCTGCGCCATGAAGGCGGCGGCGATGCCCGCCCCGGCGAGGGCGGCGACGAGGAAGTACCAAAAGCGCGAGAGCATCGATGAACCTCAGTTGCCAGCCGCGATGGGCTCGAGCGTGGTCTCTGCGTCGGTGATGGTGACGGAAGCGGAGTGGATCTCGGTGGCGCCGCGGAGCACCTTGAGCGTGTAGGTGCCGACGGGAACGCCCTCGAACACGAACGAGCCGTCGCGCGCGACGCGGCCACACGCTGCGAGCCCGTCGACCGCGTGCACCACGCCGCTCACGTGGCCGTAGAGGCGGTCCGTGATCGTGTAGGGCCCTCCCGCCGGGATCGTGACCGAGCGCGTGTTGCCCGGCGTGGTGCCGAGCGGAACGAGCTCCGAGAGATCCGACGATTGAAGCTCGTGGACGCAGCCGTCGCCGTTGCGGACGCGCAGGCTCTGCCCGGGGCGCACCGCCATCGTCTTGGGGAGGAAGTCGCCGCCCGAGATCGCGAAGTCGCACCCGACCGGCTCCGGAAGCTCACCACCGGTGAGGACCACGGCCAGCTCACGCCGCGGATCGGCGCGCTCGTCCGCCGGATCGACGAAGCCGTTCCAGACGTTCCAGTAATACGGCGGGGTTTCCGGAGGTTCGGCGGCGGTCGGCGCCGGGAGCCGGACGGTGCCGCGGAGGGGGCCCGCGAGCGCGGTCGCAGAGGCCGCCAGGATCCCGATGAGCAGCCACTTGGAGAGCACGTCACTTCGCATGAAACCTCTGTCGCCTCGACGGTTTACGCGGGGCCGAGGGTAAGGGGCGGCAGACCGGCGGGTCAACGGTGTCGTGGTCGCCCGAGCCGCTGGACGGCGAGGTGTCCGGCCCCACCGGACGCGCGGTCGTTCGCGCTCGCTCCGAAGCTCACGGCAAGCCGACGCAACGTCCGTCGCAGCAGAGCGCGTTGGTCACGACGCACTCTTCGCGCGTCTCGCTGACGCAGCTCTCGCCGCCGCCGCGGCGCGCGAGCTCGCGACGGTCGATGGGCTCGCAGAGGCAGATCAGGCAGTCGGAGTCGAGCTCGCAAGCGAAGCGCGAGACGAAGCGAGGGTCGAGCTCGCGCGCACACCACGCGTCGTGCTCGGGCATGTTCGCGCGCCGGGGTGCAACCGTCGGCGCCGTCGAGCGGGCCGACGAAGGCTCCGCCGGACGCTCGCACGCGAGGAGCAACCCGATCATGCCGAGGAGCCGACGCACGTCACACCCTCACGACGGAAATCACGCCACCGGCGGCGGCGCGTAGTAGTCGACCACGCGGATCGGCTTCTTCGCGATGCGCGCGCGGAGCTCCTTGCGCTCGCCGTACGCGTCGCCGCCGATCTCGAAGGGCTGAGGCTCGTCGAACTGGATGAGCACCTCTTCGGCGAGGAAGTCGTGCAGTCGCGCGTCGCGGTAGGTGCCCTTCCAGATCTCGCGGATGTTCCAGGCGACGTCGACGCTGCCGATGTCGACGATGCGCAGCTCGAAACGATCCTCGCGATCTTCGGCGAACGGGAAGATGCGCGCGCCGAAGCCCCAATACGGGATCGTGGAGAGGAGCACGCCGCGGAAGGGGCCGTCGTACAGCACCTCGCCCGCCTCGACCGGCGCACCGACCGGCTGTCCGTCGACGCCGAGCCGGACCGCGGGCTCGCCGAGGTTCGTGATGCGCACGTGCTGGTGCGGCTGAACGAGCACCTTCGGCATCGAGAGCCCGACGATGCTCACCGCGTAGGCGAGCCCGCCGGTGCCGTAGCGTCGGAGCACCGGCACCTTCGAGAAGGCGTTCTTCACGTCGTTGAAGTGCTTGAGCGCGAGCGCGTCGGCACCGAAGCCCGCGAAGGGCGTCATCACGTCCTCCATCTCCAGCAGGCGGAGCGCGCGGCTGCCCCCTTCGCTCTTGAGGCGACCGAGATCCGCGACCGCGCCCGCCTGCGCACCGAGGGCCCACGCGAGCGCGTTGCCGGTGCCGAGCTTGAGGAA
This sequence comes from Myxococcota bacterium, assembly GCA_025453555.1. Lineage (GTDB taxonomy): Bacteria > Myxococcota_A > Polyangia > Polyangiales > Houyiibacteriaceae > JACKEH01. The sequence continues at coordinate 13,737 of JALOQC010000206.1, read as the reverse complement.
GCCGAAGCGCGGCGGCTCGACGCCGCGCTCGTTCGCCGCGCGCACGATCCACGTGACCATCTGCGTGAAGGTCCCGTCGCCGCCGCCGGTGAGCACCGTGGGGTAGCTGCGCTCGACGATGCGCCGCGCGATGTCTTGACCTTCTTCGAGGCTGCGCGAGACGAAGAGATCGCCGGATCGCACGATTTGGTCGAGGATCTCGACGAGATCGTCGGTGACGCGTTTGGCGTTGCCGTTGACGACGACCGCGACCCGCTCCTGGGCGACCGTCACGCGTCGCCCTCTGCGGCCGCGTCGTTCAAGACGTCCTCGACGCAGCGCGCGAGGTGGGTGTCGCGCGAGGTGATCGCGTTGCCGACGTCGTGCGTGGTGAGGCGGATCGTCAGGCGGTCGTACACCCAGAGCAGCTCGGGGTGGTGGTCCGCGCCTTCGGCGAGATCACCGATGCGTCGGATCGCACGCAGCGCAGCGCGCGCCGACGACGCGTGATGCTCCCGCACGAGCGCTCCCCCGTCGCGCTTCCAGTGCGGGAACGCGGCGAGGAAGTCGGCGATCGCGATCGCGTCGAGGGGCTTGCGCGCCATCGTGGTCCGATGCGAGAGAGCGCCGGATCGCCCGCAGATCACGAGCGATCCGACGTTCGGATCAGAAGAGGTCCTTGAGCTGCGCCGCGCTCTGCTTCTTCTGCTCGAGCACGCGGTTGACCGCGCGGAGGATGCGCGTCTTGCCGGCGCCCGGGATCGACTTGCCCTCGAGCGCGCGGTTGAGCAGCGGCGTGGTGACCGGCTTGCCGCTCGTGCCCTTGCTCTTGGCGAGCTCCTTCTGCGCGTCCGAGGCCTCGTTCTTCTTGGTGCGGATCTTCGCGAAGCGGATCGCGCGGTCGGAGGGCGAGAGCGCCTCGATCTGGTGGGAGGCGGCGAGGAGGCGGCGGTGATCGATCTTCTTGGTGCTGAGGAAGTCGGCGAGCTTGGTCATCGTGAAGGTCCTGCGGTCGGTGGCGGTCGCGCCGCCAGAAGGGTCGGGGCCGCGGGCGATGCGCCGCGGGGCGGTGGTTCTAGCAAGACGGGGGCGTCGGGCAAAAGGGCGGCGACGAACGGAGGTGAGTCCGCAGCGCACACCCGCGTGAGCGGACGCGCGCCGAACCTGCGCGGTCGCTTTGCCGGTTCGCCGATCCGTTGTAGAGCGAGCGACTGTGATTCGTTCCACCATCCTGGGCCTGGGCTCGTACGTGCCCGAACGCATCGTCAAGAACGAGGAGATCCCCTTCCTCGACGACCAGCACGTGCGGCAAGCGGTGCAGCAGACGGAGACGAGCGACGAGTGGATTCGCGCACGCTCCGGCATCGAAGAGCGCCGCTACGTGCCGAACGACGGCAAGTGGGGATCCAGCGACCTCGGCACGATCGCGGCCGAGCGTGCGATCGCCGACGCGGGCATCACCGCGAAGGACATCGACTGCATCATCTTCGCGACCCTCTCGCCGGACATCCACTTCCCCGGCACCGCGGTGTTCCTGCAGAGCAAGCTCGGCATCGACGGCGAGACCGGCTGCGCTTGCTACGACATCCGCCAGCAGTGCAGCGGCTTCCTCTACGGCTTGCAGATGGCGGACGCGTTCGTGCGCACCGGCATGTACAAGCGGGTTCTCATCGTCGGCGCGGAGGTGCACAGCCACTCGCTCGACTACTCCACGCGCGGCCGCGACGTGATGGTGCTCTTCGGTGACGGCGCGGGCGCGGTCGTCGTGGGACCGGTCGAGACCGACGATCCGCGGGCGGGCGTGCTCTACACGAGCGTGCAGGCCGACGGCTCGGGCGCGATGGATCTCTATTTGAAGGTGTTCGAGATCGCGAAGGCTCCATTCGTCCAATACGATTGGAAGAACCGCGACGAGAACAGCATCATGTACCCGCAGATGAACGGGAAGCGCGTCTTCCTGCACGCGGTGCGGAACATGGTCGTGGCCACGAAGAAGGCGCTGAAGGAGACGGGCCTGACCTGGGCGGACATCGACTGGTTCGTGCCGCACCAGGCGAATCTCCGCATCAACGAGGCCGTGGTTCAATACGCGGAGATCCCGCCCGAGAAGGCGCTCAACACGATCATGTTCTACGGCAACACCACCGCCGCGACGGTGCCGCTGACCATCGATCATTGGCGCCAGGCGGGCAAGGTGAAGAAGGGCGACCTCGTGCTCTCGGCGGTGTTCGGCGCCGGGTACACCTGGGGCGCTGGCATCTTCCGCGTCTGATCGACCGCCACGCGCCAAGAACGTGGACGCCCTCGGTGTCGGCGGCAGGTTCGGCGGCAGGTTCGGCGGCAGGTTCGGCGGCAGGTTCGGCGGCAGGTTCGGCGGCAGGTTCGGCGGCAGGTTCGGCGGCAGAGTCGGCGGCAGAGTCGGCGGCAGAGTCGGCGGCAGAGTCGGCGGCAGAGTCGGCGGCAGAGTCGGTTCGACGGGAGTCGGCGGCAGAGTCGGCGGCAGAATCGGCGGCAGGCGTCGCTTCGGGTGTCGGTGTCGTTCGCGTGGCGGTCCTCACGTCGCGTCGACGCGGCTGGTACCGGAAGGCGCCGCGGGGTATGCCTTCGCCGCACGACCATGCGCATCCCGCTCGCGAACCTCCTGGTGAAGAGCCCTCTGCCTCGCGTGATCGAGACGATGGCGAAGGTGCGGGCCTGCGCGGCGAACGTACCGGACCTCGTCGGCTACCTGCTGCGCGGCGATCAGGCGGGCGTCGAGCGGCTCGCGAAAGAGACGAGCATCCTCGAAGGCGCGGCGGACACCGTGAAGAACCTCGCGCGCGCGGAGATGCCGGTGCGGCTCTTCCTGCCCGTCGATCGCCGCGACGTGCTGCGGCTCATCAGCGAGATCGACGCGATCGCGGACTGCGCGGAGGACGTGGGCGTGCTGCTCACCATCCGGCCGCTCACCGTGCCACCCGCGATGGCGCCCGTGCTGCAGGAGTTCGTCGCGCGCGTGATGCACACCGTCGAAGCGGCGGACGAGCTGGTCGGCATGCTCGATCGCCTCGTGAAGACCGGCTTCACGGGCCCCACCGCGGAGGAGGCGCTGCGCATGGTCGAGGAGCTCGGCCGGCGCGAGCACGAAGCGGACAAGCTCCAAGATCAGTGCGCGAAGGCGCTCTTCCGCGCCGAGGACACGATGCCGCCGGTGGCGGTCTTCATGTGGACGAAGGTCTTGAACAAGATCGGCGACATGGCCAACCACGCGGAGAACGTGGGCGATCAGTTCCGACTCTTCATGGCGCGCTGAGCCGAAGGTTGCGTCGTTCTCGAAGTCGTCGCGTCGTTCTCGAAGTCGTGAGCCCGAAGCCGGAGTCGAGCCCGAAGTCGTAGCCGTGGACATCGTCACGCTCATCCTGGCCGCGTGCGCGCTCGCGGGCCTCTACACCGCCTGGAACATCGGCGCGAACGACGTCGCGAACGCGATGGGCACGAGCGTCGGCAGCGGCGCGCTCACGCTCCGCCAGGCGCTCGTCCTGGCCGCGATCTTCGAGCTCGCGGGCGCGCTCCTCGCGGGCGGCAACGTCACGCGCACGCTGAGCGAAGGGCTCGTCGCGCCGAGCGCGGTAGCGAACGAGCCGATGCTGCTCGCGGTCGGGATGACGTGCTGCCTCATCGCGGCGTCGATCTGGCTGCACTTCGCGACCTCGTTCGGGTGGCCGGTGTCGACCACGCAGACGATCGTCGGTGCCGTGATGGGCTTCGGCCTCTGGCTCGGCGGGAGCGAAGGCGTGCAGTGGTCGGTGCTCGGCCGAGTTGCGGTGAGCTGGATCGTCTCGCCGCTGCTCGGAGGTCTCCTCGCGTTCCAGATCATCACCTTCCTCAAGCGCTTCGTGCTCGGGGTGGCCGATCCGGTCGCGGCGCTCCGTCGGATCGGCCCCTTCCTCGTGTTCGTGGTCGTGTTCGCGATCTCGTTCGCCACCGCGTACCGAGCCGAGCCGTCCCCACTCCTGATGCGCACGCAGCACGCGCTCCTCCTCGCAACCGGCGCGGGCATCGTCGCGGCGCTCGTCGCGCGCGTGCTGCTCGTGCGCCGCGCGTCGCTCCTCGGAGAGGGCGCGCCCACCGAACGCGCGGAGCGGCTCTTCCTCTTCTTGCAGGTGCTCACCGCCTGCTACGTGGCGTTCGCGCACGGCTCGAACGACGTCGCGAACGCGGCCGGTCCGATGGCCGCGGTGTTCGGCGCGGTGCGCGACGGAGTCACCGACGAGGTCGTGGTGCCCTTCAACGTGCTGCTCATCGGCGCGTTCGGCATCGTGCTCGGGCTAGGCACCTACGGCTTCCGCGTGATGGCCACGATCGGACGCGAGATCACCGCGCTCACGCCGAGCCGAGGCTTCGCGGCGGAGCTCGCGGCGGCCACCACCATCATCGGCGCGAGCGTGCTCGGTCTGCCGGTGAGCACGACGCACACGCTCGTGGGCGCGGTGGTCGGCGTCGGCCTCGCGCGGAGCCTCGGCGCGCTGAACCTCCGTGTCTTGCGGGGCATCGCGCTGAGCTGGCTCGCGACGATCCCCGTGACCGCCGCGCTCGCGGCGTTGCTGGTGTCGCTCGCGTCGCTCTTGTTGGAATGATGGCGGGAGCCACTTCGGCGTGATGCTTCGGCCGTGATGCGTCAGCCGTAGGACGAACGCGTGGCTGCGAGATCCGTGCGGAGGATGTCGCGCGAGAGCTCGCGCACCTGCGCCACCGCTCGGCGGTAGCTCTCCGTCCCGCGCAGCGACGCGAGGGCGGGGGAGCGCTCGAGCCAATCGCGATCGACGAAGGGATGGTGCATCAGCTCGTCGAGCCAACGCGCGCCGAGCTCGATCTCACCGAGCGATCCGAACGCGTCGACCGTGAACTGCCGCACGAGCTGCTGGAAGCGTGGGTTGTCGAGCTTCGAGAGGAACTCCCGGAGCATCGCGTCGCCCTCCGCCGGCGGGATGGTCCCGGAAGCGACGCCGAGGATGCCGTCGAAGTGACGCCGGCGCCGATCGTCGTCGATGCCGGCGCTCGACAACACAAGCGCGTGCTCGCGGCTCCGACTCCAGAGCGCGGCGCGCACCTCGGTGAAGCGCGCGAGTCCGTCGTCGTAGCGACGCGCCGCTTCGAGGTGTCGCTCGTAGGCGAGGAAGTCGCCGTCGAAGTACGCCATGCGCGCGAGCGAGACCTCGGTCATCGGAGTCAGCGAAGGATCGAGCTCCGCCGCGAGCTTCAGGCGTCGCTTCGACTCGTCGAGGCGACCGAGCTCCATCTGGATGCCGCCGAGGTAGAGCTGCGCGAGCGCGAGCGTCGGCGCGAGCTCCAACGTGCGCACGAAGGCGCGCGCAGCTTCCGCCGCGTCGAGGTCCTGGAGCGCGAGGATCCCTCGCGCGAGGTGGGTGTCCGGATGATCGGGCGCGGCCACACGCGCGCGCGCCACGCTGCTTCGCGCGGCGGCTTGGGCGTTCGTGCTCGACGAGAGCACGTTCGCGGTGAACCAGCTCCGAGCGGACGCTGCCGCGTGGAGCGCGTACGCGGGCGCGAAGCTCGGCGCGATCGCGATGCAACGCTCGAGGTCACCGAGCGGACCGGCGACGTCGGAGTATCCGTCGACCAGCATGTGCCGACGCGCGCGGAAGTAGAGCTCGACCGCCTCGCTCGGCACGCGCCCGTGCGAGTGCGTGGAGAGCTCGAGGCGCAGCGCCTCCGCGATGCGTCGGCTCATCGACTCTTGCAGCTCGAACACGTCGTCGAGCTGACCTTCGAAGCGCTCGCTCCAGCGCTGCGATCCGTCGCCATCGAGCAGCCGCGCCGTGAGCCGCACGTCGCGCCCGCGGAGCTGCACGCTGCCAGCGACCACGTGCCCGACCTCGAGACGCTTCGCGACCTCGATCGGATCCGCGAGCGGACCGAGCCCGTGCGTCGCCGAGAACGCGAGCACGCGAATCCCGCGCAGACGACCGAGCACGTCGACGAGCTCTTCCGCGATTCCCGTGCCGAGGTAGTCCTCTTCACTCGGGCCGCGGTACGCGAAGGGCAGCACCGCGAGGCTCTCGACCATCACCGCGTCCGAGAGCGGAGCCGCCGGTCGCATCGGCGCGGGCGTGGAACGGCCGTCGAGCAGATCGAGCACGTCGCGCGCGCTCGCGGGTCGCTCGGACGGCTCGCGCTCGAGACATCGAAGGATCACGACCGCGAGCAGCTCCGGCACCCCGAGCGATCGTGGATCCACCGGCTCCTGCGTGACGCGCGCGAGCGCGAGCTCGATCGCGGTCTCACCGCGGAAGGGCCACTCGCCGGTGAGCAGCTCGAAGAGCATCACGCCGAACGCGTAGAGGTCCGCGCGATGATCGACGGGGCGTCCCGTGACCTGTTCGGGTGCCATGTAGATCGGTGTGCCCACGAGCTGCTGCGCGCGCGTCAGCGCCGGCTCCGCCGCGGCGCGCGCGATGCCGAAGTCGGTGAGCACGGCGCGCCCGTCCGCGCCGACGAGCACGTTCGCGGGCTTCAGATCGCGGTGCACGATGCCAGCGTCGTGCGCGGCCGCGAGCCCTTCGAGCACCTGACGGCACAGCCGCGTCGCTTCGTCGACCGCGAGCCGACCGCCCCGCGCGTCGAGCACGTCCTCGAGCGTCGTGCCCTCGACGAGCTCCATCGTGAGGAAGAGCGCGCCGTCGTGCTCGCCGACGTCGTGGGTGCGCGCGACGTTTCGGTGCGTGACCCGGCGCCCGAGCTTCACCTCGCGGAGGAATCGCTCCGCCGCTTCGCCCTTGCTCGCGAGCGTGAGCCGCTTGAGCGCGACCACCTCGTCGAGCTGACGATCGCGCACGCGGTAGACCTCGCCCATCGCGCCCGCGCCGAGGCACGCGACGACCTCGTAGCGCCCCGCGAGCACGTCGCCGACCGTGAATGTCCCGCGCGTCGGCTCGCCGTCGCCGTCCGAGAGCGTCGCCAGGGTCTCGTCGAACGCGCTTTCGTCGCTCGTCTCGCTCACTGCGGCAGCGTACCAGCTTCCCCGTCGGGGCCGCCCTCGGGATGGGTCGTTCGTTCTCCGAGCGTCGGGTTCGGCGTCGGGTTCGGCGGCGCGTCTGGCGTCGCGTTCGGCGTCGCCGTCGCCGTCGCGTACGAAGCGAAGAGCTGCACGGTCGTGCGTGTGCGGAGCACCTCGATCCACCGCGCGACCGCCGCTTCGATCCGACGCCGCCGAATCAAAGCGCGCAGCGGCTCACGGACCTCGTCGAGCTCCTGACCGAGGAACGGGTGCTCGCCGCTCTCGTACAACGCCGTGACCTCCGCGTCGGGGACCTGCGTGCCACCGCGCAGGTTCGCGTCGAGGAAGAGCCGTACGAGCGCGCGCCGCTCGACCATGGTCGCGATCTCCTGCTCCGTGGCGCCGAGCGCGCTCACCACTGCCGCGAAGGCCTCGACGCCTCCCGCGAGCTCCGCGAGCGCGCGCCGCTCCTCGCGCAAGGCACGCGTCGACGGAGCGCCGATCTGCACGCGGCGCGCTTCGCGGGCGAGGAGCGCCTCGCCGACCAGCTCGTCGAGCGACGCGCGCAAGAGCTCCGGCGGCATCGGCCCCCGCGGCACACGGCCCCCGAGCTCGCGCGTGAGCCGGAGGCGTGCGCGAAAATCGACGTCGCTGTGGAGCAGCACCTCGGCGTCGGCCCGCGGCGTGGTCGCGCCGACGATCGCGGCGATGCCATCGCCGCGGCTCGACGAGCCTTGGCTCAGCAAGCTCGGGCCGAGGCCTCGTTGCGGCTCTTGGCCGACCGCAGGCGAAACGACGAACGCGACGAGCCCGAGGGCGAGCGCGAGCCCGTACGTCGCCTCGCGCACCCTCACTCCTCTTCGCCGTCGCCCTCGACGCTCGCCACGCCGACCGCGCCCGCACGCGGCGTGGGGCGCCGCTCGCGGAGGAACTCCAGGAACGCGACCGCGCCGTCGAGCTCGCGCGCGGGGAGCACGTCGGTCAGCTCGTGCAGCCGCGCGCGCAGCGCATCGACCACCTGCGCGCGCGTGCGCCGCCCACGGCGCTCCTCCGCGACGACCTGCTCCTTCACGTCGTCCGCGGTCGGCACCGGCCACGCGGGCCGCTCGACGCCTCGTAGGTCGTGCGCCGCGAGCCAACCTTCCATGCAGGCGCGCAGCCGCTCGCTGCGGAACGTGAACCAACGCTCCCGGTCCACCGGAAAGCTCATCAACACGTCCTTGAAGCGGCGGAACGCGCCCTTGCCGTCGATCGACTGCACGAGGCGCCCTTGCAGATCCGGATCCTCGACGGTCGCGATGAAGCGCTCCATCCAGCGGTACTGCTCGCGCGACGACACCGGATCGACCCGCAGGTAGAGCGAATCCCCCATGATTCGTTGGTGGAGCTGCGGATCGGCCACGCCGTCCACGATGCGGATCACCTCGCCCGTCTGGACGTGCAGGTAGCTGTGCACCTCGGGCGCGTTGTTCTCGAACGCGTCCTCGAGCGCCTCCCAGCTCACCGGGATCTCGCGCAGGTCTTCGTCCTTCTTCGCGTCACTCATTCAGGTCTCCACCGTGCTTCGCGCGCGCGCCACGGCACGCCCCCATCGTTCGAGCTGCGCTCGTCGCCACGCGGCGTCGACCTTCGGCTCGAAGGTGCGCTCGACGCGGTGCGCCGCGACGATCGCGCCGAGATCCGGGAAGACCCCCGCGCCGAGGCCCGCGAGATACGCCGCGCCGAGCGCGGTGGTCTCGACGTTGGCGGGTCGGTCGACGGGGACTCCGAGGAGATCGGCTTGGAACTGCATGAGGAGCGCGTTGGCGGCGGCGCCGCCGTCCACTCGCAGACGCGCGAGGGGGGCGCTTCCTTCCGATGCCGCGTCCGCATTCATCGCGAGGACCAGATCCGCGATTTGGTACGCGATGCCGTCGAGCACCGCGCGGCAGACGTGCGCGAGCTTGGTGTCGCGGGTCAGGCCGCAGAGCAACCCACGCGCGTCGGGATCCCAATGCGGCGCGCCGAGGCCCGCGAGCGCGGGCACGAACACGACCTCGCCCGCCGACTCGACCTCCGCGGCCTTCTTCTCGATGTCGGAGGCCTTCGCGATCACGCCGAGCCCGTCGCGCAGCCACTGCACCGCCGCACCCGCGATGAAGGCGCTGCCTTCGAGCGCGTAGACGGTGCGACCGCCGAGGCGCCACGCGATCGTGGTGACGAGCCCGTTCTTCGAGGGGACGAAGGTCTCGCCGGTGTTCTGCAGCAAGAACGCGCCGGTGCCGTACGTGCACTTCGCGTCGCCGACGTCGAAGCAGGTCTGCCCGAAGAGCGCGGCTTGTTGATCGCCCGCCATGCCCGCGATCGGGATTCCGTCCGGCAAGCCCGGCACGCCCTTCGTGCGGGCGTAGATCTCCGCGCACGAGCGCACCTCGGGAAGGAGCGCCATCGGGACCTCGAGCAGGCCCGCGAGCTCCTCGTCCCAACGCCCGGCGCGCACGTCGTAGAGCAGCGTGCGCGAGGCGTTCGTCGCATCCGTCACGTGCGCAGCGCCGCCGGAGAGCTGCCAGACGAGCCAACTGTCGATGGTGCCGAACGCGAGCGCACCCGAGGCGGCCTTCGCACGCGCGCCGTCGACGTGATCGAGGATCCACGCGACCTTGGTGCCGCTGAAGTAGGGATCGAGCACGAGGCCCGTCCGCGAACGGAAGAGCGCCTCGTGCCCCGCGTCACGCAGCGCACGACAGCGGTCCGCGGTGCGGCGATCCTGCCAGACGATCGCGCGGTGGATCGGCGCGCTCGTCGTGCGATCCCAGATCACCGTGGTCTCGCGTTGGTTCGTGATGCCGATCGCGAGGCAGTCCTTCGCGTCCACCTTCGCGATCGCCAGCGCGTCCTCGATCGCGCCGAGCACGCTCGCCCAGATCTCGGCGGTGTCGTGCTCGACCCAACCGGGCTTCGGGAAGTGCTGCGGGTACTCGCGGTTCGCCTTCCCGAGCACCTTCGCGTCGGGAGAGAGCACGAACGCGGTCGAGCCGGTGGTGCCTTGGTCGATCGAGAGGAGGAAGCCAGCCATGCGAAGGCCGACGCTACCATCGTTCGTCGCCTCGGAGGGGTGTTCCGGCGCCCCTGTCAGCCGCGGACGCTGGTTCTGCCTGGAGGGGCGTTCCGGCGTCCCGGCGCCCCTCCCCCATCGGGCGAAGCCCAAATGAGGCCCCCTCCACCCAGGCGCTGGCAACTCACGCCCCGCCGTGGCTGTGTCCCCGGATGAAGGCCGCGCCGAGCAGGTGCGCGACGCGGAGCGGCTCCGGGAAGGCGCCGTGGCGCGTGTGCAGCGCGAGGGTCGCGGCCGCGGTCTCGTCGTCGGTGCCGAAGATCTGCACGAACACGTTCCCCATCGCGCGCATCGGGCCGGCGGCGTCGAGGCGCGCGCGCTTGGCCTCCGCGTTCGTAACCTTCGCGAGCGCGGCGTGCATGCGCGGCAGATCCGGAGCGCGGCGCGCGACCACGATCACCGGGCGCCCGAGCCGAGCCGCGAGCGCGGGCGCATCGACGACGTTGAAGCCGCCGAACGCGATGCCTTGCAGGAGCACCCCCGCGACGTGGGCGTCGAAGCGCGAGCCTTCGATCAGCGACACCACACGATCCGTCGCGTCGTCTCCGTCGCGCGCGACGTCTCCGACGAGCACTCCGTCGAGGCGGTCGCGCGCGTACACGACCCCGACCAGAGGCGCGCGTTCGTCGGTGCGCGCGAAGGGCGCGTCGTCGAAGCCGATGACGTTCGCGATCGGCTTCACGGTCGCTCCGTTCGTCCGGACAGACGCACGAGAACGACGACCTTCGGCCTCACGGCTCCTCGCCTTCGAACGTGTGTCGGTACGTCTTCAGCTTCACGCGGCCCGCGTCGTCGAAGCGCACGCGCTCCCGCGCCAGCAAGCGTCGTTGTCTCCCGAGCCCGTCCGCGTCGACGGCCAGGCTTCCGTCCGCGCGCACCACGCGTTGCCAAGGCACGTCGTCCGGGCACGCGGCGAGCGCCCAGCCCACCGCGGCGGGCGAGATCGTGCGCGAGAGCTGGCGCGCGACGTCGCCGTAGGTCGCGACGCGACCACGCGGGATGGAGCGCACCGCCGCGTAGACGTCGTCCCAGCTCATCGCCCGAGCGCCTCGATGCTCGCGTCCACCACGTCCGTTCGCCCTCACGCGCCGTACGCGGCCAAGGTTCCACCGAAGCTCGCCACGTAGATCGTTCCGTCCGCGCCGAGCACCGGCGCTGCGTCCGCGCGGTCGTTCGTCGCGAGCTCCCAACGCACGCGGCCATCGGACTCGATCGCCACGAGCGCGCCGCGCGCGTCGACGACCACGCTCGCGCCTTCCCCGTCCACGGCGAGCTCCGCGGTCACGCCCCGCGCGAGCTCGCTCTCCGGAGGATCGATCACCGTCCCGCTCGCGTCGACGATCGCGAGCCCACGCTCGCGCGATCCGAAGCGTACGCGTCCGTCGCCGCCGAGCGCGATCCCGCTCGTGAGCGACGGGGTGATCCCCGTACGCGCGGAGAAGCGTACGCCGCTCGGCCCCACACGGCTCACCGTGCCGTCGACCCCGACCGCGAAGACCTCGCCGCCCTCGGTCGCCGCGAGGTCGAACGCGACGTCGCTCGGCAGCTCGACCGTCGCGCGTATCCGCCCGTCGAGCTCCACGAAGACCACGCTCGCGCCCGCCGGCACCGCGAAGAGACGTGGCCCCACCTGCGTCACCGCGCCGCGCACCTGCGTCGCGATCGCGGTCCGGAAGATCACGCGCCCTTCCCCGTCGATCCGATGCACGGCTTGATCGAGCGCCGCCACCACCACCGATCCGTCGTCGAGCACGAGCGGCGATCCACGCACCGCACCCGCGAGCGTCGCGAGCACGCGGAGCCCGCCCGCGCCGACCACCGCGACCTGCGTGGGCGCGAGCCCGATCGCGACCTCGCCGTCCGGTGTGAAGGCGGGCGTTCCCGAAGGCAGGCCGACCCGAAGCGACCAGAGCACGCGCCCGCTCGTGTCGACGCAGCCGACACCGGCTTGGCTCGCGACGTGGAGCAACCCTTCGCGCGAGAGCGCGGGCGCGAAGCATCGGCCGACCCCGACGCGCGCCTGCCAACGCCGCGTGGGCGCGACACGCGGGACGAGCGCGGCAGCACGAAAGTCGCGGCGCGGTGAGCCTCCGGCCGTCCGCCAGGGATGATCCGAGGGCACCCCGTGCGGGATGCGGACGAAGCGCCCGGTCGGCACGGGCCGCGCGTGCGCAACCGAGCCGAGCACGTCGAACGTTTCGAGCGCACCCACGAGCGCGCTCGCGCCCACGACGACGTCTCGCACGAACCGACGACGCGAGCTCATGGCGCCTGCGGTCGCACGTGGAGCACCCACGCGTCCTGGCCGTTCGCGCGCCGCTCGGCTTCGGTCGCGACGCCGACCTCGACGCACGTGCGCCCGCCACCGATCGCGTCGAGCGATGCACGCTCTCCTTCGCCCACCCGCCCTTCGTCGATGCGCTTCACGCCGAAGCCGCCGCGCTCGCCGACGCGCAAGAACAGATCGAGCCCCGGCACTCCGTCGAGCACGACGTCCACCGGGCCGGCGTCTTCGGCCGCACAGAGCACGTCGACGTCCCCCGCCCACGCGAGGTGCCCGCGCACATCCGTCGCGAGCGGCAGCACGTTCGCGAGCTCGAAGGTGTCGTTCACCTCGACCTCGGTTCCGGGCTCCGCGTCGACGAGCTCCCAGCGCAGCGTGTACGTGTCGCTCACGTTCTCGGTCGGCAGCTCTCCGTTGATCCAACGCTCGCGCACGCGCAGCAAGAGATCCCCGGGCGGGAACGGGAACGCCGGCAGACGCTCCGCGACGCGCCGACCTCCGCTGTCGACCGTCACGAGCGGCGTCGACTGCCCGCGACGGTACACGTCGAGCACGACGTCGACGTTCGGAAGCGCGCCGAGCTCCGCGCGCAAGAAGCGCCGCTCGGGACCCGGGTTCGTCACGACCCAGAGATCCACGTCGCCGACCGTCTCGTCTTGGCGCTTGCCGAGGTAGCCCGTGACCTCGACCCGCGGCGGCAACGCCATGGCCTGCTCGGGCTCGTCGTTCGGCTCGACCTCCGCCGTCGGCACCACCGGCTCGGCGCGCCACTTCTTCCACGCGAAGAAGCTCGTCACGCCGAGCCCGCCGAGGAGCAGTGCCACGAAGAGGTACGTGAAGATCCCCCGACGGCGCAGGCGCTTCTCGTAGAGATCCACGTCGCGCCGCGTGGCCACCGAGGTCGGCGCGCCCACCTTCGGGCCCACCGGGATCGAGCTGAGCGACGGATCGCTCACCGCGTGCCCGACCGACGCGAGGTAGGCGAGGAGCTCGCGCCTCAGCTCGTCCGCGCTCTCCTGCCGCGCGCGCGGATCCTTCTGCATCGCACGCCCGATGATCGCGTCGGCCTCGATCGGCAACGGCTTGCCGCGCGCGCGCGACGAGGGAGGCACGAGCTCTTCGGTGAGGTGCTTGGTGAGCACGCCCATCGGGGTGTTCGCGACGAAGGGCGGCACGCCCGTGCACGCTTTGTAGAGCATCGCGCCGAGCGCGTAGACGTCGCCGCGCGCGTCCACGTCCTCGCCGCGGATCTGCTCGGGCGGCATGTAGTAGGGCGTGCCGACGATCGCGCCCGCGCGCGTGACCGTCATGCCGCCGCTGTGATCGCGCAGCTTGGCGAGCCCGAAGTCGAGCACCTTCGCGACCTCCGCGCGCCCTTCCCGC
>JALOQC010000205.1 GCA_025453555.1 Myxococcota bacterium | reverse complement strand
CCTCGGCCTCGCGTGCCCCGAGGGTCAGTTCTGCAGCTACGCCCCCGAGGCGCTCTGCGGCGCGGCCGATCAGACCGGCGTCTGCGCGCCGCAGCCCGGCGCGTGCACCGCGCTCTACGATCCCGTCTGCGGCTGCGACGATCGCACCTACGGCAACGCGTGCATGGCCGCGCAGCACGGCATCTCGGTCTCGTACGTCGGCGAGTGCGTCGGCGCAGGCCGTGGTGAGGGCGAGATGTGCGGTGGCATCGCGGGCTTCGTCTGCGCGAGCGGCCTCCGCTGCGACATGTCGGGCAACGAGTTCTGCGGCGCGGACCTCGCGGGCGTCTGCGTCGTCGACGAGCCGACCGCGTGCCCAGCCGTGTACAACCCGGTCTGTGGCTGCGACGGCCGCACGTACTCGAACGACTGCTACCGCCGTGGCGCGGGCGTTCCGCTGAACCACCGCGGCGCCTGCCGCTGATCGTTCGGTGACCTCGTGAAGGGCCGCGTCTTCGGGCGCGGCCTTTCGTTTTCCGTCGTCGTGAGGTGTCTCGTCGCGCGACGCATCGGACCGTGGTTCGTCCGTTCGTGAGCGTCGTCGGCGGTGTTTGAAGCCGTGCGCATCGCCTTGCGTCCGCCGCGCGTGAAGCTGCACGATTCCGCTTCCGTTGCTACGCTCGCGTCGATGGCTTCGCGCCTCTTGGCTTTCCTGATCGTCGCGCTCGCGTCCGTCTCGGCGGCCCAACCGCGCAACGGTCGACCCGACGAGGCGCAGACCGCCGCCGCGCGCGCGCTCTTCGGCGAGGGCGTACAGCTCGCGCACGCAGGAGACCACGCGGCGGCGGCGGATCGTTTCGAGCGCGCGCTCGAGCTGCGATGGGCGCCCCCGATCGCGCACAACCTCGCGGAGGCGCTCGCCCAGCTCGGACGCTACGTGGAGGCGATCGAGCACCTGCGCTCGGTCGAACGCTCCGCCGAGGCGACCGACGACGTGAAGGCGACCGCGGCGGAGCGGCGCCTCGAGCTCGAGCCGATGGTGGGCCGCTTGCGCGTGACGCTCGCGCCGGACGAGCCCGGCCTCGAGATCCGAGTGGACGGTCGCGCGCTGCCAGCCGCTCTGCGTGGGATGGCCTTCCCGGTCGATCCGGGCGGCCGCGTCGTCACCGTGCACCGAGGCGCGCAAGAAGCGGGACGCACGAACGCGACCGTCGTCGCCGCCACCGAGACGAACGTCTACGTGGAGGTCGCCCCGCAGCTGCCGACGCCGGAGGAGCTCGCGGCCGAAGAGGAGCGGCGACGTGCGCTCGAAGAAGCCGAGCGGGCACGACTCGACGCCGAGCAGGCGCGGGTCGAGGCCGAACGTGCCGAGGCCGCTCGCACGACCCGACGACGTCGCTTGGGCGGCGGGCTCGGCGCGGCGGGCGCGGTGGTGGTCGGTGCGATCGTGCTCGGGATCGCGCTCGCCCTTCGTCCGGAGGCCGATCCGCGCCTCGACGGGAACTTCGATCCGCCGCGATTGCAGGGCCGCGTGGAAGGGGTGATGCCGTGACGCGCGCCGCGAAGGGCACGAGCCCGAAGAAGATCGCGCGAGCCTTCGCCCTCCTCACGCTCGCGCTCGCGTGTGCACCGACCGATCCGACGCAGCTCGTGGTGGTCGTGGACTCCGACTTGGCGAGCGATGCGTTCGACGCGGTCGAGGTCTCCGTGCTCGGACTCGAGGGCGGCGAGCAGATCGCCCGTGCGAACCTCGCGGACGGCGCGCTGCCTCGTTACGTGGTGCTCGAACGACGTGGTGGCGCGCTCGGTCCCCTCGACGTCGAAGCCCGCGCGATGCGCGACGGAGCTCCGATCGGGATCGCGCGCAAGGCCCGCACGAGCTTCGTGCGCGAGCGGACGATGCGCCTCGACCTCTTCCTCGCCGCCGCGTGCGTGGGCCAGACGTGCGATGCGACGCAGACGTGTGAGCGCGGGGACTGTGTATCGCCCGACGTGGCGCCCGAGCAGCTCGTGCCGTGGACCGGTCTCGACGGAACGAACGACGCTGGGATGCCCAACGACGGTGACGTCGATGCCGGCGACGTCGACGCCAGCGACGTCGACGCCGGTGACGTCGATGCCGGCCCGTGCACCTGCCTTTCCCCACTCCCGCCCGACACCGTCGGCACGCGCTGCGAGTCCGGTCGTTGCGTTTACGAGTGCGCCCCCGGCGTCGGCAACTGCGACGGCCGCATCGACGCCGTCAACGGCTGCGAACAGTCGCTCGACACCCGGGAGCACTGCGGCGCGTGCGACGCTCCGTGCCCCGAGCCGACTGCGTTCGAGGTTCGACGCGAATGCACCGCGAGCGGCTGCGTGATCGAGTGCGCCGCGCTGCGCGACGACTGCAACGACGACGCGCGCGACGGCTGCGAGACCGATCTGACGCAGAACGGGAACTGCGGGATGTGCGGCAAGACGTGCGAAGGTCCCGGCAACGCCTGCGAAGCGACCGGTCGCTGTCGTCGTTGAGTGCACGAACGTCGCGATCGTCCGGTCGTCGCCGCTCGGTTCGCTGATCTCGACGTGTCGACGACGTCGCCGTTCACGATCACGATCACGATCACATTCGCGATCACGTTCAGCCCGCGATCACCCTCCGCTCGCGAGCACCGACCGCGATCTTCAGCGCCGCACGATCGTCATGCGCTCGGGGTCGAGGGTCCAGAGCTCGCGCGCCCCGGTCGCGTCGCGGTGCAGGGCGAGCACGGTGGCGGTGTGGAACTCGGGCACCCGATCCCGTCCGAGCAGATGGCCCGCGAGGACCGCGACCTTCGGCACGTGGGTGACGAGCGCGACCACGTCGTCGTCGCGCACGTGATCGAGCGCGGCGAGCGCTTGGGCGCTGGTGCCGTGCTCGGCCGAGAGCGCCGGCCAGACCTCGACCGCGCCCGCGAAGCCGGTGTGCTCGGCGAGCAGGTCCGCCGTCTGGAGCGCACGCGCGAGGGGGCTCGCGAAGATCCGCGTGAGCGTGAGCTCCGCGCCGACGAGCCGCGCCACCAGCCGCATGCGCGCGCGCCCCGCCGCGCTGAGCCAGCGCATTTCGTCCGTCGGAGCCTCGTACGGGCCGACCGCCGTCGAGTGGCGGATGAGCAGCACCTTCATGCGGGACCGGACGTTACCACGCGCGGTCCGTCGAGCCCGTGTGCGGACGACGCCTCGGAAGCCGACCGTGAGCCCTCACCAATGATCCCGTGAAGAATCACGGGTTCTACCCATCACTCGTGATGGGCATCCGTGTCATGATACGGCCCATGCCGACTCAGTTGCCGAAACACGAATGGTTTCGGGGTCTTTCCACGCGGCCCGGCCCGTGCTCGGAGCGCGGCCGATGACCGAGGAATCGCTCGAGCTGCGGCTGTGGCGGGAGGCTTCGCGCGCGCTCGAGCTGGAGGCGACCTTGCCCCGGCTGCACGCGCTGCTCGGCGAGCTCACCCCCCTGCGTGCGGTCGTGGTCGCCCTCTTCGACGAGCACCGCGCGCGCTGGGAGCCGCTCGGGGTGGTGGGCGACGCGCCCGCGCACTTGCGTCGACAGCATCCGATCGACGCGCGTGGGCTCGCGGATGCACGACGCGAGGCCACGCGATCGTTTCTGGGCGCGCCCGATCCCGATCGGCCGCTCGGGATCGGCGCAGGTCGTCGTCCGAGCTCGATCGCGCTCGTGCCACTGCCGACGAGCCGCACCCTCCTCTACCTGGTGTCCGATCGCGAGCTGCCTGCGGAGCTGCTCGCCGAGCTCGCGGCGCTCACGGAGCCGATCGACGCTGCGGTCGCGCACGACCGACGCCTGCACGAGCTCGCCCGCCTGCGCGACGCGGCCGAAGCGGAGAACCGCGCGCTGCTCTCGCGGCTCAATCGCGGCTCGATCGTCGACGGGCTCGTGGGCGAGCAAGGCGGACTGCGCGGCGTGATGGAGCGTGTGGCGCAGGTCGCGAGCACGGACGTGCCGGTGCTGCTGCTCGGCGAGACCGGCTCGGGCAAGGAGGTCGTCGCGCGCGCGATCCACGAGCGCTCCCCGCGTCACGCGGGGCCGATGGTGCGCGTGAACTGCGGCGCGATCCCCCCGCAGCTCGTCGACTCGCACCTGTTCGGGCACGAGAAGGGCAGCTTCACCGGCGCGACGGAGACGCGGCGCGGCTGGTTCGAGCGCGCAGACGGCGGGACGTTGATGCTCGACGAGATCGGCGAGCTCCCGCTCGACGCGCAGGTGCGCCTGCTGCGCGTGCTGCAGGAAGGAACGATCGAGCGCGTGGGCGGACAGACGCCGCTGCACGTCGACCTGCGCGTCGTCGCCGCGACCCACCGCGATCTCTACGCGATGGTGCGCGAGGGGCGCTTCCGCGAGGACCTCTGGTACCGGCTCAGCGTCTTCCCGCTCGTGATCCCACCGCTGCGCGAGCGGCTCGAAGATCTGCCCGCGCTCGCGACGCACTTCGCGACCCGCGCGGGCCAGCGTCTCGGTGGAACCGAGCTGCACCCGACCCCCGACGACCTCTCGCTCCTCGCGTCGTACGACTGGCCCGGCAACGTGCGCGAGCTCGCGGCCGTGATCGAGCGCGCGGTGATCCTCGGCCACGGGCGCCGGCTGGAGCTCGCGGCCGCGCTCGGCGTGGGACGCGCGGCGCGCGGTCCGACGATCGCGACGAGCCTGAGCACGCCGGAGCCGGAGCCCCCGAGCTGGAAGCTCGACGACGTGATCACGCGCCACCTCGAGCACGTGCTGCGCAAGACGCGAGGCCGGATCGAAGGTCGCGGAGGCGCGGCGGACTTGCTCGGCATCAACCCGCACACCCTCCGCGCGCGCATGCGCAAGCTCGGCTTCGAGTGGAGCCGGTTCCGCGACGCCACGTAGACCGACGAGCGCCACAGTCGTCGGCGTCCGCGGATCGTCACGGTCCGTCCTCACCGGTCGTCGCGATCCTTCGCGATCCGTAGCCCCGCGTCGCCGGTCCCCGTCGTCGCGATTGGTGGTGTCGGCGACGGCAACACCCTCGGAGAGGATCGAGAGCGAAGCGACTTCGGCCCCACGCGCCGACCTGCTACGTTGGCGCCCGCGTGCACGTCTTCCTCACCGGCATCGCGGGATTCCTCGGGAGCCACCTCGCCGATCGCCTGATCGCGGCGGGACATCGCGTCTCCGGCAACGACACGTTGATCGGCGGCTATCGCGACAACGTGCCGACCGAGGCGACCTTCCACGAGGTCGACTGCTGCGACCTCGACGCGATGACGCGCGCGCTCGAAGGGGTCGACGTGGTGGTGCACACCGCGGCCGCCGCGTACGAGGGCCTGAGCGTCTTCTCGCCCGCGCTCGTCGTGCAGAACAACGTGCAGGCCTCGGTGAGCACCTTCACCGCCGCGATCCGACGGCGCGTGCGGCGCGTCGTCCACTGCTCGTCGATGTCGCGCTATGGCGACAACCCGGTGCCGTTCACCGAGGACATGCCGGTGCGACCTCGCGATCCTTACGCGATCGCGAAGGTGGCGGCCGAGGAGCTCCTCGTGAACCTCGCGCAGACGCACGGCTTCGAGCACTGCATCGCGATCCCACACAACATCATCGGCGCGCGCCAGAAGTACGACGATCCCTTCCGCAACGTCGCGAGCATCATGGCGAACCTGATGCTCCAGGGGCGCCAGCCCATCGTCTACGGAGACGGCTCGCAGATGCGCTGCTTCTCGCCGATCGGCGACGTGGTCGGTTGCCTCGAGCGACTCGTGATCGGCGACGACGTCGACGGCCTCGTGGTGAACGTCGGGCCGGACGAGGGGTTCATCACCATCCTCGAGCTGGCGGAGCGCCTCGCCCGCGTGATCGGCTTCTCGCCGCTCGAGCCGATCTTCGTGGAGCCGCGGCCCTGCGAGGTGAAGCTCGCGACCTGCAGCGCCGCGCTCGCGCGGGAGAAGCTCGGGTACGTGGCGCAGACGAGCCTCGACGAAGGGCTGCTCGACATCGTCGAATTCATCCGCACGCGCGGACCCTTGCCTTTTACGTATCATCTGCCGGTCGAGATCGTCAGCGAGCGAACACCACGGACCTGGAAAGACCGTTTGTTCTGACCCCAATACCGCGAGCATTCGATGGGTGATTCGAAGGTGAGGCGGCCGAGCGACGACGGTTCGAAGGCGGGCGCTTCGAAGGCGGGCGAAGCGACGACGGCGGACTCCGGGACACCGGGCGCGCGCTCCACGCGTCCGAAGGGCTTCGACCTGATGGTCATGCTCGCGATCGGCTTCGCGATCGCGGAGCTCGCGGTGCGGCTGCTGGGGCTCGAGCCCACGACCTACCCGCCGCACCGGATGTTGGAGACGGCGGACAAGCGCCGCGGGCTCGAGTGCTATCCCGAGGTCGTGGCAGGGGGGCTCGACGTCGTCGATCTGCGGGACTCGGTGATCTACTCGCAAGCGGTGGAGCACGGCTTCACGGGAGCGCAGCTCGACGGAGCGCTGGAGAACCACACGCCCCACTGCGTGCTCTTCTCGTACAACGCCCACACGAGGCGAGACACGGAGCTGCGCGTCGACGCGCGCGTTCCGTCGGTGATGGTGATCGGCGACTCGTTCACGGAGGGCGCGGGCGTCCCGGAGGACGAGGTCTTCCCTCGTCGCCTCGAGCGGCGCTTGCAAGACGCGCTCGGTCGCACACCGCAGGAGCCGTGGCAGCTCGCAGTCATGGAACCGCGCGCCATTCGAGTGTGGAACGCCGGCCGACGCGGCGCGGATCAACCTCAGATCCGCGACGATCTGTCCCGCTTTCTTCCCCTCGTGGAACCCGACGTGGTCGTCTACGCGTTCGTGCTCAACGACTTCGAGATGAGCGAGGAGCACCGCGCTAGACAACAGTACTTGAACGACCTCGTGATGGATCGGCAGCGCACCGGGACCCCGGATTGGAAGCTGCCGCGCTGGCTCGGCTGGTCGGCGCTCGTGCGGGCGTTCACCGCGCGCGGTCGGCTCGCGGAGGAGACGCGACGCACGGTCGACTGGTACCTCGGGATGACGGGCCCGGAGAACGCCGACGGTTGGGCGCGCACGCAGGACGACCTGCGCGCGATGCGCGACGCGGTGGAGGCGCGCGGCGACCGACGCTTCCTGGTCGCGATCCTCCCGCTGCTCGTGGGCGACGAGGGCGGATACCCGTTCGATCCGGTGCACGAGGCGCTGCTGCGCTTCTGCGACGAGGCGTCGCTCCGCTGCGTGGACCTGCGCGAGGCGCTCGGCCGCACCGACCCGCGGAGGCTGCACGTGCATCCAGTCGACATGCACCCGAACGCCATCGCTCACGCGCGCATCGCCGAGGCGCTCGAGGCGCACGTGCTCGCGCTGCTCGACGAAGTCACGGCGCCCGACGAAGAAGTGGACGACGCGGCGCTCGACGAGCGACGAGAGCGCATCGAGGCTCGCGAGCACCGTCGGGAAGCCACGCCGGGCGAGCCGAGCGAGTGACGCACCCTTCACTTCGCGCGATCGGCCAGCGAAGCGACGTCGATCTGACCGCTCCGCTCGCCGTCGCGCCACACGCGCCAGCAGAAGCGCTCCGCGTCCTCGAAGGTCGTGAACATCCGGAGCGGCCACGCCGGCTTGTACGCGCGCTGCAGCACCGCGAAGGTCCCGCGCGCGAGGAAGGCGTCGTGCACGATCGCTTCGACGAGCAGCCTGCCCTGCGCGCGTGCTTGGTAGCGGTTGAGCAGCCCGATCACGGTCGCGCGGAGCACCCCCGCGAAGGCTTGGAGCGGGAGCGCGCGCGCATCCACGAGCGAGAGGTACGGGCTCTCCCCGCGCGCTTCGCACTCTTCGATCGCGCGACGGTAGAGCAGCTCGAACTGGTCCGCCGTGAAGGTCCGGCCGGTGCGCGTCACCACGAGCGGCCAACGCGAACGATCGACCGAGAACCCGGACTCCGGGTACTCACCGATCACCTCGTGATCCACCGTGTCGCGCGCCACCGAGGGCGATTGTCGGGGCGCGCGGCGTCGGTTTCAACTGCGATCGTCCGTGTCGTCGATTCTTCGTCGTCGCGACGGTTCGATCCGGACTTCGGTCACGACTCTTCCGTCACGACTCTTCCGTCACGACTCTTCCGTCACGACTCTTCCGTCACGACTCTTCCGTCACGACTCTTCGATCACGACTCGTCGGTCACGACTCGTCGGTCACGACTCGTCGGTCACGACTCGTCGGTCACGACTCCTCGATCACGCGTCGTCCACCACCCATCGTCCACCACCACGCGTCGCCGTCCACGATGCGGCAGCGATCCCCCGAGCACGAACGTTCGCGCTCAGCCGCCCGTGCGACCTCGGTAGGCCTCCGCCACCGCGACGATCAGCGGCAGCGGCTCGGCGAACCACGCGCCGTCGATCGTCCCCGCGACGCGACCGTCGCTCAAGTGGACCGCGAGGCACGGCCGCAGCGGACTCTCTCGTCCCGGCGGCGGTTGCTCTTCGGCCACGAAGCGCGCGACGTTCGGCCACGCGAAGACCTCGGGTCCGGTGGGCAAACCGACCACGCAGCCGTCGGGCGCGAGCACCAACACCCGCGGACGACGACGCCGCGCGCGTAGGCTCTCGAAGCTCGACGAAAGCGCGACCGGCACGCTCGCGCCGAGCGCGGCGCCGGCGGACGCGACCGCGAGCGCGACGATCGGACTACCCGAGAACGCGCCTGCGTAGAGCCCCGCGAGCCCGCCGGCCGATCCTCCCGCGAACACGTCGAGAAAGCGACGCCACCAACCTCCGGGTCCCGCGCCGACCGGAACCTCCAACGCGCCCGGAACCTCTTCGCGCGCGAGCACGCGCTGCATCAACGCTGGCGGCTCGAGGAGCGGACGCGTCGGCCCGCCACTGCGGTAACCGCGCTGCGTCATCCGCTCACGCACCCGACGCGCGAGCCCCTCCAGCCCCTCCGCGCGCAGCTCGCCCGGCAAGTCCTTCGGGACGATCTCGATCCACGGCGCCTCGGGAGGCCTTCGCGGGACGAGCACGAACGCGCGCCGCGGCTCCACCTCCGGCACGAGCGCGACACCGAAGACCTGCTCCCAACGCGCGCTGACGGTGCGTGCTCCCGTCGTGGCGACGAGCCCCTTCGCGTCCAAGCGGACCCCGGGCGCGCCGCCCGCTCCTTCTCGCTCGTCGATCCACTCGTCGCTCACGCGTGCCTCTTCTCTCGAGCCCGAGCGGTGTAGCAGGTCGGTGGAGGCCGAGGGAACGCGCCACGGCCGCACGAGACACAGGAGCCGAAGCGCGAAGGTTCAACGCGGACGCCACGCGAGGACACCCGCCGCGAGCGCCTCCTTCAGCCACTCCGCGTCGACCTTCGTGCCTTTCGCTGGCTGCGCCGCCGCACACGCGCGCTCGAAGAAGCGTCGCTCCTCGTCGCTGCACGGGAGGATCGACACCCCTCCGTCGTGCGCGCCCACGAGCCACACGAAGCGACCGGGCGTCGCCGCGTCTCCCGCGTGCAGCGCGACGACGTCGTGCGTCGCTTCGACGACGACGAACCGATCGTTGCCCACCCACACGCCATCGCGCGCTCGTGTGGGCGGCGGCTCCGACAGGTGCGCCGCTTCGTCGCTCGGGCGTGCCTCGGCGATCGCCCGCTCCAGCGCCGCGAGCTCGCGCAGCGCGATCGGCGCCTCCGCGACCTCGAGCAGCGCTCGAACCCGCTCGCCGAGCGGCGCGCGCGCCAGCAGCTCCGCGCTCGTCGCGAAGCTCGCCAGCGCTTCGTCGTCGAGGTAGCTCTCGACGCGCGGCATCACGCTGCGCACGCCTTCGCGGAGCTGCCCGAGCGCGACGCCCCCGATGCCGTCCGCGAGCACCGCCCCCGCGCCTTCCTCGCCGAGCAGCCGCGTGAGCTTCTCGAGCCAGCGCCCTTCGTCGACGTCTCGCTCACCGCGCAGCTCCGGCCCCGCCGCGCTCGCGAGCTTGCGCACGTCCGCGCCCGAGTGCGCCGCGCGATGCAGCCAATCCCAGACCGTACGTCGCGACCGGAGCCCCGCGATCGTGTCCTCGTCGATCGACAGACGCGCGAAGAGCAGCGCGTCGTGCACCGCCTCCACGTGCGCGCGATACGCCTCGAGCGTGTCGAAGCGACCGAGCTCGACCGGGATCGCGTCGAGCACCGCCGCGACGCTCGGATCGCGCAGCCGCGCCACGTGGCCGACCACGTACGCGAGCGCGTCGCTCGAGGCGTCGAGGCGCGCGCCCCCCGTCTCGACGGGCGTGGCTACGCAGCGACCGGTCGCCCGCTCGCGATCGATCGCGTCGAGCTCACGCTCGAGGTGCGCGATGCCCCGCACGAGCGCCTGCGCGGTCCGCTCCGCGCGGGCGAGGAGCGCGTCCTCCGGCTCGACGAGCCAGTGTGCCTCCTCGACCGGTGCCGCGTGCTTCGCGTGCGTGCGCACGAAGTCGTCCTCGTCGAGCCGCGCGACCTGATCGTGGCCGTACCAGAGCGCGACGGGGAGCAGCTCGTTCAAGCGCGCGCCCAGGTAGTGCTCGAAGCGCGTCGCGTCCTTCGCGAAGAAGAACCCGACCGCGCGGTGAAGCAGCTCGTGCGGGCCCCACTTCGCGACGTGCGAGGGATCGTAGGTCGCGTGGGGCGCGTCGGCTTGGAACGACTGGTACTTGCCGACGTGCAGCTTCCCCGCGTCCCAGACGCCGTGCGTGGCGTCGGCGGTCGCGAGCTCGCCGAACCGCTCGGGCCACGGCAGGAGCGCGCGCGTCTCGACGTGGGCGGTGGTCGCACCGGACACGACCCCCAGCGCGACCGCGCGAAGGCCGAACGGTGACGCGACGACCTCACCGAGAGGAAGCCCCGCGAGATCGGCGAGCGGCTGCCACCGCGCCGCGCCGCCCCGGCGAAGCTCCAGCATCCAACGCACGAGCGAACGCGTGAGCTCGGGGCTCTGCACGAGCGCACGGCGCCGCGTGGCGAGGGTTCGGCTCTTGGGCGCGGGGAGCGCGGGAACGAGGAGCGACGCCATCGCGCGCTGATGCCACACCGCACCGTCTCGGGCGAGCCCGAGGTCTCACCAGCCCTCACGAGCCAATGGAACGCGATCCATCGGCCTAGATCGTGCTGGACACCCGATTCGACGCGTCGTCGACCCCGTCCGGGAGTTGCCGGTCGCGAATGAAGCGAGTGGGGACGTAGGCTGCGCCCCACGCCGTGGGTGGATGCCCACGTCTCCGATCTCGACCCGGTCTCCATCTCGATCGTTCGGTCGCCTGACCGCGACGCTCACGTGCCGCCGGGTCGTTCGCCTGGCGGCCGCTCCCCCACACAGCACTACGAAAGGATCTCATGAGAACGAACCGCACAACCTGGTGGTTGGCGTCGCTGCTGGCCCTCCTCGCGCTCCCGAGCGTCTCGCTCGCGCAGCGGTCGGCCACGCTCAATCGCTTTCGGGCTTCCGAGACCGTCGAGGACGACTTCGCGA
>JALOQC010000619.1 GCA_025453555.1 Myxococcota bacterium | reverse complement strand
GCCCGTGCGCTCGGCGATCGCGCGGAGCTGCTCTTCGTTCTCCGACGTGAGCGCGGTCATCACGACCTCGCCGCTGTCGTCGCGCTGGTAGCCGGTCCAGGTGCCGTCCTGCGCGTACGTCGGGATCGGCTCTCCGGTGCGCGAGCCGATGCCGACCACGAAGACCTTCACCCCGAGGTTCGCGAGCTCGTCCGCCGCGCCGAGCGGATCGCCCTCGTGATCCTCGCCGTCGGTGAGCAGTACGACGACCTGCGCAGCGCGCGGCGCGTCCGCCGGATCCACACCTTCGGGCACCGGGTTGCTGCGTTCGAGCAGACGTTTGCTCGCCACCAGCGCGCGTCCGATCGCGGTGCCGCCGACCGGCATGTCGTAGGGCCCGAGGTCGCGCAGGAAGAGCCCGATGGCCGAGTAGTCGACCGTCATCGGGAATTCCATCGTCTCGCCCGCGAACGCGACCACGCCGACCCGGTCGCCCTCCATCTCGTCGAGCATGCGGAGCAGCTCCGCCTTCGCGCGCTCGATGCGGCTCGGGCGCACGTCGCGCGCGAGCATCGACTTCGAGAAGTCGAGCGCGATGACCACGTCGACGCCGCGCTTGTGGAGGATGCGCGTGCGGCTTCCGTAGCGCGGGCCGGCGAGCCCGAGCACGAGGAAGCAGAGCCCGAGCACGAGCAAGCTGCCGCGCACGAGACGCCACGCGTTCGCGCGACCGACCGTGAGCGCGGAGAGCGTCGCGACATCGCCGAACCGTTTCGTCGCGCGGTCCTGACGGTGCAGCTCGAGCGCGAGCAGCAGCGCAGCCACCGCGGGCAACGCGAGGAACCAGCGCAGCTCGGGCCAGCGCCACTCGACCGGCACGAAGACGCTGAGCACGCCGATCGCAGCCACCACGACGAGCACCGCGACGAGCCAGATCCACTTCGCGGCCGAGCCGTGGTGGTCGTGCGCGTCACGTGCGGGCTCCGCCGCGCGAGAGCGTGAGTCGCGCGCGCTCATGGCCACCTCCGGAGCACGAAGAGCCCGAGCAGGAGCTCGAAGAAGAGCAGCACCATCGCGGGCCACACGAACGCGGGGAAGAGCTCGCCGTACACGCGACCGCCGTCTTCGATCTCCGTCTTCTCGAGCTCGTCGAGGATCCGGTGGAAGCTCCGCTCGAGCCCCTGGCGGTCGTTGACGCCGAAGAACTCGCCGTTCGTGCGCGCGCTCATGCGCTGCAAGAGCTCCGGGTTCACGGGGTGGTTCATGAGCCCGAAGAGCGGCCGCCCGAAGAAGTCGGTGCCTTGCTTCACCGGCGCTTCGTCGCTCACGCCCATGAGGATGGAGAAGATCTTCACCTCCATGGTCGCGGCGAGCTCCGCCGCTTGATCGGGCGAGACGTTGCCCGCGTTCGAGTCGCCGTCGGTCACGAGGATGATGACCTTCGACTTCGCGCGGCTCTGCCGGAGGCGGTTGAGCGCGGTGCCGACGCCGTTGCCGATCGCGGTGCCGCGACCGTCGATGAGGTCGAGCTGCAGCTCGCGGATGACCGTGCGCAGCGCCTCTTTGTCGGTGGTCAGCGGCATCAGCGTGAACGCGTCGCGCCCGAAGACCACCGCGCCGATGCGATCGTTCGGGCGCCGCGAGAGGAAGTCCTGCACGACCGTCTTGAGCGCGTCGAAGCGGTTCGGCTGCACGTCGGCCGCTTCCATCGAGCGCGACATGTCGAGCACGAGCACGATGTCGATGCCGTCGACCTCGGTGCGATCCTTGGCGTGGATCGACTGCGGGCCCATCAGCGCGAAGACGAGCAGCGCGGAGGCGACGACCCGCAGGCCGGTGACGGATCCGTCGAACCACGCGCGCCAGCCGGGGCGGATCGAGGCGAGGGTCTGACCGCGGCTGACCTGCAAACGCGGGCGCTGCCAGCGGTGGACGTAGTGCGCGGCGAGCAAGAGCGGCGGCGCGACGAAGAGCAGCGCGCCCCACGGGCGCTCGAAGCGGAAGGACGCTTCGTCGAGCGGCACCTCGTAGAGGCCTGCCACCAAGTAGGCGGCGGCGTAACCCGCGGGCACGAGGAACACGAAGGTCCACGCGAGCGGCAACGTGTGTCGGACCCACGGCTTCACGACGGGTCCTCCGGATCGTTCGAATCACCCTCTGCCGCATCGAGGGCGGGACGCGGGCCCACACGATCGGGATCGCCGAAGCCGGGCAGGGTGCGCAGGCGCGGGTCGCCGGTGCGTGACACGCCTTCGGTCGCGCGGTCGGTCGAAGGCATCGACTCGGGCGCATCGACGAGCGTGCGGTCCGCGTCGGCAGTCGCCGGCGAACTCGGCGGCATCGTCGTCGGGATCGCGGCGGGCATCGCAGCGGGGGGACGCGTGGCGGGGAAGTCCGTCGGAGCACCCGCGGCGGCTGACCCCGCCGCGGAGGCAACCTCGGACGTCGGTGTCGGCGGTTCGGGGACCCGTGTCTGCGGCACCACGGCGGAGCGCACCGGCGTGGGCGCGATCGCCTCCGCCGCGGGAACCTCGCGCGTGGTGGGAAGGACCGCCGAACGCACGGGCGGAGGAGCGACCGCGTCGCCGCTGGTCGGACTCGGAGTCGGAGTCGGACTCGGAGTAGGAGTCGGACTCGGACTCGGAGCTGCGGCGTCGAGGCGTGGCTCGAAGGTCGGGGCGAGGCGCGCGCCCGGCGGCATCCACTCGTCCTCCGCGCGGACCTTCGGCGCGGGCGCGGAAGGCGTCGCACCCGGCGGAGTCCACGGCGCGCTCGGATCGAAGCTCGCGAGGCCCGGCTGTGGCGCGCTCGTCGTCGAAGGGGCGCTCGCGGGAGGCGTCGCGACCGGCGCGACCTCCGATGGTGCGGTCGATAGGGGCGGCGGCGTCCAACCCGCGCTCGCTCCGGCGGCGGGCGGTCCCATCCATCGCATGTCTCCGCTCGGTGGCGGTGGCGTCGGCCCCGACGTGCCGGGAGCACCTCGAGCGCTCGGCCCCGGCACCGTCACCGGCCCCATCGCGCTCACGCCCGCGATCGGCGCTCACGCCCGCGATCGGCGCCGTGGTTCGCACCACGCGGAACGCGCCCGCCAGCAGCAAGTCCGATTGCTCGACCCCGAGCGGCGCCTTGGCGAACTTGACGAGATCACAATCGCGCAAGAGCGCGATCACTTCGTCGAGCGAGAGCCCGATCAATTTGCGTTTCTTCAGCTCCGCCACGACCTCGTCGGTGGTGCTCTCGAGGCCGTCGAACTCGTAGCGACGACCGAGGTACTCGCGCAGCGCGTCGCTCACCTGGTCGACCCACGCGACCACCCGCTCCTCGCGCACCGCGGCGTCGCGATCGAGGCGCAGCGCTTCGAGCTTCTCCAGCGCGACCTCCCACGGTGGGCGCGGCGGGGGCGGCGGCGCGGCGGCCTTCGCGCGACGACGCCACCAACGCGCGAAGAGCCACGCGAAGAGCGCGCCGAGCAAGATCAGCCCGAGGCCACCGAGCACCCACGCGAGCGTGTAGTCGTCCTCCCAGACCTCGACCGGCTCGGTGGGCGGCTTCGGCTCAGCGTTCGGCTCGTTGCCGAGCACGCTGCCGACGGGCACGCGCAGCGGCGCGGTCTGCACCTCGCCGACCACGCCGTCCGCGGTCACGACGCGCAGCGTGATCGAGGGCAGCTCGTGATCGCCGGGCTCCAGCGCGAGCAGCTCCAGCTCGATCACGTGCGTCGCGCGATCGCCCTGCACCTCCACGCGCGGCGTCGGGCGGTGTAGCACCTCGAAGGGCGCGAAGCTCTGCCCGCGCGGGATGGTCACCTCGTCGCGCGCCGGCGTGGTCACGCGCAGCGTCAGCGTGAGCACGTCGCCCGTCATCAGCCCGGAGTCGGGCGTGAGCTCGACGTGGATCACGGGCTCCTGGCCGGCGGGCAGCGTCGAGGGCGGCGGCGCGTCGGGAGGCTCGCTCGGTGGCGCGGTCGGATCGGCGGTCGGGTCCGCGTTCGGATCGGTCGGATCGCTCGGATCGACCAGTGTCGGATCGTTCGGCGGAAGCGAAGGATCCGGCGCGATCGGGCTCGGTTCGTTCGGCGGTTCGGGAGTCGGTGTCGGCGTGGGGCTCGGATCGTTCGGAGCCTGCGGCGCGGGGCTCGGTTCGTTCGGCGTCGGGGCCTGGGCGCGCGACGCGAGCGGCGTCAGCAGCGCGAGCACGAGCGACGCGACGACGATCGCAGCGCTCGCGTGGGAGCGTCGACCGCGAGGTGCACGAGTCGCCCCACTCGTCGCATCCGCACGCATCGCGTCCCCGCTCATCGCGTCCCCGCTCATCGCGTCCGCCCCATGCGCGACTGTCGCCGCCGAAAGAGCTCCGCCAAGGGCCGCACGTAGTCGTCGTCGGTACGCACCTCGACGTGATCGATGCGCAGCCGCCGGAAGAGCTGCTCGCGCTTGGCCTTCTGCACGTGAACCTGCCGCGCGAAGGCGCGCCGCACGCGGGGGTCGCTGGTGTCGACCTCCACCAGCTCGCCCGTCTCGAGATCCTCCACCAGCGCGAGCCCCACGTCGGGCAGCGACTCCTCGCGCGGATCGACCACCTGCACCGGGATCAGGTCGTGGCGCCGCGACGCGACGCGCAGCGGCTTCTCGTAGCCCTCGTCGATGAAGTCGCTCACGAGGAACGCCACGCTCCGCCGCTTGCTCAAGCTGCCGAGCAGATCGAGCGCGACGCTCAGGTCGGTGCCTTCACCCTTCGGCTGCGCGTTCAGGATCTCGGTCACCACACGCATCACGTGCCCGCGCCCCTTCTTGGGTGGCACGAAGCGCTCGATGCGATCCGAGAAGAGCACGAGCCCCACGCGGTCGTCGTTCTTGATCGCGGAGAACGCCAGCAGCGCCGAGATCTCCGCCACCGACTCGACCTTCGGGCGACCCACGCTTCCGAAGCGCTCCGACGCCGAGAGATCGACGAGGAGCATGACGGTCATCTCACGCTCTTCCGTGAAGACCTTCACGTACGCTTCGTTCATGCGCGCGGAGACGTTCCAATCGATGAAACGGACGTCGTCTCCGTGCTGGTACTGACGCACCTCCGAGAAGGCCATGCCCTGGCCCTTGAAGACGGAATGGTAGCTGCCCGCGAGCTGCTCGTTCGCGAGCCGCGAGGTGCGGATCTCGATCTTTCGGAGCTTCTTGACGAGATCCTTCGGGATCATGACTTCACGGGCCGACTGCTTCTCGAGAGATTCGAACGAGAGCGGGGTGGAGGTTCGACTTCACGCCTGCGATCGCGACGGCTCAGGGGACCTCGACCGCCTCGAAGATCCGGCGGACCAAGGCCTCGCTCGTGATCTCCTCGGCCTCCGCCTCGTAGGTGCGGATGATGCGGTGGCGGAGCACGTCGTGGCCGACTGCCTTCACGTCCTCCGGCGTCACGTAGCCGCGGTGCTTGAGGAACGCGTGCGCCTTCGCGGCGACGTTCAGCGCGATCGACGCGCGGGGCGAGGCGCCGTGCGCGATCATGTCGCGCAGATCCTTGAGGCCCACCGCGCCCGGATCGCGCGTCGAGGTGACGACCTGGACGATGTAGTCCTTGATGCGCTCGTCCATGTAGACGTGGCCGATGGTGCGGCGGGCGTCGAGGAGCTGCGCGGGCGTCGTCACCTGCCGCACCGCGTTCGGATCCTGTGCCTGCGGCGTGCTGCCCATGAGCAGCCGATCCGCCATGCGCTCCATGATCTTCCGCTCTTCTTCCTTGGTCGGATACTCGACCTTCACGTGAAGCATGAAGCGGTCGACCTGCGCCTCCGCGAGGGGGTAGGTGCCCTCCTGCTCGACGGGGTTCTGCGTCGCCATCACGAGGAAAGGCGGGGTCAGCTTGTACGTTTGATCGCCGATCGTGACCTGCAGCTCCTGCATCGCCTCGAGGAGCGCCGACTGCACCTTCGCGGGCGCGCGGTTGATCTCGTCCGCGAGCACGAGGTTCGCGAAGATCGGGCCGCGCTTGGCGGTGAACTCGCCGCGCTGCTGGTTGTAGATGACGGTGCCGACG